>MEKR01000133.1:6509-21765 GCA_001767035.1 Acidobacteria bacterium RIFCSPLOWO2_02_FULL_61_28
GCGATAGGCAGCTCGGCTGTGCTGCGCGTTCCAAGTGTAGTCATAGCTGGCGAAAGCAACTTTCTCATCAATCCCCGCCATTGTGATTTCTCAAAGCTGCGTATCGGCGAGCCCGTGCCATTTCGTTTTGATCCGCGGCTCAAAACACCCTAAGCCCGAATGATGCGGACCGATTCTCTCACCGACACTTCAATGCGCTTTCTCGTCCATCTAGCCTCCTTCGATCGAATGTGTTCGGCTGCGCAGGTTCGCCCTCCGCCATTCTGCCTGGGCGCTATTATGGGGTGGGGAGAAGATTTTCCACAAGGGGCTTTTCTGCGTTGACGGCCAGCGGCTGACAGCTAGGAGATGGGGAGCCGCGAGACTGCATGCCCCTCGGCGTGTCGCTGCCTTATGCCGCCGATATCCGAGCGGGCCGACGCCTGCCGCAGCCGAGCGCGATGGGACTTGCCTTCCGGGAGGCGGGACTCCGCTCCGAATCCCCTGGGGCCGGCCAAAGAAAAAATGTTGCGCTGGAACCCTCGGAAGGGTGTATTATCTGCGCTGGTGGGAGCCAAAAAGGAAATTCTGGTTAAAAGGAAATGTGCCATTTCTAAAGAGCTTTGACACATTGCGGGGATGGAATTGCGCGATGCGGCGCTTTGTGTAGTTTTCCATGAGGAGGTGTTGCCATGAAGTTTAGGTTCGTGGCGTCCTGGGGCCTGGTTGTGTGTTTTCTGATCGCATGCATCCCGCTGCTTGCACACCACTCCTCTAGTAATTACGATACGAGCAAACCAGTGGTCCTGAAGGGCGCGACGGTGACCAAATGGTTTTGGGCCAACCCGCACTGCATTGTGCAGGTTGACGTAAAGGATGACAAGGGGAATGTCCAGCATTGGGCCGCGGAGGCGAGCAGTCCGTCGACGCTTCAGCTGAAGGGATGGAGCCAGGCGTCAATGGAGCCCGGAGACGTGATTACGATTTACCTTTACCAGTCCAAGGATGGCCGGCCAGTGGGGCGTCTCAACAGAATCGTGCTGGCTGATGGCACGGAGTTGCGTGATGGCCAGCAGGGCGGTCGAAATATCAACTAGTATCCCCGGAGGCGGAAAATGCAAAATTCGTTCTCGAGCTTGATCGTCATTGGGGCTGCAGCGCTGGCTCTTTCTCCGAATCTTTCGGCGCAAGTCGTAACCCACGTCCAACTATTGGAAAAGAACGGTCCGGGAGGGCCCGCTCCGCGTCGCGATCTGTACGGGGCTTGGGCGGGGCCGATTGGCGCGAAACGGGGCGAGGAACCTTCCTTCACGCCCGCGGGGCTGGCGCGGTTCAAGCTTAATATTCCCGGCACATTCAGTACGGATTCCAACGATCCCTACCTGAAGTGTGATCCTTGGGGTTTTCCGCGTAACTTGTTGCAAGAATCCAAAGGACTCGCATTCAGTCAAATGCCGGACCGCATTAGCATGGTGAGTCAGTATGATAGAATAGGGCGCATCGTATGGATGGACGGGCGCGAGCTTCCCAAGAATGTGGGCGCCAAGGGCGGACCTAAAAGCAGATGGTACGGATACTCGGTGGGCCACTGGGATGGAGATTACACACTGGTTGTGAATACGAATGGCCTCGACGTCAGGAGCTGGCTCGATCAGGCAGGCCATCCGCATAGCGCGGATATGCGCGTGGAGGAGCGGTACACACGGGTGAGCTATAACGTTCTGGAGACCACCGTGACGGTTGACGATCCGAAGTTCTACACCAAGCCCTTTGTGCTCCTAACCAACACATACAGGTGGATTCCGAGTCAATTTCCCGCATTCGGAACTGTCGGGGAATTTGATGAGCAGTTCTGCGTGCCGTCGGATATGGACGAATATAATAAAATAATGCTTGGTTCCGCCGGTGAGGATCAGGCTGAAAAATAAGACCAGTTGCGATCATGAAGCTTGGATGGGGGCGAACGATCTATCGGAATCTACTGGTGCTTCCGCCATCGGCTGTTGCTAAGCAGCCAGAGAAAATTCCCGCTCCGCGATTGAGGTCGACCCGGCACGGCAAACAGACGGGGACGTGGACTTCGTGACGAGGAAAAAAATGAACGAAGTCATGAAAATATCCCGTCTTACCCTTGCGTTGGGGGTCCCCTATGATGACACGGGCTCAGTTTGAGTGGCCACTGGCAGCGGCGTCCACGACTTGAGGCTCGGCATCCAGAGAAATCTCCAGCTCTTCGGCGTCTTCGACCTCTGGCTCCGGTTGCTTCTCTCCCATAAACTGAAACTTAGCTTCCCTGAGGGTGTTTGCATAGTAGTCTTCGGCAGATTTCCATGTCCGAAAAACACGGCACCGTATTTGGGAAACGAATACCTGTGGCTCCAAAGCCAGAAATAATCCAGAATGATATCTTTAGTCATCTCGCCGCCAATAATGATGGATTGCCACAAGTTTCCATTGTTAGCAACTCCGTCAAATTTCTACCGCGCAACCAGCATGGGGTTCTCTTGCGGACGCCTTGGCCGGCCACCCCGCGGATCGAAGCGCGGCCGGCGGCATCGCCGGGTCAGGCCGATTTGCGGATCGAGGGGCACGGGCTTCTGTCCAGCGGTCCATTGCGATGCGTCAGGGAGACCACTTTCCGTCCTGATCGGCGCTGTCGTTTCTTTGCGGCGGCCAGGATTGCTTTGATGTCGAAAGCGTGCTTTGCCGCTTGCTCCTCTCGAATGCGGCGGACTTCCTCCACAATATGATCCTTTGCCATGTTTCATTCTCCCAACAGTTCTTCCGGCATAGCCACAGGCATCCGATTATAGCAACCCCCAATGTCCCGCCGCCCAACGGTTGACGGCGCGGGGGGATTTCCCTAGACTAAAAGAGAGAATACTTGGCCTGGATCGCTGCCGGCCCGAAAGACAAGCGGGCCGCTGAGTGATGGATGAAACTCGATAATTCCTTCCGGATTCTGCTGCTTGGCTGCTTCCTCCTCGGAGGAGCCTTCCGCCTGCCGGCCCAGGAGATCGTCGCTGATCCCAACCCGCAGCTTTTCACGGTGTTAGCGGCCATCAACGCGGCGGGCTACGATACGGGCCTCAATGCAGAGACGCAGAGGCCCGACCCGGTGCCATTGCGGGTGGCCGTGCGCCAGGAGCTGGCCGCGCGGACGATTCCGAGCCGGGCGGCGTTGCAGGAATTCTACCGCAGCCACCGGCACTCCGATCCGGCGCAGGACCTGAGCCAGTATGTTTCGCTGGCGCTGTATTTGTCGGCGCCGCCGGCGCTCGAGTTGCCGAAGAGTCAGGGCAACCTCCCGCCGGAAGTCCTCGACCTGCAAGAGATGGTCCCCTTGCTCGCCGCCTTCTATCGCGAGGCGGACATTGCGGGCCTCTGGGGGAAATACTTGCCCGCGATGGAAGAGGAAGCCGACGGCTACCGCAAGCTGCTGGCGCGGGTGATCCAAGAGAGCAATGCTTATCTGCGCCTCGACACGTCCGGCTACTTCAATCGCCGCTTCGCCATTTACGTTAGTCCGCTGGGAGCGCCCGACCAGACCGACGCCCGCAGCTATGGGGACAATTATTTTATTGTCGTCGGTCCCTCGGTCGAGGCGGCGGAGGAAGAAATCCGGCATGGCTGGCTGCATTACCTTCTCGATCCGTTCCCGTTTCGGCACGCGCGGGTGATTGACTCCAAAGCGGAGTTGCACAGGAACGCGGCGCGCGCGCCGGCGCTCGAAACAGCCTTTCGGAGCAATTTCAGCCTGCTCCTGACCGAATCGCTGATCCGCGCGATTCAGGCGCGGCGGATGCGCGGCGATCCGCAGGCCAGGCAGCGCGCGGCGCAGGCGGCGGTCGAAGAAGGGTTCTACCTCGCCGCTTACTTCTTTAACGCGATGGAAGAGTTTGAGAAACAGCCGGTCGGCATGCGCCTCTATTATTCCGAAATGATAGACGCCATCCCGCTCAAGCAAGAGCAGGAGCGCCTAGCCAAGGTGCGGTTTCGCGCGCAGATCTCCGGCGTCCGGCGGGAATTCCAGTGGAATCCCCTGGAGCAGATGACCCGCCAGGGCGAGGCCAGCCTGGCGCGGGGCGAGTTCGAAGAGGCGCGGCAGAGCTTCGAAGCCGTGTCGCAGCAATTCGGACCGCAGGGGCGGGCGCTCTACGGCTTGGCGATTGTGGCGAGCCAGCAGAAGCAGCCGGAGCGCGCCAAAGAGTATTTCAGCCAGGCGGCTTCGCTCGCTTCCGATCCGCGCACCAAGGCCTGGTCTCATATTTACCTCGGACGGCTGCTCGACCTCGAAGGGAACCGGCAGGGGGCCGTGAGCGAGTACGCGGCGGCTCTGGAATCCGGCGACCCTTCTCCCGACACGCGGGCGGCCGCCGAGAAGGGTCTCCAAGAGGGGTTTATACCCCCTGGGTTTGTACCACCCGCCGGGAGCGAGCCGCAGCAACAGAACTCTCGGCAGCGAGTGCCGCTCGGCAGGGAAGGAAAGTAGTCGCCTCGTCAGGGCACGACTTTAGTCGTGCCGAAACCGCTCTGGGCTGATGGGCGCTTCAGCGCCTGAGGCGAGTCTTTCCTGAGCCGCATCGCAGGCGTTATTCGGACAAACCTCAGCGGCTGAAGCCGCGAGGCGGAGAACAACGCTAACGGCATCCCGGCAAGCCGGGATGCCCTGACGGAAACAAGGCGAATGGAATCTATGCAGAAGCGAACGGGTCGAATCGCAGTGACGGTCTGGATGGTCTGCCTGGTTCTGGCCGGCGGAATGTCCTCGGCGTGGGCTCTCCAGGAGACGCCCGCCACCCCGCCTGCGCCCGCAGCGGCTCCAGCCGCCCCGCCCGAGTCGGCTTCGCCCCCGGTCCGCCAGCCCAAGGCCAAATCGCAGGAGGAGTTTGCGGCCTACCTCAAATTCATGCGCGAGCCGAAGCCGGACGAGCAGATTCGCCTGATTGAGGACTTCCTGCTCCAATACAAAGACTCCGAGCTGAAAGAGTTTGCCTTTCAGTCGGCGACGCAGGCCTATCAGTCCAAGAACGACTACGACAAGGTACTGACTTATGGCGAGCTGACTCTGGTGGAGAACGAAAACAACCTGGTGGCCTTGCTGGTCCTGGCCTCCGCGATCCCCGAGCGGACGGGCAAGAATGACGCCGACCGCGACGAGAAGCTGGCCGAGGCCGAACAGTATGGGAAACGGGCCTTGGACCTCTTGCAGAAGTTGCCGCAGCCGGCGAACCTGACGCCGGGACAGTGGGAGCAAACCAAGCGGGAGGCGGCGTCCACTTCCCACGCCGCGCTGGGGATGATGAACTTGATCCGGGAGGACTTCGAGAAGGCGGAAGCGGAATTGAAGCTGGCGGCCGATCTGGCCTCCATGCCCGACCCGGTTACCTTTTATCGCTTGGGTCTCGCCTACTCGTTCCAGAAGAAATTCGATTTGGCCCTTGATGCGCTCGAGCGGGCCGCCGGAGTCGGTGGCGTCAAGATTCCCAATCCCGATGGGGGAACCCGAGACCTGGTGGCGGAAGCGAAGGATTTTGTGCTCAAGGCCAGAGCCGCGGCGGGAGGCGCAGCCCCGAGCGGGCCTTAACCTGGATTATTCATGAAGGACGGTCCTTTTTCTCTAGCCCAGCGCTTCAGCGCTGTGTAGGCAGTGTCAAGAAGTGACCCCCAGCCCGCTTCAGCGGGCTTCCCAAGGCCGGCTTTAGCCAGAGGGTTTAACGAGGGCTAAAGCCGACAACCGAAAGGCTGCTAAAGCAGCCTGCAAAATAAATTGCTCCGCTTACCCCGGTCCCGCCAAGCGGGACCGGGGCTAGAGAGAAGGGGAACGGCTACAGAAGCAGCTTCGCAACGCTTGGACCAGCGCGTTTTGCGAAACCGTTATGAATAATCCAGGTAAAGAGGTGCTCGGTGTTAGGGTATAGGTCTTGGCCAGAAAAACCTGACACCGAACACCTGATACCTAGTCATGACCTCAGCCCGCAGCGTGGATTTGGAGACGGCGATCGGGTATTCGTTTCAGAATCCCTCGCGGCTCGTTCGGGCGTTGACGCACCGCTCGCACGCCCAGGAGGCGGCAGCCACGGAAAGAATCGCCCCTAATGAGCAGATGGAATTTCTGGGGGATGCGATCCTGGGCTTCCTGGTGAGTGAGGACCTCGTCACGCAGTTTCCGGACTGGTCGGAAGGGAAGCTCTCGAAGCGCAAGGCTCACCTGGTGAGCGCGGCGCATCTCTATCCGGTGGCCCAGCGAATCGCGCTCGGCCAATTCCTCCGGCTCGGGAAGGGGGAAGAGCAGAGCGGAGGGCGAGCGAAGAAGACGCTGTTGGTGGATGCCCTGGAAGCCCTGGTGGCGGCTATTTATCTCGATGGCGGCATGGAACCGGCGCGGGCCTTTGTCCGCCGCTTTGTCCTCGAGTCCGTCAACTGGGAGCACGTCCCGACGGTGGATTACAAGTCGGAGTTGCAGGAATTGTTGCAGGGGAAGCACGCTCCGCCGCCGCGCTATGTCGTGGTCGGGGAGCGGGGTCCCGAGCATCAGAAGGTCTTTACGGTGCAGATCCGCCTGCGGGGCGAAGAACTCGCCCAGGCGGACGGCGACAGCAAGAAGGCAGCCCAGCAGGCCGCCGCTCAGATCGCGCTGGCAAAGTTAAGGGAGAGCACGCTTGAAAACGGAAATCGCAAAACCAACTGAAACGCAGCAAGAAGCGGCGTCCGAGCCTCGGATTCAGAAATCCACCGCGCGGGAATACCTGGAATCGCTGGTCGTCACGGTGATTCTGGCGCTGTTCGGCACGACCTTCCTCATCCAGGCGTTCAAGATTCCTTCGAGTTCTATGGAAGACACGTTGTTGATCGGCGATCACCTCATGGTGGACAAGGTGAGCTATGCCCCGCCGTTCCTGGCCCGCTTTCTCCCCTATCTTTCGGTCGAGCGCGATCACATCATCGTGTTTCGCTACCCGCTCGATCCGGGGACGTATTTCGTCAAGCGGGTGATCGGCGTTCCGGGAGACCGCATCCGGCTGCGCGACAAGCAGGTCTACCGCAACGGCGTCGCGTTGCAGGAGCCCCACGCCGTCCACAAGAGCTTTCGCATGGAGGACTATCGGGATAACTTTCCGTCGCTCCCCGCGTCGTCGGCCTTCCCCGACTGGGCCGCCCAGTTGGAGCAGGTCATGCAAGACGGCGAAGTGGTTGTTCCGGAGGGCTACTATTTTGTCATGGGCGACAACCGCGATTACAGCTCCGACAGCCGCTATTGGGGATTTGTTCCCCGGGAAAACATTGTCGGGAATCCGCTGGTGATTTACTGGTCCTTTGAGACCACCAGCGAAGAGTACCGCAAGACCAGCGTGCCCGAGTATGCCGGGCGGTTGGTTGAGATTCTGTTCGAGTTTCCGCAGAAAGCTCGCTGGCGAAGGCTTTTCAGCCTGGTGCGGTAAGGGGCAAGGGCCGGGACGGCAACAAAACGATTGGTTCCGTAACACAAAGGAGGAGAAAACAATGTTCAGCCATGGGAGGCGGATGTTAGCTGTAATCGCGGCTGGAATGCTGTTGGTCTGCGTCCACTCGGTTCGTGCCGCAGACTTTGCCGGCAGCGTTCAGGGAGTGGTCAGGAGCGCGTCCGGGCAGGCGCTCCCCGGAGCTTATGTGAAATTGATCCATCCCGAGAGACGTCTGACGTTCATGGTCATCAGTCAAGCGCAAGGCCGTTACACAGTGAATAACCTCCCGCCGGGGCAATACACGGTGCAGGGGATTGGGAACGGCTTTCAGAGCAAGCCCGCGCCGGTGGATTTGACGGCCGGTCGGCCCGCGACCGCCGACGTGTCGCTCACGGAGAAGCAAGGGGCGGTGGTGCCGAACGGATGGGTGAGGACGCCCGGGCGCGTGAGCGGCAACGAACTGGATTCCGAGTTGCCCCCGCCCAATCTGCCGGAAGGGGATGGCAAACAGATAGTGCAGGCGAAGTGCCCGCAATGCCATTACCTCCACCGACTGACGCAAATGCGATGGACCCGCGACAACTGGGAGAAGAAGCTCGCCTGGATGCGAGAACGCATCCATGAAAACCCCGCCCGGGCCGTAGACTGGACCGATCAGGAAAATAAGATCCTGCTGGATTATCTGGCGAAGAATTTTTCAAACACTACTCCAAAGTTCGATCCCAATGGCCGCTTGTCCAGGACCTTGCTGAAAGGGGACGCCGCCCGGTATATCGCCGTGGATTTTGAGGCGCCGAATCCCGACGCAGCGTTCCATGACCTCACCGTGGACCCAGGGGGAGTTGCTTGGGCGAACCAGCTCAACGTATATGCCCTGGCCAAGTTCGATCCGAAGACTTTCACTTTTACCCAGGTTCCTCCACCCGCCGGAGGAACGAAACCCGGCACGTTGGCTCACATGGGTCCGCCTGCACGAGGCGCCGGTGATTCGATCTGGATGGCCGAGATCGGCGCCAATCGCCGCTGGCTGCAATTCGATACAAGGACCATGGAGTTTACCTCCTATCCAGTGCCCCCCACCTTAAAGGGCAATATCAGCGGAAACACCATGGTTGCCGACCCGAATGGAAAGATGGTCTGGACGACTGCCGGTACCCGGATCGTGGGGTTGAATATCCAAACCAAGCAGTTTGTCGCCTACGACATTCCTTCCTGGGTCGAAACCAAAAAGAACCCGAACGCCTACGGGTTAGATGTCGCCGGGGATGGAACGGTCTGGTTCGCCGAAAGGGAAGTGAACAAGATGGGCCGGCTGGACCCTGCCACCGGAAAGATTGACGAGTTCCCGACCCCCGGAGTGGACATTCCGCGCAGGATGGGAACGGATTGGGACGGCAACCTCTGGGTCGGCTTCCATAAGACCGGGAAACTGGTGAAGATTGACCACCAGACCGCCAAAATGACCTTCTATCAGCCTCCCACCGAGAATAGCGGCGCGTATCACGTGGTCGCTGACCCGAAGCGCAAGGTGATTTGGTTAACCGAACAGACGGCGGACAAAATTGCCCGGTTCGATCCCAAGACGGAAACCTGGACGGAATTCTCGCTGCCAATCGTGGAGTCGGATGCGAGAAGGATTGAATTAGATCCATCCAACCCGAACCGCATTTGGTGGGCCGGTGACACCTCAAGCCATTTGGGGTACATCGAGGTGCTCGACAAGTAGGAGAAAGTAAGTTATTTGCTTCGGCTACCGATGACCCGCGCGCGTTGGATTCGCAATATCGTTTGGGCCGCAGGAATTTTTCTCCTGGTGAGTTTGGCCGTTCCCTGGGTAACGGTCACCTTCTGGCGTCAGGGGATTGCGGCGGCTCTCTCGCAAGGATTGGGCCGCCCGGTCCGCATCGGCGCCGTGCACGTGCGACTGCTCGACGGGCCGGGGTTTGAGATCGAGGACGTGGTGGTCGAGGAGGACCCGCGCTTTGGGTTCGAGCCTTTTGCCCGCATGGAATCGTTGCGAGCGCGCGTCGCGCTGGGGTCGCTCTGGGAGCGGCGATTCCGGTTCTCAACCCTCGTCTTAGTTCGTCCCAGCCTGAACGTCGTCCGCGCCGCCGGAGGTCAGTGGAACCTGGGGGCGCTCTGGTCCGCTTCTGCCTCTTCTGCTTCCTTTGCTTCCTCTGCTTCTTCCCCTTCCTCTGCCTCCTTGCCCGCGATTCGGGTGGAGTCGGCCAGAATCAACTTCAAGTCCCAAGGCCAGAAACAGGTTTACGTCATTGATGATTTGGACCTCGACCTGACGCCGCCTTCCACGCCGCAGCAACCTTGGGCGCTGCGGTTTGAAGGGACGCCCAGCCGGACCGACTCGCTCGTGCGTCCGGTCAGCCGGATCGAGGGGCGGGTGGAGTTGGCGTCGTTCTCTACCGGCATTCAGGAAGAAACCGGAATTCCGGTGCGCCTGGACTTGTCCGCCCAAGGCGCGCACCTGGCGGAATTCCTGCGCATCTCGTTGGGGAGCGATTACGGGATTCATGGACTCCTCAATTTTCAATTGCACCTGGCCGGAACGACCTCGTTGCTCCGCGTGTCGGGAAAAGCAAGCCTCGCAGAACTTCATCGCTGGGACCTGCTTTCGCCGCCCGGCGCTCCGACGCTCACGGGAGAAATCACCGGATTCCTGGACCCGGTCGCGGACTCGCTCGAACTGACGTCATTGTCTCTCCCGCTTCCGCAAGGTTCCGTGATACTTCAAGGAAGGATCGCGCAACTCTTCCACCGCCCCCGCCCGGACCTGCGCGCGCAAATCGAAGGCGTTTCCGTGGCGACGCTCGTGGAGATCGCCAAGTCCTTCACCAACCGTTTGAATACCCGCTTCCTGGGCCAGGGCACGCTCGCGGGAGAGCTGCAAATGGGCGGCAGCCTCTCCACTCTGCGGGGAAACCTTCGCGTCACCGACGGCGTCTTAGAAGAACAGGGGACCCGAAGCGCGCTGCGCTTCTCCGACTTTCCGGTTGCGGTTGACGGCGAGACCGGCTCGCTCGGCCCCGTGCGCGTCAATTTGGGGAAGGGAAGCAACCTGGGAATTGCGCTCCAATGGGACCGGGCCCGGCGCGCAGCCAAGGTCCATGTCGAGGGCGTTGCGGTTCCGGTCAACACGCTTCTGGAATGGGCTCAGAAGCTCGGCGGCCGTTCGATTCACGTCGGGGTAGAGCAAGGAAACATGGCCCTCCGCGCCGACATTTCGCTAGCGGCAGGGAAGCCGCCTCAAATTCGAGGAACGGCAGAGTTGTCGGAGGCAGTCATCAACTCGGCGGCGGTGCACGCGCCCATCCGAATTGCCTCGGCCCGATTGTCGTTTCAGCGCGATCAGGTATTGGTCAAGTCGTTCGCGGCCGCGCTTGGGGAAATTCAGTTGCGGGGAAGTCTCCGCGCCTGGCCGTTCCCTCGCGTGATGCCGGGCGTTGCCGCCGAACGGAGGCCGCGGATCGAATTTGACTGGCACGTCTCCGAAGTGGACCTTGAGGAGCTGGACCGGCTGTTCCGCGCGCGGGACCGGCTCGCGTCGTTTCTCCGTTTTTGGAACCGGGAGGAAGCGCAGGCTTCATTTCTGGGCATGCGCCTGGACACCCTGGCGGCACGCGGCAGTCTCCAGTCGGATGCGGTTGTGTATCGCGGCGTGGCGATCAAGAACTTCCGGGCCTCGGTGGAGGTGCAGGACCGGGTCCTCGAAATTCGAGAATTCACCGGGGAGGTAGCGGGCGGGGCGCAGAGCGGCAAGGCGACGATTCAATGGGGTTCCGGCCGGCCGCGGTTTCGCGTCGAGACCCGCGTCGCCAACCTCGACCTCAACCAGCTCGCCCTCGAGGGCGGCTTCGGGAACAATCTCTTCTCCGGGAAACTGAGCGGCACGGTCCGCCTGGCGGCTTCGGGGCGGGATCGCAATGAGATTCTGGAAACGCTCGGGGGAGCCGGCAGCGTCACCGGCCACAACCTGACGTTGTTCAAACTGGACGGGCTTGCGAACGCGGGCCAGGAATTGAACTCGATCCGCCGGATGGCTTCGCTCTCCGCGGCCTTTCAAATCGCCAGGAACGAGGCGCTCCTTACCGATCTCCGGGTGATTCCCCAGGCAGCGGCCTCGGAGGAGGAGACTCCCGACGAGGCACACGCCTGGAGAGTCACGGGAACCGTGGGCTTCAATGGCAGGCTCAACGTGCGAGTGAAAGAACCGGTGGGAGCGGAGTATCACTGGACAGGCACGCTCGCCGAACCGCGCGCGAGGGAAATTCGCCCGGAGCAGGAACCACCGTTGAGCGCGGCCGCTCCACGGAAATGACGGAACGAACGTGGATTATTCAGAGACGAGCAGGATTTTTCTCTAGCCCAGGCGTTCACGCCTGGGTACCCGAAACCACCCGATTTCTCCCAGCCCGCTTCAGCGGGCTTCCGAAAGGTGGCTTCCGCCATCGGTGCAGTAAGGGCTGAAGCCGAAGAAGGGGAAAGCCGCTAAAGCGGCCTGTCAATAAAATATCGCCGCGAACCCCGGCCTGAAGGCCGGGGCTAGAGAAAAGGCTGGAGGCGGCTGAAGCGATCGTGGGGGGCAATTGGGGGGCGTTTATGAATAAGGCGGGTAAGACGATGGGATTTTCCTCCAGTCCAATAGCGTTTCGCGCCGGCCAGCTTCTCGTGGCGCTCGTCCTGCTTGCCGCAGGTCTCCGCGGAACCTCGTCCCTGGTGGCGCAGGCCGGCAATGCGGAACCGGACGCGCAACTCTCTCCGGAGGCCGCCGCCTCCGTTGCGGCCAAGTTCTATCGAATCGAGGAAGCCTTCCAGTCCGGCCGCTCCTTTGGCGCGGTCCAGATTACGGAACCGGAAGCCAATTCCTACCTGCACTACGGATTATCTCCCTCCTTTCCATCCGGCCTCTCGCAAGTGCGCCTGACGTTCCAGCCAAACCGCATTCTGGGTTCCTCGGTAGTGGATTTCGACAAGCTGAAAGAAGGGCGCCGGGTTCCGCCAAATCCCCTCGCTGATTTTCTCCTGCGCGGCGAACACACGGTAGCGGCGCAAGGAACTGTCTGGGGCGCGAACGGCGCGGCGGAGTTTCGCTTGGAATGGGTTACGCTCGACGGCGTGACCCTGCCCCGCTCCGTGGTCGAGTTTTTGATCGAATATTACTTGCAGTCCCGTTTTCCGGCGGCTTCGATAGATCGTCCCTTCCTGCTGCCCTTTGCCATTGACAGCCTCCGCGCAGAAGCAGGCGCGGTGGTTCTCGCCGGCAAGGCCCAACGGCAGTGACGAGTGAGGAGTGACAAGTGACGAGTGCGGGAAAGGCAGATTCTGAGGCCCCCGGCAAGCCGGGGCCTTCAGAGTGACGTCATCGGCAGTGGTAGCCACGGCATGTCCTTCATGCCGTGGGTTCGTTCCGATAAAAGCCCACGGCACACAAAACGTGCCGTGGCTACATCCAGTCAGCGGTCGCGGCACATTCCGAATGTTTGAATGCAACCCCGCTTCTGCATATCCATATAGATTTCGTCGGTAGCCGGGAAGGCATTCCGGTTCGGCATCTGGACCTTCGGAAGCGTATCGCGGTCCATGACCTCGTCTTCCTTGACGAGGCCGTTCTTGAAGAGCATATACGCGGTCAGATTGTAAACCTCATCGGAGGTAAGCGTTCCGGCTCGAAAGAGCGGCATCTCGACGGCGATGGTATTGAAGATCGCCGCCGTAAAGGGAGCAGTGTAGGCCATCGTCGTGATCCGGCCGGCGGGGCGGCGAAAGAGCGGCACGCCGTTGCCTCCCCCCAAACGAGGACCGGAGATAACGGAAAAGGCCCCGGGGGCCCAGCGAACCCCCTCCGCGTCTCGCCCGTGGCACATCGCACACTTCACCATGTAGATCAGCGCCCCTTGCTTGGCGGTTCCCTTTCCCGGCGGGAGCTCTTTTCCCGAAGGACCGGCAGTCCAGGCCAAGGCCCCGAGGTCTTCTGGGGCAGGGGTCGCGCCCACGCCGCTATAAGGGGACGTCTGCGCCAGCGCCGCGCCGCAGCCGACACTGGCTGCCAGGACCATCACGGTCACGAACTGCTTAAATGGAAAATACGGCATTGGTAACCCTCCCTTCCCGGTCTATCTTCCAGGGTTGCGTGATATTGATGCGGTTGGAACCCCGCGTCATCAGAGTGTCCAGGTCTACACCTTGGTGTTTGGCAAACTCGGCTGAGGTCGGCTGCGTGCTGCCCCGTTCATCGGTGCAGCGGGACGCGATGATCACCTCTTCCCCGTTCCATCTCCAGGGGAAGACAAAGCGGGTATGCGCCTTGGAATGCACCGGCCCCTGAATCTCTGCATCCTTCCAGGTCTTCCCGCCGTCCACGGAGACTTCGACCCTGCGGATTTTGCCCCCGCCGGACCAAGCGACCCCGCGGATCTCGTAGAATCCGCGCCGGGTCAGTTGTTGTCCGCCGGAAGGGCGCAGGATGCACGATTTGGGCGGCATTTCCATTCGGAACCAGGTGATTTTGTTGTCCGGGAACTGTTCGGTGTACATCCTGTGGAAGAGCGTCACCTCGTCGGTGATCTTGATTCTCCGCAGCCGCTTGATGTTCATGGTTCCTTGAAAGCCGGGGAGCAACAGCCGGAGAGGGAAGCCCTGCTCGGGGCGCACCGGCTCGCCGTTCTGGCCGTAGGCCACCATCGCGTCGTCCATGGCCTTCCACATCGGAATGCTCCAGGATTGGTTGTACTCGTCCACCGCCGACGCCTGAAACCATTTCGCTCCTTTTTTCACGCCCACCATCTCGAAGAGCGTGGACAGCAGCACCCCGGTCCATTCACTGCAACTCAGCTCCATAAAAACATGGCCCGCGGTCGCCCAAGGCTCCAGCCGGTTCCGGTAGGTCGTGGTGCCGTTGGAGTTGCACTCGACGGTATGAATCCGGGAGACGGAAGGTAAGTCCATCAGTTCGTCCATCGTCAAGGTCAGCGGACGGTCCACCATGCCGAAGATGGTGAGACGATGCTCCCGGGGGTCAATTTCCGGGACCTCGCCGTGCTCGTCCAGGAAATGGAGCCCGCTGGGCGTGATGATCCCCATTTGAGAGTGCAACGGAGTCCCTTGCGTGGGGAAATGGACTTTGGTCGTGTTGGGCGCAGTGGGGATGCCCGAGAAGCCGAGACCCGACCCGCCGTCGCTGCCGAGGCGATGCGCGGTCACGTAACGGGAGCGCACGCCGTAGAGGCGGGTGTCTTTTTCCGGGCCATACCGGGGGCCGCCAGCGGCCCGGACGTTCTTGCGGTAGGCTTCCCACTGCGGCGTTCCGGTCCAATCCACCACCAGGTCTCCCGCTTCGTCCCGCATCATTTCTCCGGTCCAGGGGTCGCGCAAGACGTGCTCTTTGGGCACTAAATCTTCGGGCACGTAGTCGGTGCGCTCCTTCGGATCGGGGAGCGGGGGAAGTTTGCTGAGAAAGTCCTGGCCGCGCGCGGGCCGTATCCCTCCCACGGCAGCCAAACCGGCCAGAGCGGCGCTCCGCTTCAGAAATCGCCTCCGCGCAGATTGCCGCGAGTTGGTGCGCTTATCCTCTGATTTCATATTTCCTCCTGCCCTTGGGGCCGTTAGATAGAATGCAACTGAATATAGATGTATGGTCAACGATGAGAAACAAGTCCACCGACATTTCCTTTCTGACCTTCCTTGATTAGCAGTATACACCTCGCTGTCTCGAACCGAACCCTGGAATCTCACTTTTGCAGGACATGGAATTGGGAGGAGGGAACAGGGAAACCACTGCTCCCTTGCGGTCGCGCTGGCGAAGAACCACCGGTCGCTTG
>MEKR01000134.1 GCA_001767035.1 Acidobacteria bacterium RIFCSPLOWO2_02_FULL_61_28
GACCGACTGGAAGAAATCCAAGGCGGCCCTGGTGTACGGCCAGATGACCGAGCCGCCCGGCGCGCGCCTGCGAGTGGGGCTGACGGGCTTGACCGTGGCGGAATACTTCCGGGATGAGGAAGGCACGGACGTGCTGCTCTTCATTGACAATATTTTCCGCTTCACGCAGGCCGGCTCGGAAGTCTCGGCGCTGCTCGGGCGGATGCCCTCCGCCGTGGGATACCAGCCCAACCTGGCGACGGAGCTGGGCGAGCTTCAGGAGCGGATTACCTCCACCAAGAAAGGCTCCATCACGTCGGTGCAGGCCATTTACGTGCCGGCGGACGATTTGACCGACCCGGCTCCGGCCACGACCTTTTCGCACCTCGACGCCACCACCGTGTTGTCGCGCGCCATCGCCGAGCTGGGGATTTACCCGGCGGTGGACCCGCTGGCCTCGACCTCGCGTATCCTGGACCCGCACATCGTCGGCGAAGAACACTACCGCGTCGCCAAGGTCGTGAAGGGCATCCTGCAACGCTACAAGGACCTCCAGGACATCATTGCGATTCTGGGCATTGACGAACTCTCGGAAGACGACAAGCTGACCGTAGCGCGGGCCCGCAAGATGCAGCGGTTCCTCTCCCAGCCCTTCTTCGTGGCCGAGCAGTTTACCGGCCTGAAAGGCAAATACGTCAAGCTCGAGGACACCATCCGCGGGTTTGCCGAGATCGCGGAAGGCAAACACGATGCGGTCTCCGAGCAGGCGTTCTACCTGGTCGGCGGTATCGAAGAGGTCGTGGAGAAAGAGAAGAAACTGCTGGCCGCCGCGTAATGGTAGCCACGGCAAGCGCTTTCCTTGCCGTGGGCTTTTTCTTATTCACGAACCCACGGCAAATTTGGACTGCGAATTTGCCGTGGCTACCGGTTCCTCATCTATGGACCAAACATTCCGTCTCCGCATTGTGACGCCCTACCGGGAAGTGGTGACCGAGGACGTGGGCGAGGCCCAGGTCCCCGGGAAAGCGGGCTATCTCGGCATCCTGCCCGGCCACGCGCCCTTGATCTCGGAATTGAAGGTCGGAGAGATCACCTACCGCCGCGGCGGAGAGGCGCAGTACCTGGCGGTGAGCGGAGGCTTCCTGGAAGTCTTGCCGGATCAGGTCACGATCCTCGCCACGACCGCCGAGAAGGCCGAGGAAATTAACGTGGACCGGGCGCGAGCCGCCAAAGACCGGGCCGAAAAACGTCTGGGGAGTCCGGCAGCCGACACCGACATCAAGCGGGCCACGGTGGCGCTGGAACGGGCCTTGATCCGTTTGCAGGTCTCTGCCCGAAGACGATAGCAGCGGGTTTCCCCCGCCGCTTCTGCTGACGAGCATGATGTGGTCCAATCGGAGTAACCCTGGGCGGCTTCAATAGCTCGTATCTGCGGCAAGGGAGTTTGTGCTATCATATGAAGGTGCGCCTGCGGGGCGCATGGGGCGGCAAGATTCACCCCAGGGTTGCAGTGGCGGAAGTCGTCGGTGGAAAATTTCCCCGTCGGGATAGTTGACCTGCACGAGTTCCTACCGCGAAGCGAGGCCGTACCGGGCCTCTAAAAGACCCGCAAAATTTGAATTGGCGTGACGCCGGCCGGTTCCGGTGTGTCGTGTGAAAAGCGGCAGGGAACCGGAGCGGAAGAAAATCGAAAGGAGTGAAACAACATGGCAGGACAGGCAAAAACAGCCGATCGCGCAAAGTCGGTAAATGTCGCTCTGGAAGCCCCGTGCCCGGAGTGCGGGAAGGCGACCCGGGTCGTCAAGCGCGTCAAGAGCCGGGAAATGGGCATCGCCGGCGGCATGTACTGGAGTTGCACGGTCTGCGATTTCGCAGCGAAGAAGTAAATCGGGATGAACAACCCACGGCACGAAACACGTGCCGTGGCTACCCCTCCGGTCCCTGCCTCACCCCGAAGCGGGGGCCTGCACTTCGCGTCGCTGCGAACCAACTCCCTTACTTATACAGACTGTCAATGTACCCGTTCTGATCGAGCTCCTGCACAAAGCTGGTGTCAATGAAGTCCTCGGGATTGTGCTTGCGCATTTCGTGGTAGTTGTACAGTTCCATCACCTTCTTGATGCCTTCGATTGCCGGGTAGGGCTTCCGAGGCAGACCGCCCGCATAGGACAGGATCATCTGCTGCTGTTCCCGGTTCTGGATGTTGTACCACTTGCCGATCCCCCCGGCCCCGGCATCTCTGTTCTGTTTCATCACCGCCACCGCTTCGACCGTGGCCTTCACAAAGCGCCGCACGGCCTCTCGATTGTTCTTCAGCCAGTGGCGGTCCACATTCACTCCCGAGCCGGCGATGGGGATATTCCATTCCTTCATGTCTTGCAGCGGCGTGAAGCCGGCCGAGGCGGCCATGGTGCGCGCGACCTCGTCGCCGATGAAGGCATCCACTCTCCCGTCTTTCAGGGTATCCACGGCCAAGGCGCCGGACATCAGCGAGAGGTCCCGGTCGGGGTCCCATCCCATTCTCTGCGCAAACACCAGGGCCATGAAATGCGTCATCGCTCCATAGCCGGAGTAACCGATCCGTTTGCCCTTCAGGTCTTCCAGTCTTCTGATCCCCGGCCGCGCGATGACATGCCAGCGCACGATGTTATCCGTGCTGGCCACGATCACGCGATCCACGGCGCGGGCATTCGTGGTCATCCCGACGATGGTCGGGGAACCCCCGCCGATGGCAATCGGAGGAGACTCGTCAAAGTCCCGTATGTACTCCGGCGGCACATGCACGCCGCTGTTCCGCACGACGGCGGCGGCCCGGGGCGTGATGTACTGCTCGATCTGCAAGCCGTTTTTCTGATAGATGCCTTCTTCTTGGGCAATCACAAAAATCAGCTTGTTCAGCGACACGTCTCCCAGACTGACGCGAATGCGAATCGGTTGCTGCTGCGCCAGGGCCGGCAGCGCCAAGCCAGACAGCACGAATCCCACGAATGCGAGCAAACCATACCTGTGTCGCTTCATAGCTCTCTCTATTCTCGTCTTTGAATTTGATCGCGGTCCTCCGGTGGCAGGATAGGTTCCCGGAGGACCGCGCAGACCGCCGAGGGCTAGTCCCCCATCCGCACACTGCCGCCTTCGCTCCGATCCCGCGGAGGCATCTGGAACTGGAATTTCATCTGCGGGCCGGTCGCCCTGAGGCCCGACTCGGCGGCGTATTCCGAGCGCACGACCACCGGCTTGCCTCCCAGCATGGTCAGCAATGGGAACACGCTGCCGAGTTCCGATTCGGGAACCGTGAAGTAATCCTTGTTCAAGACAACCAGATCGGCGTACTTGCCCGGCTCGAGCGTCCCGAGTTCCTTCTCTTTCAGGACATAGTAGGACGGCCACACGGTGGCCATCTTGAGCAGCGTGTTCCGGTCAATCGCTTCGTCCTGGGCGATCATTTCCCCGCTGTAGGTCTTGCGGTTGAGCATCGGCATGTACTGCGCAAAGACCGTGGGGCCTTCTCCGGTCTCGACTTGGAATTCGCCTTCCGCGGTCGTCATGAGGCCGCCGCGCAACATGCTCTTGACCGGAACAATCCGCTCGGCGTTGCGCAAGCCATAGATCTTCAGCCAGGGGGCGCTGCGGTCCACCATCCGCGCGCCGCAACTGATAATCATCCCCAGCTTCACCATCCGCGGTATCTGCGCCGCGCGCGGATAGAAGCCGCAGTGGTCGGAGGTCAGGCGCAGCGATTTGATGTAATCGAGCGTCATGGCGGGGTCTTCCTTCATGACCTGCTCCATGATGTCCATCACGTAGTCCATGGTCTTGTCGCCGTAATCGTGGTTGACGACGAAGCGGAGGTGCGACAGCAACGCCGCCCGCACCGCCTTGGCGTATTCATTGCCCGGCTCGAGCACGCACCGCTCCTGCTCCTTGTATTCCTTGGGAGCTTCCATGGTGGTGCAGATTTGCGGAGGCCCGGCGTCAATGCCGCCGAGCGTCACGCCGACGCTCCAGAAATACTTGTCGCCGAGGCCGGCGATGTCGCCTTTGCGGATGAAGCAGCCCACCATGTCAGGTTCCACCTGCTGGCACATGCGGTCGGCGTAGCCGAAGCGGATCGGCATCCTCCCGCCGCGCACCAGCTTCAGGTAGGCGTCATGAATCCGCAGGCCGACGACGTGGGAGCTGAAGGTCGTGAAACCCAGCGCCGCCTGGTGCTTCAGCCCGTCCTCGATGGTATCGGCCAGCTCGTCGAGGTGCGTCCGGAAGTATTGGTCCACCACCAGCGAGCGGTTGATGGTGGTGTCCTGGGTCAAGGCCCACCGCTCGTTTTCATCCGTCGGCGGAACTTCGTAGATGCCCAAGAAGGCGTTCCGCGCCGCCGTGTTCAGCAGCATCTTGGGGTGGGAGAGCAGGAAGACGGGCGTTTGCGGGGCCAGCTCATCGAGCTTCTTGCGGGTCATGCCGTCTTTGATCAGGTATTGGACCCCGATGCCGGTGCCCGAGCTGCCGCCGGCCGGCAGGTCAATCCAGGCCCACTGCTTCGGCAGGGGGCGCGTCATGTTCTCTTTGAGAACCACCTCGATGCCCTTGCTGAGTTCGTCGAAGTTTCTTCCGGCGACCGAAAACCGCTTGGCTACTTTCTCGACTTCCTGGGGGTGGTTGCGAACCCAGAGCTGCAAGCTGTGGTCGTGCATGTGAGAGTGCGAGTTGATCAGACCCGGCAGCACGGTCCGGCCCTTGAGGTTAATCCTGCGGGTCGAGGGGCCGGCGTAGCGGAGGACCTCATCGCTCGTTCCGATGAACTGAACGCGGTCGCCCCGGATCGCAATCGCTTCGACGGTTCGCCCCAACGCGCTGGTCAGGGAAGAGTCGTTCATGGTGGCGATCTTGCCGTTGTAGAGGATCGTGTCCGGATAAGAAATCAACTCCGGGGGGACGTTCTGCGCCGTCTGCTGGGCAGGGAGCGATGGCGCCAGCCACAACAGCGGCAAGAGATACAGACTGCATCGGCGAAATGGGTTCGTCATGACAGTGCTCCTTCGGGTCGGGTCTGGCCGAATGCCAGTTCTGGATTCAAACGACAAGGAAAATCTACTCTCTCCGGAATCGCTGTGTCAACCATCTGCGCTCTTGCATTGACGCCGCCGTGCCGATGCGACCAAAGAACTCAGCGACCAACGGCAGGCACGTCACGGGCTGCGCGGGCCGGCTTCCGAAGCGCCGGAGGGTTCCGGCGGGGGCGCCTGCGCCAACCGGCGAACCCACAGCACGACCTTCCAAATCTCCTCGGGCGTCAAGACCTTTTCAAACGACGGCATCGCCGTATAGCGAATCCCGTGGATCACAATAAAGTGGATCTGCCCGTCCGTCAGTTCCGCGTTCGGCTCCACGAGCGAAGGGACCGGGGGATAAAACTGGATGCCGTCGGGAGTTTGTCCCTTCCCGTCGGTCCCGTGGCAGAACACACATTGCTTTTCGTAATGCGTGCGGCCCTCTTCGAGATTCTCCGGGGTCGGCGGAACCGGGTTCTTTACGTCCGGCTGGGACTGGCGGGCGAGGCTCCGCAGCCAGCGCGCCACCAACCCCTCGATGGGGCCGGGCGGCTGGTTCGCCGCCCAGTTCTCCCGGAGAAAAGACCCGATCGCAAATACAAACACTACCGCGATCAGGGCCAGAGCGATTCCAGCGTAGACTTTTTTTTTCAAAGCCCCCCTGCAATGGATGGCGTCTGGAATCCGAGCTTGGCTCCACGCCTCAGGCGCGCGCCCTGGGGCGAGCGACACGACGGCGGCGCACTGCGGGAGACGGCTGCGAGCGTTTGCCGGGCATTACCCGGCTCACAAGAGGAAAGCGTTCCGGGTGCTCAATGGATTCGACCGATAGGTCCACATCCAGGTCGGGCCAGTGTAGATGCTCTGGCCCAGGAAGTTCCACATTGAGAATTTGACTTACCTGCGCGTCCCTGAACCAGGGAAATTGTTCAAAGGGCAGGAACAATTCTCGGTCCCCGAGCAAGAGCCAGAACCCATGACCCGAGACATTAGTAACTTCCACCTCCGAAGTGGGCTTTCCCTGCCGCGCGGATTTCATCTTCATGCCTCCGAATCAAGTCGCGAGCAACTGAGATGCGCCGAGAATTCAAGACGTAATTCTCGGCCAACTCGATTTCCGGCTCCAGCCAGAATTTCGCTTCCCCGTTTCCGTGGTGCACGTGGACATGCATCCGTGACTCTTCCCGCGAGAAAAAGGAGAACCGATAGCCGCCATCCTGGAATACCGTCGGACTCACCCGAATATCGTACACCCATCGGGTTCGCAAAACGCCAGGAAGGTCCGCGCCAGGACCGGTTCCGATCCGGCGTTTGCCAAGACCGTCCGCCCTTGGTTTCCTGCTCCCCCGCTTATTTCCAAGTCACTTCCATACCGAAAAAGTGCTGGAAGACTTTGCGCGGCGGATTGTTGCGGGGTTCCGCCTCGGGACTGCGGATGAAGAAATCAAGATGCTGCATCGCCGGGTTGACCTCTCCCGCATGGGAATGCTTGTCGGGCATGGGATACGTGGCTTTGAGCGTCTTCCGGTCGCGCACTCCCTGCATCAGCATGAAGTGCATTTCGTAATTGTTGTAGAGAGGTTGTCCGTTCAGGGTGGCGTGCCCGTCGCCCCAGCCGGCCAGGTAGAGAAGCGACTTGGGCCAGAGCGAATCGCCGCAGCCGGAATCGCCGTGCTCGAAGATGAAGGAGGCCACGCCGCCGTCCTGGCACGGACTGAAGGGGCGGAACCGGTCGAACTGCAAGACCAGATCGCCTTCCGCAACTTTCAACCGCGCCACGAAGGTCCCGGTGTTCTTGATCTCATCCACGTCGATCTCGACCGTGCCCTGGATGGGATGAACGTTCTTGGCCTCGTTGTCAATGTGATCAAAGCCGGGCGCGTCATTGAGTTGTCCCACCTGGTAAATTCGCGTGGCGCTGATGACAAAGTGCCCGTCATAGAGAGGGTGCTTCTTGGGAGAGTAAATTCCGAGGTCGGTCTCGGGCTGGCCTCCGGCGGACTGCGCCAGGGCGCTGGCCGCCAGAACGATCCCGAAGAAAAAGGTTCCTAAGCCAAGCTGTAGAAATCGAATTCGCATTTTGCCTGCACTCCTTTTCGGTTTATTTTCGATATTGAATTTCAATCTGTTCTGCTCGACCACCCCGCACGGTCACGGGCAGTTGTTGGTTCCCCAGCGATTCGTGCCAGACTTCCAGCGTGTAGGAGCCGGCCGGAATGCCGGGGATTCGAAACCGCCCCGCCGCGTCGGAAACCGCGTGAAACGGATGGCTGTCCACGCGAACGTACGCCTTCATCCAGCCATGAATGTCACACTTGACGATAATCATCCCCGGCCGGGCGAGGAACTGGCTGGCCTTATCGCCCGTGGCCAGCGCCAGATTTCTCGACAAAGCCCCGTAGTAGAGATGCGTGGTGTGGGAGATTGGGTCGCTGTTGGTGGCTTCAACCGTGCTCCCCGTCGTGAGAACGGCGACATGAGGCGTAAACTGGCATTTCCGGTTGTCAACAACCAGTTTCTCGCCGGCGGGCCGGGGCACGGACGGAAGCGTTCCGTCGGCCAGGGACACGATCACGTTTTGAATGCCGCGATTCTGCGGCGAGATCACGAGATCGCCAAAGGTTTGCCGCGTCCCGCACGCCTCGGGGTCAGTGCCATTTTCGATTTCCGTAGGCTTCGGGATCGTAGCTCCCTGGAAGAGCACTTGCCCTTCAATCGCGCCGAGCTGCGGGTTGCTTCCCTGCGGCGCTGCCGGAAGCCCGGCCTCGGCGGGCTGTCGCGCAAGCGTGGCTAGAGTGGATCCACCAAGCGTCACTAGCAGCCCGAGGGCCACCCGCGCCGCAAAGCCCACTGCTCCCGTGCTGAGGTTTCCAGTTACCACGCCATGCCTCGTACTGCTAGTATAATTCGCCAGCCCATTCTGGTGCAATAACCGGCGCAATAACCCGCGCAATCGGGTACTGTCCTATTTCGGCTTGAGAAATTATCTCCTGCTTTGCCGTCGCGCTGTTTCTACGGCCAGCCCCTTTTTGCTTTTCCAGCAGAAAGGATTCGTCAAGCTCCATCCAAAAAACGCTTGAGACGACCCCGCAGAACGGAAACGTTGCGAGTCTGACACTGCCATATCGTCAAGACTTTCCATCCCAACACTTTCAGGCTCCTCTTCACCTTTTGGTCCCTGGCGATGTTCAGCGTGATTTTCCGTTCCCAAAATGAGACATTGGTTGTAGGACGTGGTGCTCTAGGGCATCGCGCATGACCATGCCAGAAGCAACCGTGAACACAAATCACTTTCTTGAGCCGAGGCAGCACGATGTCCGGAGTTCCGGGAAGATCTTTACGATAGAGCCTGAACCGGTAGCCCATCTTGTGAATAAGACGCCTCACCAGTTTCTCGGGACTGGTGTCGCGGCTCCTGATGAGGGCCATTATCCGGCTGCGCTCCTGAATGTCAAACTTATCTACCAAACGATTGCCTCCGGTTCCGAGTTGCGGCGTCGGTCTGAAAGAATGTTAGCAGAAACCAAACCCAAAAATGCCCTTTTGGAGCGGACACCGGGATTGACCCGGAGGGAAGATCGGTTATACCCTAAGTCGGTTCTTAGAGACCCTCATACAGAACCAACAGGACAAGACTAATGGCGGTTCAGGACGATGCCCGCGAGCGGCAACTCATAGAATTGTTCAATCTCGAACGCATCCCAGGGGCGGGACGCGCCGATACGGATGCACGTCTAGTCATCGGCGAAGTTCGAGTTCCATTTGAGTTGAAATCGACCACCAGCGCCGATGGCTCAGTCACAACAGTAAGGGACTTCGGCGCAGTCCATATTGCGAAGTGGAAAGGCAAGCATTGGCTGATTGGATGCTATAGACAGGACGGTGTAACACTCAACTATTGTCTTTACGGCTCGCCTCAGCGAATGGCACCTTGGATACGGGAAAAGGAGGAATACATCCGGGTCGACTGTTTGTTGGCCGATTGCGTGCCCGAATTGATCACCTTGGAGATGTTGTACAAGATTTCGGGCGAGAAGCAGGTTTACTTGCTTGAGGACGCCAAACTACTTCATAAGAGGCAATACAAACAAGCTCAGTACCGCGAAAAAATGGATTTGGAGCAGGGCTATTCGGCGGAACGCATGCTGCATATTTTGAAAGATCGTTGCCGCTATGTCATCGAGCGGGGAGCCACTCTCAACAACCCGCACATCCCCGGATCTTATTTTGCGGGATGGGAGAGGATAACTCAGAACCACGCCAACCGGCTGCGCGAATTGGTTGCTGAAGCCCTTAGATAGGCGGTGGCAAAACTCCAGAAGACCGCTTAAGCGCTCGAACAAAACGCCTTCAAAATGGACAAGGCCAGATGATAGGCGACCGGGGGCGCCACAGAATTACCGATCTGCCCAATGGCCAAATAGACCGCGCCGGAGAAGCACCACGATGCGGGAAAACCTTGCAACAATGCACAATCTGGAACGGACAACCTGAAGTGTTCATTGTCCGGAACGAATTTGCTGGCTTCCTGCCTGCCCTTGGCCACTCCGTTGGGCCAAATCTGAAGCTGGTGCCACCTCTTCAACGCCGAGACGCTGCTGAGAATGGAAGTTGTATGCCGTGGACCGGTCAGTCCGCTTCTTATGGTTGGGGCCAGCGCGTCGAAGCCTATGTCGGGCAACCCTAGCGCCTCTCTCGCACCCATGCATCTTTCCAGTGAGGAAGCTTCCATAAGCCTCAGAAGCGACGGCTTGTCCCTGTGGCCAGTTCCTGAGTGATCGTAATAATGGGTGGGTTCCGGGGGATTGTAATTCAACGGTTTGTCTTTACGAAGGCCCAAAAAGAACACGCGCGTTCTAACTTGAGGAACCCCGAACGATGAGGCACCCAAGTTGAATGTAAGTATTCGGTATTCCTGCGACAAAGGCTTCAAGATAAATTCCTGCACGAAACCTTTGAACTTGTTGTTCGCCAAAGCGCGAACGTTTTCCGCCAGGAAAACTGTTGGCTTTATCTCCAAGACAGCCCGAATAAACTCAGGAAAGAGATTCCTTTCGTCCTTGTGACCTAACTGTCTCCCGGCGGAACTGAAGGGTTGGCACGGGGGGCCTCCGTGAATCACGTCAACAGATTCCGAGTAAGATCGCCAATCCACGTTCGACACGTTGCCAATGTCACCGGAAAAAACCTTCCAGTGGGGGCGGTTTGCCGAGAGCGTCTGACCGGCGGCTGTAAGTATTTCATAGGAGGCAACGTGATCGAACCCTGCCCTGTCAAAACCCATATCCAAGCCGCCGCCGCCGCTGAAAAGAGACAGACAGCGCAAACCATTCCTCTTCAGTTGCGGCATGAGAAGTTCGGGTTTCAAGCGGGGGAAATTGATCGCGTGCACCGGTGATATACAGATTCCGCTCAACGCTCTCCTCTTGGCTTCTGAAGATTTCTTGGCCATCTCCCGAAATACCGACCTTTCGGCTTCGGATAGATTTCGGGGTTCATACCAATGGGCTTCCGTGCCGTGGCCATAGTGACCGAGATTTGTCCTCGCGGCGGGTCGATTTGGGATACGCCTGTTCATGATTTGGAGTTTACCAGAAGCGGGAAACAGTGCAACTTTGATCTTTCAAGCTAAAATAGGACACTATCCGCAATCGGCGATTCGCTCCGGCAGCGGCCCTTGCTGAGGACGGGCCAATCGGCTACATTGGCCCAGAGGCGAATGTAGCCAAGATGCGCGGGGAGAGGTCATGAGCACCGAGCGGAGCGGTTTCAGCTACCGAAACGAAGAGCTTATCTGCGACTCCGTGCCGGTGCGCGCGATTGCCGAAGCGGTCGGGACTCCCGCGTACGTTTATAGCAGCCGCCAGATTCTTTCCCGATTTCGCGCGTTCGACCGGGCTTTCGGCGCTTATCCGCATCTGATCTGTTATGCCGTCAAGGCCAACGCCAATCTGGGAATCCTGCGTTTGCTGGCGCGGCAGAAGTCCGGGTTTGACATCGTATCGGGCGGCGAGTTGTTCCGCGTGTTGCAGGCGGGCGGCAAAGCCAGCCGCACGGTCTTTTCCGGCGTCGGCAAGACCGCCGGGGAAATGGACGAGGCCTTGCGCGCCGGGATTCTGCTGTTCAATTGCGAATCGGAGAGCGAACTGCAATTGCTGAGCGAGCGGGCGGCGCGGCTGCGCCAGAAAGCCCCGGTGGCGCTGCGCGTCAACCCTCATGTAGATGCCGCGACGCACCCCTACATTGCCACCGGCTTGACCGAGCATAAGTTCGGGATCGAAATGGCCGCGGCGGAGGACCTCTATCGGCGGGCGCAAGGCTGGCCCGGG
Organism: Acidobacteria bacterium RIFCSPLOWO2_02_FULL_61_28; assembly: GCA_001767035.1. Classification (GTDB taxonomy): domain Bacteria; phylum Acidobacteriota; class Terriglobia; order 2-12-FULL-54-10; family 2-12-FULL-54-10; genus 2-02-FULL-61-28. The sequence continues at coordinate 11,354 of MEKR01000134.1, forward strand.
CTCCGCCTGATCGGGCTGAGCTGCCACATCGGCTCCCAGATTGCCGATCTCGCTCCCTTTGCCGAAGCGGTGGTCAAACTGGTCGAGATGGCCGAGCGCCTCCGCAGAGAAGGGATGGTGGTCGAGTATCTCGATGCGGGCGGAGGCTTGGCGGTGGCGTACCAGCCGGGGGATTCGCCGCCCTCGATCCGAGACTATGGCCGCCGAATCCTGGCTTGCGTGCGAGGCAGCGGATTGAAGCTCCTCGTCGAGCCGGGTCGCGCCCTGGTGGCCGAGGCCGGGATCCTGCTGACCCGCGTCGTGCGCGCCAAGATCACCGGCCGGAAACGATTCATCGTCGTGGACGCGGCCATGAACGATTTGCTCCGTCCGTCGCTCTACGGGGCCTATCACGAAGTTCGCCCCGTGATCCGCAACCGGCGCGAGCAAGTGGTCGCCGATCTGGTGGGGCCGGTTTGCGAGAGCGGCGACTTTTTCGCCCGCGGCCGGCGCTTGCCCGCCGTGGAGGCAGACGATCTGCTGGCGATCCTTACGGCCGGAGCGTACGGCTTTGTGCTGAGTTCCAACTACAATGCCCGGCCGCGCCCGCCGGAGGTCCTGGTAGCGGGCCGGCGCTGGCGGCTGGCGCGGCGGCGGGAAACTCTGCGCGATCTGGTGCGCGGCGAAATCCGCAGCACGTCTCGGGTACGGTAGGCTTCCTGCAGGCAATCCGGTGGTACAACAAGAGCCGGTCAGGTCAGCCGCCCACGCGGCGTCACGAATAGGAAAGTGAAATAGGCGAGGACGCTAGCTTTCGTTGAGCCACTGCATAAAGCTGGAGCCGACGTTGGTGAACTCGAACGCATGCAGGCCCAAGTGAGCCGCGATTTCTTTGCACGCCGCAATTCCGCGGACGCTATTGCCTTTGTCGTCCAGTCGGGGTGAGTAAACCGCAATCCCCACCTGGCGGTTCACCACCCCAATGATGCCGCCGCCCACGCCGCTCTTGGCCGGCAGACCGACCCGGTAGGCCCATTCTCCGGCGTAGTCGTAGAGGCCGCAGGTGAACATCACCGTCAGAACGTCCCGGATGTACTCAAAATCGAACACCCGTTCTTTTGTTACCGGGTTGACACCCATATTGGCCAGCGTGGCCGCCATCATGGCGAGATCACGGCAGTTGACCAGGAGGGAGCACTGTGAGAAATACTGGCGCAGAGAGGCCTCCACCCCGGCGTCAATGATGCCGCAGTTGAGCATCAGGTACGCGATCGCGCGATTGCGGTTGCCGGTCACGGACTCGGAAAACAAGACGGCTTCGTCAATCCGCAACGTCCGGCCGGCCGCCTGGCCCATTTTCTCTACGAACGCCTGCACGCCCGCCTCCACCGGGTCTTTCTTGATGAGCGAAGCGATGGCGATGGCCCCGGCGTTGATCATGGCGTTGTAGGGGCGCATGGTCCGTGGGTCGAGCTCGATCGAATTGAAGGGGTCCCCGCTCGGCTCCACGCCCACATGCTGGAGCGTGGCGTCCCGGCCCCGCTCCTCCAGCGCCATCTGGAACGCGAACGGCTTGCAGATGGACTGGATGGTGAACTCCTGCTCCCAGTCGCCCACGGAGAACACCTGGCCGTCCACGCTCGCCAGGCAGATGCCGAAGTGGCTCCCATTGGCCTTTCCGAGTTCAGGAATATAGGTCGCAACTTCGCCTTCGTTCAGGTCCTTGTGGTTGGAGTAGACATCTTCGATAATTTGTTGGATGAGTGTGATCATTAGAATCCGCCAGAATCCGCCGTTATGTTCCGCCCTGTCCTTACTAAAACTTGGACGCTAATGAATTGATGCCATTATAGTTATAAACATAATAGCTTCTGGCCAAGCCTGGAAGATTCCTAATGGGAGAGCCAACCGTGCAGTTTAGAGGGCATAATGACAATTTGTCAACATCTTTTTACATATACTGCATTTTCTAAATGGCATATGGCGAATTATTCCCTAAATTAAAAAAGATAGACACAAATAGAAACAGTTGTTGCAATTTTATTTGGAATCTAGTTCCCAGCGCGAACCATTGCGGGATTCAGTGCGAGGCGATTAATCCAGCGAGGAGTTCAGGGTAGGGCTTCCCCGGAAAGCAAGGCTTGGACCTGTCCGGAAAAGTCCAGGAATTGAAGGGGCTTATAGAGGTAGTAGCATCCGCTGTTGTCGAGGAATTGCTTGACGGCGGTGCTCTTTTCTCCGGTCAGAAACAGGATGCGTTGCGGGGGGAGATACCCATTGTCCTGGATGTGCTGGAATAGCTCCTGACCCGTCATCTCCGGCATTCGCAGATCGCACACCATCAAGTCGAAGTTTCCGGAGGCCAGCTTGGCGAGGGCTTCCTTGCCGTTTTGCGCTTCCTCGACGCGGGCGTCCCAGGCCTCCAATACTTTCCGCAGCAGCTTCACGGTCAACTCATCGTCATCCACCACCAGGATTTGCTTCGGCCCCATTGCCTTGCCAACCTTTTGCGTAGTGATCTCGACGACGCCCACCGATTCCCAGTGCTGGGGGCAGCTACAGTAACTGCAATGGAATTGGAGCCGGCCACCTTCGGCCAGTTGCCGCTTTTGGGCCCGAGTGAGGTTAAACTTCTTCTCACTGCGGCAGCCGCAGCACCGCAGCAAGACCTCGCTGGTTTCAATCATGGCTAGTCCTCACGTCGGCGCAACTTCTTCGGTATCCTGATAGGATACTACTTCACTTCCCGGCCCCGCTCATTATATCAGGGAAAAATGCAAAAGGAGTCTGCCCGCGATAATACCCGGAGGTTGCAAGCGCGAGCAGGAAAGTAACAGAAGGGAGCCAGTAGAGGGAACGCTGCGACGCCCTTACTGGACCGCCAAAAAACCGCGGCCCAGCCAGGCGCCTCCGTCGAGCGTGAGGTTCTCGCCGTTGATATAGTCGGCGTACGAAGAGACCAGAAAAGCAGCGGCCTGGGCGATCTCCTCCGGGGAACCGAGCCGTCCGACCGGGATTTTCTCCAGGAGCTTGCGGGCGGATTCCGGATTGCCCCAGAGCGCGCCCGAGGCGCCTTCGGTTTGCACGGCGCCGGGCGTGATGGCATTGACGCGAATCTTGTGCTGCGCCCACTCGACCGCGAGCGTGCGGGTCATGGCCAGCACGCCGGCTTTGGCCGCCGCGGAGTGGACCGTGCCCGGCCCGCCGGTCCAGGCGTAGGTGGCGAGCACGCTCAGAATCTTGCCGCCGCGCCCCTGCGCGATCATTTCCCGCCCGACCGCGCGGGAGCAAAAAAATGTTCCGTTGAGCACGATGTCCACCACCGCGCGCCAGCCGTTCGGCGAGAGGTCCTCGGCCTTGCAGACGAAATTCCCGGCGGCGTTGTTCACCAGGATGTCCAACTGTCCGAACCGCTCCTTGGTCTGCTGGACCATGCGGTCCACCTGCGCCGGGTCGCGCACGTCGGTCGGGACTGTCAGGACCTCCGCGCCCTGTTGCCGCAACTTCGCCGCGGCCGGCTCCAGGTGCTCCGCGCTGCGGCTGGCCAGGACCAGCTTCGCGCCGAGCCGGGCAAACTCGAGCGCCATGGCCCGGCCCAGGCCCGTTCCTCCTCCCGTAATGATGGCGACTTGCCCTTGCAAGGTGTTTGGCGGCAGCATAAGGAGAGTGACGAGTGTTCAGTGACAAGTGACGAGTGAAGAGTGACGAGATAAAGCAAGAAAAGAGGAGGCAAGGCCCGGGTATTTGCATTTGCGGCTCGAGAGTTTTTTCATTCTGACTCCTGACTTCTGTCTTCTAACTTTTGCTCGTCACTCGTCACTGGTCCCTGATTTCAACTGGCAGGCGCGGCAGGAATCGAACCTGCGACCCTCTGCTTAGCGGCCGGTCCCGCATTCCTGCGGGGGCTGGACTATCTCTTCGGCATCGCAGCCGCGCTGCTCATAGTCTCTGAGGACCCCCCGGCCGGGAACGCTCCCGGGCGGGGTTGCCTGCTGATGGCCCTCCCGCTTGGCGGGATCGGGTTCCCAGCATACCGCAGCGTCCAGCATCCGGGTTCATTTCCCCGGATGCGCTCCTAACTTGAAGGCAGATGCTCTATCCACTGAGCTACGCGCCCGCCGTTCCAGTATAGCAGCCCCGGATGCGAAACGGGCTAAGAGTTTGGGTAGTCGATCAGTTTGAAATTATCTGAATTGAATGCGTCCCCGATCCGGTTTAGCTGCGTAACCCTCCCGCACCAGGATGGCTCCGATGTAGGACATTAAACCGCTCTTGTTGATGTTTGCTTTTACCCACTCACCAACGCTACCGGGCGGCGGATCGGTTTTAGATGTTCCAATTGAGACCTCTTTGCCTGAGAATCGCCGCAACAGCTTTCGGTAATCCTCTGCTTTAATTGTTGCCTTCCATCTGAGCGCATTCCCGTAATAAATTGTCGTCCCGGATAACACATCCCCCTCATAGGAAAACGATGCATCTCCGCCCCAAGTTGGCACTTTATCCATTGACAGGGCCTCCCAAAAAACTCTGTGGTCGGATCAACAGCATAGAAAGAAGGCTGCATCGAGTCAATAACCAGTTGTATGACAGATGTATAGTAAATGAAGTAGATGGGAGGAGATCTCCAATGGGCGGTAGTATAAATAGAGGAGCAGAACATTGATGGCGAATCGGGAAGAGGGGATAAGAAGACTGAGCCTTGCTGTGGGAATTGCGGCTGGCATAGGACTCCCAATTGCGCTTGTTCTTACAGAGAGTGGTCCACCGACCTCAACTGACCTACTGTTACTACCAATTGCATCCGTGATTGTCGGCTGTGCTGGCTGGGGCATTGTCCGTCTGATCTGGTGGGTGATCTCCGGTTTTACTGGATCATCTCCACATTAGGGCAATAAGGGAGTGATCGATTAGGAAATCTCCCATTTGCGTTCAGGACGCCCCCCCCAGAACAGACAGCCAACTTAGGACGGTACCAGAGCCGTGGGCACGTTCTCATTCCGTGCCCGGCATCCGCAATGGTGGACAACCTGGAAACGCGGTAAGATTCTTCTGAGCGGCTTTTTTGGAAAGAGCCGGGGACCCGTGTGATCTATACCCCATGAGCCGGTTTGCCATTACCATCGAGCACCTGACCAAAGCGTTCCCGGCCGGGAACTCGCTCCCGAGTCTGCTTCTGGCTCCCTTTCGCGCGCGCGGGACAGAGGTCGTGCGGGACATCAGTCTGGAGATTGCTCCCGGAGAAGTGTTCGGGTTGCTCGGTCCCAACGGGGCGGGGAAAACAACGCTGGTCGAAATTCTGGCGACCCTGCTTCTTCCCACTCGCGGCGAAGTGCGGGTGTGCGGCTACGACGTCGTGCGGCAGGCCATGCAGGTTCGCAAGGTCGTGGGCTACTGCCCGGCGACGGCGGAAAGTTTCTACCCCCGGCTCACCGGATGGGACAACCTCCAGTTTTTCGCGCTGCTCCACGGCTTGCCGGCCCGCGAAGCCAGGCAGAAAATCACCGGGACGCTGAACTTGGTCGGGATGGACGGCGCGCGGGCGGTCCCCTTTCAGCGCCTCTCCCAGGGGATGAAGCAACGGCTGGCCCTGGTCCGGGCCTTGCTCACCGATCCCCCGGTCGTGCTCCTGGACGAGCCGACCAAGAGCCTGGACCCGCTGCTCCAGGTGGAGCTGGGGCAGTTTCTGCGCCGCGATCTGGCCGGGCGGCTGGGAAAAACGATTGTGATGGTCACGCACAGCCTGGCGGAGGCCGAAGCGGTGTGCCACCGCATCGCCATTATGAATCAGGGACGTCTGGTCGCCCTCGGAACCCCGCAGGAAATTCAGAAGCGACTGGGCGGGCCAAACTTGGCGGCGGCCTACGAGAAAGCCCTCCGCACGGAGTCCTAGATGCCATTTATAAATGGTGTAAACAGGTACGTGCAACCGTCAGGGCACGACTTTAGTCGTGCCGATAGATCTCGGTGGCGTGGCGCTTCAGCGCCTGAGGTAAGTCTTCCGTCCTGTGCCGGTGAGCCTTGCAAGACAAACCTCAGCGGCTAAAGCCGCATAGCAGAGCGCCGACTTACGGCATGGCTGAAGCCATGCCCTGTCGGAGCTCCGGTCAACGGCATTTTAGAGAAAGCTCCCTAGGAGTCCTCGATGCAAACGATGTGGCAGGCCTGGGCGTTTTTTAAGCGCGACTTGCTCTCGGACCTGAGCTACAAGTTTTCCTTTTTCCTCCAGGTGCTGAACATTTTTCTGACCCTGGCGTCCTTCTACTTTCTATCCAAGCTGGTCGGGGACGGGATTCTGCGGAACTACGCGCCGTTCCCCTTCCTGCTGATCGGAATGGCCGTCAACGGCTACATGACCACCTCGCTCTATTGTTTTGCGCAAGGCATCCGGGGGAACCAGCAGGCGGGCACGCTGAAGGCCGTCTTCTCCACGCCGATCTCTCCGCTGAGTTTTCTTCTCTACTCCTCGCTCTACCCCATGGTCCGCGCCGGGATGGACGCGGCGCTGTATCTGCTCGGCGGAGTGCTGTTCGGACTTTCCCTGGCGAATGTCCATCTGGTTTCCATGCTGGTGATCTTTACCCTCTCCGTGGTGGCGTTCGGAAGCATTGGGATTCTCTCGGCCACCTTCACCCTCGTCTTCAAGAAGGGGGACCCGCTGCTGTGGCTGTTCGGCGGGCTGTCGTGGCTGCTGGGCGGGGTGTTCTATCCTCTGGAAGTGCTTCCGCCCTTCCTGCAACAAGCGGCGCAACTGCTGCCCATCACCCACGCGCTCGATGGAATGCGGGCCGCCGTGCTTCGGGGCGCCTCCCCGGCAGAGATTCTTCCGCAGATCGAGATCCTGGCGCTATTCAGCCTGGCGAGCGTTCCGTTGAGCCTCCTGGCCTTCGTCAAGGGAGTCGAGTGGACGCGCGTCAGCGGCAGTCTCAGCCATCTTTAGAGAGAACCCAGAGAGAACGCGATGCACTCCCGGCTTGTTCCCCTTGCTCCCCTTATACCCGAAGACCGGCTCTGCCTGCTGCTGGCCCAGGGACAGCTTTCCCAGTCGGCGCTCGAAGAAGCCCTGGGGCTTCTCGCTGGACCGTTGCAGTGGGACCTGATCCTGGAACGGGCCAAGGCGCACGAAGTCTATCCCTTGGTCTATTGGAACCTCAAGAATGTTGGCTTCCCCGGCGTGCCGGAGTCAGCCCGTCGGGAACTGGAATCCCGCTTCCGCATGAATGCGCTCCGCAACAGCCTTTGCGCGCAGGAGCTGGCTCACCTTCTCCGAGCGCTTCACAACGCGGGCATACCGGCAATTCCCCTAAAAGGGCTTCTGCTCGCGGAATTGCTCTATGGAGACATCACCCTCCGGGTCTGCGGGGATATGGACATCCTGGTTCCCCGCCGCAGCGTCCTGCGAGCGTTCGATCTGCTCGTCACCCGGGGCTACGTCGCGCAATCCCCACGGTGGTTCCTCGCGGAGCGCAGGCTGCGAAACAACTTTGAATGCGCCTTGTCGCGGAGCGACGGGTCCTTGGAGTACACGATCGAGCTTCACTGGGGAGTGTTGGTGGAAGCGGCCGACGACGACGGGAGCATGATGGCCCTCTGGGCCGAGGCCCGCGAGAAGAACGTTCTGGGCGCGCCCGCGTATAACCTGAGCTTGGAGGGGCAATTGTTGTTGCTCGCGGCCCATGCCGCCCGGCACAACTGGCAGGGGTTGAAATGGCTGGTGGACATCCACGTACTCTGCCACGAACTCTGCCGCCGGCAGGACCTTGCCTGGGACCGAGTTAGCATTCTGGCTCACAAGCTCGGATGGGAACAGTTAGTGCAGTGGAGCCTGAGCGCCTGCCATCAGCTTCTCGACACGCCGCTGCCGCCGGGTTTTCGGGAGGAGCTGCCCCCCGCCCGGAGGAACCTCTATCCCGCTGCGCCCACCCTTCCCACTCCGTTCGAGAGCGCGTTGCTGTTCCTCCGTCTGGCAAAGCGGCCTTCGGAAAAACTCCGTGTATTGCTGCGGCGGCTCTTGATCCCGACCCCTGCGGATGGGACAATCTGCCGGCTTCCTTCGTCCCTGAAGTTTCTCTATTACGTCATCCGCCCGTTTCGCCTGGGATGGACGCTGGGCAGCTCGCCCCGGCAAGCCGGGGGACTCCGCAAGGGCCGGGGAGCATTCGGGATGAGGCGGGATGAGGCGGGGTGAGGCCGTATTGCGTTGCGGGGAGAAAATATCCTATTATCGGCCCGCCCGATCGCTTGCATCCGAGCCGCGACCGTAAGCGTGGGGGAAGGGATGCCCATTTGTCCGAGGAAACCGCATTGCGGCAGGAGGCGGTTGTGAGCTCCAACGAATCGAAGACGCCGCGCGAGGTGGCGCGGCGCGTGATGGAAATCGAGCGCGATGCGCTCACCACCGTGCTGGAGCGTCTGCGGGGAAGCAACGGCGACCGCTTCGAGCAGGCCATCGGCCTCCTGCTCGCCTGCCGGGGGCGTGTTGTGGTCACCGGCATGGGCAAGTCCGGTTTGATCGCCCGCAAGATTTCCGCGACGCTCGCTTCCACGGGAACTCCGGCGCTGTTTCTCCACTCCGGGGAAGCCGCTCACGGCGACCTCGGTATGATGGCCAAGGGAGACCTTCTGCTGGTCTTGAGCTACGGCGGAGAGACCGAGGAAATTGAGCAGCCCGTCTCGACCGCCAAACGCCTGGGGCTTCCCGTCCTGGTCATGACCGGAAACATCAACTCGAATCTGGCGCGGCTGGCCGACGCCGTGCTGGACGTGAGCGTGGAGCGCGAAGCCTGCCCCCTGAACCTGACTCCGACCGCTTCGACCACCGCGATGATGGCGCTCGGCGATGCGCTGGCGATTGCGCTTCTCGAGCGGCGCGGCTTCACCGCCGAGGACTTTGCGCGCCTCCATCCCGGCGGGAGCCTCGGACGAAAGTTGCAGTCGGTCGAGAACCTCATGCGCACCGGCGACCAAATCCCCCGCGTCCGCCCGGAAACGCCCGTGCCCGACGCCATCTACGAAATGAGCCGCAAGGGGCTGGGCATGACCGCCGTGGTCGCCGACGACAACAAGCTCCTCGGAATCGTTACGGACGGCGACCTGCGCCGCCTGATGCAGCAGCGCAAGAAAGACGCGCTCGACCTCGTTTGCGGGGATTTCATGACCCGTGCTCCTGCGACGATTCGCAGAACCGAACTGGCCGCCACCGCCTTGCGCGTCCTGGAAGAACGCAAAATCACCGCGCTCGCGGTCGTGGACGCCGAAGGCCGCCTCGAAGGAGTCCTCCACCTCCACGACCTCTGGACCACGCAGCTTTTCTAGGGCGGATTTCTCGTCGCTGCTACCCGCTTGGTTGCGCGGGACTGCCGGGAGGAGTGAGCTGGGGAACATGAGCGCGATTGAAGAGATTGAGGAAGCTGTCCGGGGGCTTTCGGCTCAGGAACTCGCCGCATTTCGGGCTTGGTTCACCGAGTTCGATGCGGCGGCATGGGACCGCCAGATTGAGCAGGATATCGCCGCCGGCCGCCTCGATGCGCTGGCGGACGAAGCCTTGGACGACCTGCACCTGGCTTGACGAACCCAATAAACCCACGGCGAATTGGAGCAGTCCACCCGGTGGATGATAAACTCTTACTGTTACTTGTATTGGCAATGGTGCTTATCAACCAATGACCATTACCCTCAAGAAGAAAGCCCGGCTGGTGGTGCCGCCCGGCATTCAGCGCAAAGCTCGCCTCAAGGCCGGCGATCAAGTGGAGTTCAAAGCCACTCCGGGGATGATTACGATTGTCAGTAAGCCCCCCGCAGCTCCTCCCTCAACCGATGACGAGTACACACCCGAGCAGCGGCGGATTATTGACCGCCAAATCACCGAAGGTCTGGAGGACATCAAGAAAGGCCGCACCTACGGACCATTCAACACCGTCGAGGAAATGGTTGCCTCGATGGAGGCCAACATCCAGAAGTCCCGCCCGGCGAAGAGACGCAAGACCGGGCGATGAGACTCGACTACACAAAGAGCGCGCTCGACACTCTGAAAAATCTCCCCTTGTCTGTGCGAAAGGCCTTCTATAAACAGGCCGGTTTTCTGAGGGAAAACCTCCACCATCCTTCCCTGTACGCAAAAAAAATTCAGCGAGTCCGGAAACATCTGGCAGGCCCGTGTCAACAAGAACTGGCGGTTCTACTTCCAGATTGAAAGCGATACTTATCTCATCGTAAGGATCATTCCTCATCCCAAATGAGCGGGCAGCCCCGGCCGGAAGCGGACGCAGTGTGATATGATCCCGCGCATGGCGAATCAATCCGAAGACGTATCCCGCAGGTCGTTTCTCAAAGCCGCCGTAGCCGGGAGTGCGGGCTCATTGATACCGATCTCCCGACTGGCGGAAGGAATCGCCTCCGCGCAGCGAGCAACGCCGTCGAGCCAGGGCCAAAGCGGCGACCTTTCGAGGTTGAGCATCCGCGAAGCCGCGGAGATGGTGCGGCGGAAGAAGGTCTCACCCGTCGAGTTGACCAAGGCGTGCCTGGCGCGGATTGAACAATGGAACCCCAAGCTGAATGCTTTTGTCACTGTCACAGCGGAATCGGCATTGGCAGAGGCGCGGGAAGCCGAAGCTGAAATCCAGCGAGGAAGGTGGCGAGGGCCGCTGCACGGCATTCCGATTGGCCTCAAAGATTTGTTCGACACCGCCGGCGTGCGGACCACCGGCGGCAGCGCCCTCTATAAGGATCGCATCCCCACAGAAGACGCCGAAGTGGTGCGGAGGCTCAAGGCGGCGGGCGCAGTGCTCGTGGGCAAGAACAACATGCAGGAATTTGCTTATGGCGGCGGCTCGATTATCAGTTACTTTGGAGCGGTTCCCAACCCCTGGGACACAAGCCGCATCGCGGGCGGCTCCTCGGGCGGGTCGGCGGCCGCAGTCGCGGCAGGACTCTGCTACGGGGCGCTGGGATCGGACACCGGAGGCTCCATCCGGCAGCCGGCTGCGTACTGCAACCTCGCCGGTTTGAAGCCCACGTATGGATTGGTGAGCACGCGCGGCGTGATCCCGCTTTCCTGGTCGCTCGATCATGTCGGACCCCTCACGCGTACTGTTGCCGACGCCGCCGTCATGCTTCAGGCCATCGCCGGTTATGATCCTGCCGACACCACCAGCCAGGATATGAAGGTCCCGGATTACACCGCGGCCCTGCGGATGAAAGCGTCCTCGTTGCGGGTGGGCATCGTTCGTGATTTCTTCTTCGAGGGGATAGACCGGGAAATTGAGGCCGCCGTGAACGACGCCTTGGCAGTGCTCGGAAAACTGACTGCTGGTCTGCGGGAGACAACCATCCCGGCGATCCGGAATGAGTCCGTAAGGGCCGTCGTCCGGGCCGCCGAGGCGTATGCCTACCACGCCGAATTTGTTGCCAAGACCCCGGAGCTTTACCAGCCGGAAACTCTCAAACGGATCAAGCCGGGAGCGGAGGTGACGGCCGGCGCCTATATCCAAGGCCGCCGCGACCTGGCCCAAATCCGCCGAGCCGTCCGGGAAGTATTTGACTCCGTGGACCTGCTGGTAACCCCGACGACTCTTATACCGCCGCCCGTCATCGCCGATCTGCGGGCCGATCTGCGCGCGGACGAGAGCACACTCTTCGCCAAAGAACTTCTTACCGTGCGCAACACGGCCCCCTTCAACGTCTACGGCTTGCCGACCATTTCCATTCCCTGCGGCTTCACCAGCGCCGGCCTCCCCGTCGGCCTCCAGATCAGTGGCCCGCATGGCGGCGAAGCAGTTGTCTTGCAGCTTGCCCACGCCTATGAGCAAGCAACCGAATGGCACCAGCGCCGGCCCGCGCTCTTGTCCACCTAGAACATTTTTCGCATTGGTTTAGAGTATGCGGAGACGTGAGGACATCCCGGCTTGCCGGGATGCCCTGACGAGAAATCCTCGCTCTACACCAAGTTTGAAAATGGTCTAGCGGTACTGGTTCCTTCTGGCTGGGCTGGCTGAAGGGCACTTGATTCCAGGTTTTTCGCTTGACCTCGGAAGGCGGTGGGAGATAATTGTAAGCAGCCTTAGCTTCACCGACCATGGAGGGAATGAAATGAAATACGCTCTGTTGATTGCGGCATTGTTGCTGGCGATGAGCCAACAGCAGCCGGTGTTCGCACAAGGAAGTGGCGCCGATCTCGTCCAGCAGGCCGTGGCCGCCCAAGGGGGCGCCGCTGCGCTGCGGGCATTGAAGGGCCTCGCCATCCAAGGCGATGCCAGGTTCTGGGAACCGGGGCAGTCATTCGCTCCGGGCGGAGAGCCGCACTTCCTGGGGACCGCGACGTTCGCGATCACCTGGGATCTCGCCGCGGGGAGGGCGCGCATCGCGTGGGACCGCGATCAGCAATATCCGCCCCCGCCGGTAAAGATGAAATACACGGAAACCTTGCTGCCCACGCTCGGCTACGTCACCGACGACAAGGGCGGCAGCCTGGCGATGTCCGGCATCCGCGTCGCCGCACAGCGGCGCGAGCTCGAGCGCACCTCGCCGTGGCTGCTGGTCAAGGCCCTGGACGAACCGGGCAAGGTCCGCGCCGCGGGTTCCCAACGGCTCGGCGAGCAGTCGCTGCTGGCAGTCTCCTACGGGGACGGCGGGACGACCTTCACCATCCTGTTCGACAGCAAGACGCATCTGCCCGCTGCCATCCGCACGCGCGATGACGACAACATCCACGGCGATTCGAACTATGATCTCGTGCTGGCGGACTGGAAACCCGTCGGCGGCGCACAGATCGCCCGCTCGATGTCCTACCGGATCAACGACGTCGAGGTGGCCAAGCTCACCTATCGGGACGTCACCGCCAATCCGGCCATCGCGGCCGACACGTTTGCGGTCCCGGACGCCGTCAAGGCGGCGGCCAAGCCGCCCGCGACCGGCAACGTGCCGCATCAATGGGTATTGCGGCGAATCTTCCTGGCGCGGTTCAACGACAGCGACAACATCATTTTCCCCAACGGCGGCGGCCTCAAGCTAGTCGAGCTGGCGCCCAACGTGCAGCATCTCCAGGGTGCAACGGCCAACAATCTGATCATCGCGATGAAGGACCATCTGGTCATTTTCGACGCCCCCTATGGCGAGCTGCAATCGCGCTGGGTCATTGACGCGGCGAAAGCGAAGTATCCGGGCAAGCCGATCCGCTATCTCGTCCTGACCCATCACCACATGGACCATACCGGCGGCATGCGAACCTATGTGGCCGAAGGCGCGAAGGTGATCGTTCCAAGTCCGGCCAAGGCCTATTTCGAAATGGTTGTCAAGGCGCCCCACACGGTCGTTTCGGACGATCTGCAGAAGAAGCCGCGGGCAGCCGAGATCATCGAGGTCAAGGACCAGATGACGCTCAAGGACGACACCGCAGAAATTCGCCTCTACAACATTCCCAGTCCGCACGCCTCAGGCCTGATCCTCGCGCACGTGGTCGCGGGCAACCTTCTGTATGTCACCGATCTCATCTCCCCCCGCGGTCCGATCGACCGTTCGGAAAACACGGTGGCCGTGGGCGCGAGCCTGAGGAAATTGGGCATTACCGGCGCCACCATTGTCGGCGGCCATGGCACGACCGCCAAGCAATCCGACATCGCGGCGGCCTTGGCCGCGAACTAGAGCATTTCTCGTGTTGCTATATACCGCGCGGTAGTGTGTCATCCCGAGCGAAGCGAGGGACCTGCACTTTAGTCGCAGCCGGGAATTACAAGTGCAGGTTCCTCCCCCGGCAAAGCCGGGGTCGGAATGACAATTTCGGGGTGATCGCGTAGAAAAAAGAGAGTCTGCACGGTTTGTGGGAACCCTCTAGCATTTTTCGCAGCCGATCCGAGCCGCGATCCAAGGGCGTCAGCGCGAAAAAATGCTGGGATACGACACGCAACGGGAAACGGCTGTGCGGCGGCTGTAGCAGCAACTGACCGGCAAGCCGGGTAGCCACGGCACGTTTCTCAGTGCCGTGGGTTTGTCCCGGAACGTGCCCACCGTTCGACGGTTCGACTTGCTCACCGCCCCGAGCGAAGTCGAGGGGCTTCGCTCACGGCCCTGAGCCTGCCGAAGGGCGGCATAAAAGACATGCCGTGGCTACCACTGACCGGCAAGCTCCCGTGAAGGTGGCCCCATCCGGTCTGATCCAGCCGAAACCCGTTCCCAGTCCCTTCTGTTTTGCCCCCCCGGGGCTATCCTTGAGGTCTTAGCCCGGATTTCTCACCAGGTGAGGCCGGAAGCAAGTTGCGCCCGAAAATCCCCGAAGGGGATTCACACGCATAGCCGGGGGCAACGCCCCCGGAAACCGGATACCCACCGGATACCCAAGGATACGCCGACCCCGAAGGGGTCGTACAGATTGGGCTTGCTCCACGCGGCCAATCGGTACGACCCTTTCAGGGTCGGACTCGAATTGCCGGGGGCCTCGGTACCGGGGGCGTTGCCCCCGGCTATTCATCTTTTGCCCTTTCAGGGCAACAGAAACGAATCCCTGACATCTCGTTGCTGGTGAGAAATCCGGGTTGGGCTTCGCGACTCCTGGTAGTGGGTCAGTTTCCGGTTAGGGGGTTATACGGGCGTCTGAATCTCTGGACAATAATGCTCGCCCCCGCGCCCTACCGGTTCGTGCCAGCACGCCCATCGACCTTGTATCCTCAATCGGGGGAAAGGGGTGCGCAGGAAGAGGTCTTCTCTTTCTGGCGCACACCACAAAATATTTACTTTATTGCCATTAGGCCCCTTATAATTGTGGATCGCAGACCGATATGCCCAGCGTAAATGAACTCCATCCTAAGTCGTTTCAGAATTTCGTCGCGCTAATGGAAAAGCGCCAGTCTCAAGCTGGCCGCTCCCTTTGGTATCGCGGCTGCGGAAAGGCTTCATACAAGCTGCTCCCATCTCTTTACCGTCACCGCAGCCGCCGGTCGGTTCCAGATCTTGAAGTATTGGAGCGCCAAGTCATGACCCGGTTTCGTCAACGGAGTATCCCATTTCTGACAAGGGGACTTGCGGACGACTGGGATATGTTTTTTTTCATGCAGCATTACGGCGTTCCCACTAGGCTCTTGGACTGGACTGAGAACCCCTTTATCGGGTTTTATTTCGCGGTTATGTCGAGTCCATTCTCAGTTAAGATGAAAGCAGGAAAACCCGTGCTATCGTTTTCATCCGATGCGGTGGTCTGGGTACTCGACCCAGTCGAATGGAACGTCCATGCTCTAAGGCATCAGGGGTTCGATCGCGGTGTCCTGACTCCTTCGGACGAAGCTCTCCAGAGCTACAAGCCACTGACGCAATTCTCGGACATGAACGTGCAACCGGTAGCGCTCTACGGTGCCCACAACAGCCCCCGGATCGTTGCCCAACGTGGGGTTTTCACAATTTTCGGACAGAGTACCAAAAGTATGGAGGACACTTTTGAATCTGAGCGATTTCCAACTAATTGCCTCATTAAGGTGGTGCTTGAGCGCAGTTTTATGGCAGTGATGCGAGCCTCGATTCTGAATCACGGCATAACCGAATCGGTGGTCTTCCCCGACTTAGAAGCACTGGCAAAGGAGATCAAGCGGAACTTTGAATTTGAGGATTGACATGACTGACAGGCCCAAGAAAGATTTCAAGGTTGAACCGATGCAGGCTCATACCCTCACTTGGTGGAGGAACCGTCATTCGCAGATTGATATGGACCCTCCGTACCAGCGGCGAGGTCATTTGTGGTCTGCCACTGATAAGGCATACCTAATTGACTCAATTTTAAACGGCTTCGATGTGCCCAAAATCTACATGGCTGATTTTACGTGGGGAGATTCCCCACTGAACCGGCAAAAGAAAGCGTATGCAATCATAGACGGAAAGCAGAGGCTTGAGGCCATCTTCGACTTTTTTGAAGGAAACATTGTCCTGAACAAAGATTTCAAATACCTAGAGGAACCTAGTCTGTCATTAGGGAGTTTAGGGTATCACGATCTAAAGAAGCGTTATCCGCAGGTTGCTGAAACTTTCGACGAGTACAATCCGCTTGTCATGCGGGTGGCGGCCCAGGATGAAAATCCGATAACAGAGTTGTTCGTTCGCCTAAACCGCAGTAAGTCTCTAACAGGTGCCGAAATAAGAAACGCGATGTCGGGGCCGGCACCCGAGTTGTTCAGACAGATCGCAAAGCACGACCTCTTTAGGGAGAACGTTTCCTTCACAGTTACTCGGGGGCAGGACCTCAATGCTGCCGCAAAAATATTGTATTTCGAGCACTCGAGTGACCTGAGAGAGACTAAGAAAGCGAACCTCGATCAGTTTGTAAAGAATACCAAAGCTGATGCGAAAGGGCTAGAACTGGCCGCTCGAAAGGTTGTTGACGTGCTTGATAGTATGAGTGGTATCTTTTTGCCTCATGATAAGCTACTTAGCTCAGCGGGAGTTTTCCCCGTGTACTACTGGTTCGTCAAGCATCGTCCAGTTGATGATTTCCCCTACATCCGTGAATTTTTGGTCCGTTTCGAGGAACAGCGCCATTCAAACCGCGAGCTCGCCGCGACCAACCCAAATAGCAGAGTGGTCGATCAAGAACTGCTCCAGTACGACAGGCAGAATCGGAGCACTGATGATGCTAAGAGTCACAAGGCGCGGTTCAAAGTCCTGGGCCGTAGATTTACCAAGTTTGTCAAGGCAGCTCGTAGGTGACCGCTAAGCCATATCGTCCGGCTCGTTAAACAACCCTTTCGAACCCGATGATCAAAAACCAGCGCATCTTTAAGCGGCTAGCGCCAGTGAATGTATAGTCGGCTAACCGGAAAATGACCCGCTCCCCGACGCCTTCCGTATCCGTTGTGCCGGAAACGATCTCCGGCATACCCCCCCGAAGAGAAACAATGAAAGAGAAACAATGGAAGAGAAAGGAACGAGTCTGGACGGGGCAGCGAAATGCATTCGGGTAGTGTCTCGATTTGAACAGGGGACTACTTTTGTGTAGCCCAGGCCTTCAGGCCTGGGTTGGCGATCACCACCGACTCTCTTTGAGCCCCGTTCACGGGGCTTACTTCCTGTTGTGGGGCGGCTCGCTGCCAAGCAAAGCCCCCTAAAGGGGGCTGCTGGTTTCGGTGGCACACGAACCCAGGCGTAAACGCCTGGGCTAGAGAAAAGATCGGCGAACATCGTCAGCGCAAACTGAGACACTACCTGCATTCTGCGTCCCTCGACACTCCCGTCCGCGAAGCCGTATGATACAAGTTGATCCGCATGACGAAACCGTTGCTGCCACGCATCTGCATCACCGCCACGGGGCGGACGCCCGCGGAGTTGTTCGACTGCGCCCGGCGCGCGCTCGGCTACAGCCGCTTGGTGGAGCTGCGCCTGGATTGGGCGACGAATCCAGCCGAAGCGCTTGTGACGATCCCCGAGCTGTCGCGGGAAGCTCGCCGCGTCGCGGGGAAAAACTCCCAATTGCTTGCCACCTGCCGCCGCCAGGCGAATGGCGGACGCTTCCGGGGGACGATCTCGAAGCAGTTGGAAATTCTGGAACAGGCTGCCGACCTCGGATGCGATCTGGTGGACCTGGAGATCGAGTCGGCCGAGGCTGCGGGAGATGAGAAGGTCGCGCGCTTGCGCCAAGCCGCTGCGCTGGTTCTCTCGTTTCACGATTTCGAGCGAATGCCGCGTCTCGAATCCTGGGCGCGACGTCTGCGCCGCTTTCCGGCCGACTACTATAAACTCGTCGGCACGGCGACGCGTCAGTCCGACAATTCCGACGCGCTCGATTTTCTGACGAAGGTGAACGGAAGGGGAGGCGAAGCGGGTCGTTGGATTGCGTTTTGCATGGGCGATACCGGGATTCCCAGCAGGATTCTGGCGGTTTCGCGGGGCAGCCGATTCGTCTACGCCTCCTGCCCTCCTACGCCGAGGCTTTGGAGGACAGGCCCTCCGGAATCGAACGAAACCAATTCTCCGAGAGAACCGAATGAGCCAGCGGCCCCCGGGCAGCTTGATTGGGAGACGCTGCGGAACCGCTACCGGGCAGAAAAGCTGACCCGTCGGACAAGCCTCTACGGTCTGGTCGGTTGTCCCGTCCGCCACTCGATTGGCGCGGCCATCCACAACGCAGCCTTTCAGGCGCGGGGCCTTGATGCCGTTTACCTGCCGCTGCTGGTAAGCGACTTGAAAGGCTTTCGCAAAGCCGCCGAACGCTACCCCCTGGCGGGGTTCAGTGTGACCATCCCGCACAAGCAGGGGATTCTGCGCTTGGTGGACAAGACCGACCGGACAGTGCGCGCGGCGGGCGCTGCGAACACGGTTCGCGCGCGGCGCAACCGCTGGGAGGCGATCAACACCGACGTCGAAGGCATCGTCGCTCCGCTGCGGAAGGCGCTCCGGCTGCGTGCGCGGGAACCGCTCCCGGCGGGCTTTCGCGCTGTGATTGTAGGCAACGGCGGGGCTGCGCGCGCGGCTGTGGTGGCTTTGAGAGAGCTGCGCTGCCGCGCCATCTCGATCACCGGACGCAACCCGTCCAAGGTCGCCCGCTTTACGCGGGAACTCGGCTGTCAGGCCCTTTCATTCGAGCGGCTGGAGCGGGAACGGTTTGATCTCCTCGTGCATTCCACTCCGGTCGGCATGTGGCCCCACACCGGCGAGTGCGCCTTGCGCCCCGAGCAGATCAACGCGAGAGTGGTGTTTGACCTGATCTATAATCCTCCCGAGACGCGCCTGCTCGAACTGGCGCGGGCCAGGGGTTGCCGGACGATCTCCGGTCTCGA
Source organism: Acidobacteria bacterium RIFCSPLOWO2_02_FULL_61_28 (assembly GCA_001767035.1). GTDB lineage: Bacteria > Acidobacteriota > Terriglobia > 2-12-FULL-54-10 > 2-12-FULL-54-10 > 2-02-FULL-61-28. The sequence continues at coordinate 30,076 of MEKR01000134.1, forward strand.
TATGTTCCTGGCGCAGGCGGCGCGGCAATTTGGGTATTGGACGGGACTCGAACCTCCGATACGCTTGATGAAGCGCGTCGCGCTGGAGGAACTCGGCCGGCTCACGCAGCGAGTGACCTAGACAAAGGACGACTATGATCTTTCCCGATCTCCGGGAGTTCATGAGGCTCACCCAGCAGGGGAACCTGGTGCCGGTCTGGACATCAGTTCCGGCGGACTTGCTGACACCCGTGTCGGCATACCTGAAATTGACGCGGCGCCAGGCCCAGTCGCGCCGGGCGAAGCCGAACTACTCATTTCTGCTCGAAAGCGTGGAGGGCGGCGAGACGGTCGCCCGCTATACCTACCTCGGTTCCGATCCCTTTCTCACCCTCCGCTTCCGGATTGGCTCCGATGCAGCCTCCAGCCTGACGGAGATCACTCAGAAAGGCCGCACGGAGCGGCTGCAAGGGGACATGATGGGGGCGACGCGCGAGTTGCTGGCCTCCTTCCAGCCCGTGCACATCGAAGGTCTTCCCCCGTTCACCGCCGGAGCCGTCGGCTACGTGGGCTACGATCTGGTCACATTGCGAGAGCCGGTGCCGCTCCCGCCCGCGGAACGCTCCCAGGATTCCCCGGGAGCGATGCCGGATGCGGTGTTGATGTTCTGTACGACGCTGCTCGCTTTCGACCACGTGAAGCATCAGATCATCATCGTCCGCAACGTGCATTGCGACGACCGGTCGAAGAAAGCGCTCACCGCCGCCTATCGTCAGGCCGAGCAGGACATCCGGCGAATCGAGCGCAATTTGCAAGCGCCGCTCGCTCTCGTCGAGCAGACGCGCCCGTCCGGGAAGCGCCGTGCCTCGTCGCCGACGTTCCGTTCCAACGTCAGTCAGGAAAAATTTCTCGCGCAGGTCCGCCGCGCCAAGGAGTCCATCACTGCCGGAGACATTTTTCAGGTGGTGCTGTCACAGCGCCTGGAGACCAAGATCAGCGCCGATCCCTTTGCGATCTACCGTGCGCTCCGCCGAGTGAATCCCGCGCCCTACCTGTTTTTTCTCCAGTTGGGGGAGGACTGCGTGCTCGGCTCGTCGCCGGAGATGTTGGTCAAAGTGACGGGCGAAGATGTCGAGTATCGCCCGATTGCCGGCACGCGCCCGCGCGGCAAAGACATGGGGGAAGACAAGCGCCTGGAGCGGGAATTGCTCGCCGACGAAAAAGAGCGCGCCGAGCACGTGATGCTGGTGGACCTGGGCCGCAACGACGTGGGGCGCGTCTGCCGCTTCGGAACCGTCCAGGTCCCGGAACTGATGTTTGTCGAGCGGTACTCGCATGTGATGCACCTGGTTTCGAGCATCCGGGGCAAACTCCGGCCGCGCCTGGACGCCTGGGATACGCTCTGGGCGTGTTTCCCGGCAGGCACCGTCACCGGCGCTCCCAAGGTGCGCGCCATGCAGATCATCTCGGACCTGGAACCGACGCGGCGCGGCGTCTATGCCGGGACCGTCCTCTATCTCGACTTCGCCGGGAACCTCAACTCCTGCATCACCATTCGGTCCATTGTCGTCAAGGGCAAGAAGGCGTACGTGCAGGTCGGCGCGGGGATTGTGGCCGACTCGGTGCCGGAACGCGAATACGAAGAGACCATGAACAAAGGCAAAGCGATGCTCCGAGCCATCGAAATGGCTCACGAAGAAAGCGGGAGGAAATAGGAAGGCCACGGAGACACAGAGGCACAGAGGGTAGGAAAGCGGAAGTTAGAAGGTAGGAGTTAGGAGTTAGGAGTTAGGAGTAAGAAGTTAGAAGAAAAAACTGTGCGGCCCCATTCTGACTCCTGTCTTCTGACTTCTAAATTCTTCTTCTCTGTGGCTCCGTGCCTCTGTGGCCGTATCATAGGGAATCTATGATTTTCGTTCTCGACAACTACGATTCGTTCACCTACAATCTCGTCCAGTTGCTCGGGGAACTGGGCGCTGAACTCGAAGTGCGGCGCAACGACAAAGTGACGGTGCGCCAGATCGAGGCGCTTGCTCCCGAAGCCCTGGTTCTGTCGCCGGGACCGGGACGGCCTGCCGACGCCGGTATCCTGATGGAGACGATTCGGCACTTCGCAGGCAAGGTTCCGATTCTGGGAGTGTGCCTGGGCCATCAGGGGATTGGCGAGGTTTTTGGCGGAAAGGTGGTCGCGGCTCCTTCGCTGGTCCACGGGAAGACAGCAGAGGTGAAGCACGACGGCAAGACGATCTTTCGCGGCCTTCCGCCGTCGTTTGCCGCCGCGCGCTACCATTCCCTGGTTGTGGACGCGCGCTCGATCCCCGCTTCGCTGGAAGTCACGGCCACCACCGCCGACGGCGTCGTCATGGGTCTGCGCCACAGACAGTTTCCCATCGAAGGCGTCCAGTTCCACCCGGAGTCCATCCTCACTATCCCCGGACCTCATTTACTCAAGAATTTCCTGGAGTGGGCCAAAGCGAGAAAAAGAGCGCGGTGAGGGAACGCCGCGTGACCTTCGCGCCCTTCGTGTCGGAAAGGGACTGACGAAATCAAAGCTACCGCGTTTCATGGTTGCTGGATAGCGCACTTGCCGCCGATGACGTCATTCTGAGGGCCCCGGCTTGCCGGGGCCCGAAGAATCTGCTTTTCCCAGAGCGGATTGCTGACCTCAAAGAAGAGCAGATCCTTCTCCCGCTTCGCGGGATCAGGATGACACCATCACGTTTTGTTATACAGCAACCCTGAAAATGGTGTAGTGCGGAATGCTTGGGGCAGCAGGCCTGAGCCGCCGGGAGCCGCCGAATGACGGCTCCCGGAAAGGCAAGATACAGAAGGCGGAAAGCGATCCGGGGTTCCGCCGAGATCAATCCGCGATCGGGTCAATCCGCAATCGGGTCTATGGCCCGACCCTCCGCTCCTGAGGCGCGCATGGGTTTCGGGGCGTTCCCCTTGAGCTTAAAAGCCGCCCCGACAATGGTCTGTATACCCCGCGATCCGAACCAAACCGTGCCGTCTTTATCAATTTCCACCTTCGGAACACTCCATCGCAGTTGCGGCAGGGGGAAGTAGGTAAATTTCTTGGTTTGCACGTCGAACCGGATGAGGGCGTTGTAGGTTCCATCTGTAATCCAGATGCTGCCGCGATTATCCGGCCATGCTTCATAGGGAGTGGTGTAGCGCAGCGGGAGCTTGTACTCGGTGATCTTGCCGGTCTTGGGATCAATGTGGCCCAGATTGGCCGCCGCATATTCGGCAAACCAGACTTCGCCCTTCGCATCCACCCCAATGCGGCGCGTCCCCGCAGGCTGTGTGGGAGTGGGATACTGGGTCCACTTCTCCTGGACAGGGTCGAACTTGAGCACGACGGGCTTGCCCAAACCGCAGGTCCAGATATTGTCCTGAGGGTCCACGGCCAGCCCGTAGGGGTTTGCCAAGGGGATGGGGGTCGGCCACTGGGAGACCTTCCGCGTCTTGGCATCAATCTTCCCAATGGCGCTCCCGCCGACGAGGTTGTACCAGACGTTGTCCTTGGAATCCACGACCACCTGCAACAGCGATCCTTCCGTGGGAAGCTTATGGCGGATGACCTGGCCTGTGCTGGGGTCTAACTCACCCACCCTTCCGCCCGAAATCTCCGCCCAGTAAACACGCCCCTTGCTGTCCATCGTGTTGCCGTGAATGAAGACGTTTCGCGGGGCCTGGAACTTGAACTCCTTCCAGCGTTCATTGAAGGTTGTGGCGCGAGGGTTCAACTGCACCATGGCGTTGATGCCGGAAGCGCCATACCAGATGGTTCCATCCACCGGAGAAACAAACGGATCATGCAAGCGGTGGCTTCCGTATTCCCGGCGATCCGGGCGCCGGTTTTCCCTGGGGGTTTCCACCACGGGAGGAAGCTCAATCTCGTACTCAATGTACAAGGCCTGCGAGAGCGCATCCTCGTCGGGCACAAACTCATCCAGCTTCAGCACTCGGTTCGGGGAGTCGGGGCCGAAGTTCTTCGCCAGATACTTGTAGATCGGCTCCATGACCTCGTCCGGCGGGAGGGGATTGAGGGCTTCCCGCTCCTCATTCCAGGTAGGCCCGGTCAGCATTCGACTCACGGCCTCGCGCCATCCTTTCTCGTCGTGCTTCCGGCGGGGGAAAAAGTTCCAGTGGCAGCCGAAGCAGGTGACCTCGAGTTCGCGCCTCCCGGGCTCCGGCGGGTACAGGGTGTCATAGTCCACCAACTGCACGTCGCGCGGAGCAGCGCCGGTTCCCAAGGGACCGCCCCCGCCTTGCGGAGGCCGTTCTACGGCTGTGAGAGCGATGTCCACGCGCTGGGTCTGGTTCGCCTTCACATCCACGGTTTGCACGGGGGATTCAAAGCCCGGTTGCAGAATTCCCACATCGTAGGTCCCCACGGGCAGCTCGACAAACTGGTACCGGCCTGCCTTGGTGAATGTGGTGTAGTGAATCCGGTTGACCACATCTTTGGCTTTGACGCGAAACCCCTTCACCGCGCCCCGGTCCGCCGTTACCGAACCCATGACCCGGCCCGTCTCCGCAGCCGCCGCGAGTGAAGCCGCGCCGGAGGCAATGACCATCCACAGGATGCCGAGCAGCATTGCCGGAATTACGGCCGGGTTTATGAATTGCCTGGTGAGGAAATAAAACGTCTTTCGAGTAGCCATGGTTCCTTCTCCTTTACGTCGCATGGTGCTTGGTTACAATCGCCTTTCACTCCATAGATCGGAAAGCTCTGCCTGCCGGACAGGGCGGAGCCGCGTGCGGCCTAGAATACGATCTTTAAGGCCAACTGGATCTGCCGGGCAGCGCCGGCCGTGCTGGTAATCCTTCCGGCGGTCGCCAGCGGTTGTTCCACCACGTTCGGAGCGGCAGCGCCGGCATACACGGCGGCGCTGGGCATGGCGAAATTCACCCGATTCAGAATGTTGAAAAATTCAGCCCGAAACTCCAACTTTCCGCTCTCTCCCAGGAATCCCAGTGCGGTATCTTTCGCCAGCGAGAAGTCCAGGTTGGCAAGGCCGGGGCCGCGGAGAATGCCGCGGCCGGCGTTGCCCAGGAAGCCTGGCGGCTGATTGCTGAATGCCAGCGGGTCGAAATACCGGACTGGTCCTCCCAGGATAATGTCATCGTTGCTCCGCCCCGCAACGCGATCCGGCCGATTGGCTCCACCCCGTTTGCGGGCGCGGTCGCTGCTCACCGTGGGACTGAATGAAAACCCCGTTCGGAGGGAGAGAATTCCACTCATCCACCAGCCGTTCAACAGTTTTCCAGCCACTCCATTGGAAGAAGCAAGTCCCGGCAAACGGTAGATGGTGTTAAACCGCCAGTTGTGGGCAATGTCGAAATCAGCCGGTCCCCGGTCCAATTCCCGGTGAGTCGAAGTCACGGGGGTTCCCCCCTGGTCGGCCGGCAGTTGACCTTGGGTTTCATCGAGCGTCTTCGCCCAGGTATAGGAGCTTTGGAACTGGAGTCCCTTGCTCATGCGTTTGGTCAGCCCCACCTGCAACGAGTTATACCAGGAATTCCCTCCCGCCGTCAGCCAGGTAATGTTTTCCCAGGCCGGGTTGGTTCGGGGGGCGAGAGGCGCGGGAGGCACCAGCGGACGCCCCTCGGGATCGGTCGCGCCCGGCCAGAACAGCCGCCCGCCCGCAAGCACTTGCGGGACGGTCGGATTCCCTTCCTTGACTTGCATCAGGTTGATGCCGCGAGAGCCTCCGTAGGCGAGCGTTAAGCCCATGTCATACGGCAGTTGCCGCTCCACGGTCAGGTTGTACTGCAAGATGTGCGGCTGCTGGAGGTGATAATCCGTCACGCGAATCTCTCTTCCGAGCACGTTGGCCGGAAAGAACAGCGGGACGCTCAAAGGAAAGGGAAGCGGCTGCCCGACCGGTACCTGGATGTTGCTGCGGCTGGAGAAGGGGGGAGCCGCGAGCGCCCCTTGCAGCAGGGAACTCCCCAGATTGCCGATGTCATAGAGCAATCCGAAGCCGCCTCTCACCGCCGTCGTTCCGTCGCCCAGCACGTCCCAGGCAAGCCCAAGTCGCGGGCTGAAATTTTTCAAGGAGGGGTTCTCAAAAACAGGACCCAAAGTGGTGTTCGCATCCAGTTGCGGGTTGCGCAAGGCCGTGTTCCGGTCGAAGACCTCCACGGGCACGGTCATAAACTCATACCGCAGCCCCAGGTTGAGAGTAAAGTTCGGGAGGGGCCGCAGATCGTCCTGGACGTAGAACCCGACGGTCGAATTCCGGTACGAGCGAATCTGGACCGAACCCGGGGTGATCGAAGAGTACGTCGTGTACTGCCCCTGCAAGAATGCGGCCACGCTTGGGAAATTGATGCTCCCCTTGGCCGTCAAGCCGCTCTCGATATACTGCTGATAGCGATTCACCAGAGTCCCGAATTTCAGGGAGTGCATTCCGCGCGAGTAAAACAAGTCGTCGCTCCAGGTAAAAACGTTCTGGTTGGTGAAGGTAGGACTGGCGCCATCGGGACCAAAGCCCGTCACACCCGATACGCTGACGCCGCCAATCTCCTTGCCGGGAACCAACGAGAATTGCGGACCGCTGATGCCGGAAAGACTGTCACTGGAAAAAGCCGACCGGCTGAACGAAAACCGGAAGGTGTTCAGGAGAGTGGGCGTGACCACGCGGCTTTCCGAGAGGGTGGCGGATTGCGTCCGGCTCGCCAACGGATCGCGAAACTGCGGGTAGGCGCGCGGCTTCGTCCGGCTGGTGTTGTCAACGGTATAGCGCGCGAAGAGGCTATCACTGCCGGAAATGGTCTGGTCCACGCGCAATTGTCCAAAGTGCTCATCCGTGGGCTGGCTGAAAGGGAACGTGTATTGATTGTTCGGCAAATTCGGGTCCGGAAACAGCGCCAGCCAGGGCCGGACAACAGGGTTGATCTGCGCATTCACCTTGGCGGAGGGCGCGATGACGTTCGTAATGGTGGTAATGCCAAGGCGCTCGCGCAGCGTTTCGTACACGACGTGGAAAAAGGTTTGGTCTTTCTTGATAGGTCCCCCGAAAGCGCCGCCGAAGTTGTTTCGCGTGAAGGCCGGGAGACGCCGCTGGCTTCCAGCGGATTTCCAGTCGAAGAAATTTCGCGCGTCCAGGGCGCTGTTCCGGAGGTACTCAAACAACGAGCCATGAAACGCGTTGGTCCCGTTCTTGCTCACGATGGTCATCTGACTGCCCATCGTCATGCCGTACTCGGCGCTGAAGGAATTGGTCACCACACGGTACTCCCGGATCCCCTCCAGCCCCAGCGTGGTGTTGGCAACGGAGGTTACGGCAGCGCCATAGAGGTTCCCCATCACGGCCCCATCCAACATGTAATTGTTCGATCGCAAGGGCGCGCCGTTGCTGCTGAACCACGTTCCCGACATGGTGGCCGTGCTGCCTCGGTTTTCATGTCGCGTAATCCCGGTTTGCAGCAACGTCAGGTCAATAAAGTTGCGGCCGTTCAACGGCAGTTCCGCCACCTTCTGCTCATCCACCAAGCCGCCCAAAGAACCGCTGGTGGTATTGACCAGGGGGGCTTCCGCCGTGACGGCGATGGTTTGTTCGACGGCGCCGACCTGGAGGGAAAAATTCACGACCGCTTCCTGCCCCACCGTCAGCGTCAGACCCCGTCGTACATCGGTTTGAAAGCCCGCTTGTTGCGCCTGCACCTCGTAGTTTCCTACCGGCAACGCCGCCAAGCGGTACGAACCGTCTGCCCCCGTTAGGGTCCGGCGGGTTTGCCCGGTTTCGACGTTGCGGGCCGTGAGGTCCACACCGGGCACCACCGCCCCGCTGGGGTCCCGAACAACGCCTAGAATCGTGGCGGTGGGCAACTGCGCCCATGCCTGCCATTCGCCTATAAACAAAGCGAACAGGAAGACAACCTGAATCATCCGGCTCGGAAAACATCGCCGCAAACCCATAGAGCCCCCTTCCCGCCTGTTTCATTTTGTTGATTGCACTGACCCCGATGTCCCTCCTTATACGTGTCTTGCTGCGTTAATGTCAAGGGAATTCTCCCAACAGTTTTCCTGCAAACCATGTTCGTGTCCCAGCGATGCCAGAGAGCGGCTACCGAAA
>MEKR01000135.1 GCA_001767035.1 Acidobacteria bacterium RIFCSPLOWO2_02_FULL_61_28
AATGTCAAGGGAATTCTCCCAACAGTTTTCCTGCAAACCATGTTCGTGTCCCAGCGATGCCAGAGAGCGGCTACCGAAAGCGGACTTTCCTGAGTAGAATAGACACAAGTGGAGTGGCGTGCTTCACTGAAAGCTTACTGGGGGAGGAAAATTCGATGGTAAATCGGACTGCGAGGCGAAATTCTGTGGCGGCTCTGCTGGTGGCGGGCGTAGTCATACTGGCCGGCTGGCTGGCGTATCCGGCGGCGCTGGCCCAGGGCCAAGGCAAGACGGAAACGCTCACTGGAACGATTGGCGACACCATGTGCGGCGCCAAGAGCATGGGCGCCGACTCCAAGCAGTGCGCCATGGACTGCGTCAAGAAAATGAACGGGAAGTACGCGTTGATTGTTGGAGAGAAGGTCTATACGCTCGACGGGAAAGAGGCCGACGTCGAAAAGCTGGCCGGTCGCAAGGCCAAAGTCACGGGAACCGTCCAGGGAACAACCATCAAAGTGACCGCGGCTGCGGCGGCCAGCTAGAGGCGGAATTCTCGTTTTGGAATCCTTGCTCCGAAGGGGAGGGCTCATTTATTGGGGACCCGCGCCGCTCGAAGCCCGCGTCTCCATTCGCCACCACCGAGTGGAGGAGCGGAGAAACCGTTAACGATCGGGAAAGTAGCTCGACTCGCCGGGGTGGGTATCGAGACGATCCGCTTCTACGAACGCGAAGGGCTGATCGCCGAGCCGCCGCGGAAGGAGTCCGGCTACCGCCAGTACGGCTTGACTACGGTCTCCCGGATTCGCTTCATTCAGCGGGCCAAGGTGCTGGGGTTCTCCCTGAAGCAAGTCAAAGAACTGCTCTTTCTCCGCCTCGATCCGGGAACGACCTGTGACAACATCCTGGGCCGGGCGCAAAAAAAGATCATCGAGGTCGAAGAAAAGATTCAGACGCTCCACCGGATGAAAAAGGCGCTCGAAGCCTTGGCCGAAGCCTGTCCGGGACAAGGCCCCGTGAGCGAATGCCCTGTTATCGGGGTGACGGACGACTATTATAAAGTTGTCCATGACCCCGCCAGGAAGATAGCCCGGAGACGCGAAATCTCCCGCCGGCCAAAGTAAGAAATCGCAATCTATTTCACCCACGCGGGAAGTTGGCCGGGTAAAATCCCGAAGACCGCCGTCCCCAGGAACCAGACCATCGCCGTCACCAGCAAGATCCCAATCAAGTCTATCCACACGCCCGCGCGCGCCATCTGCGGGATGGTGATCCAGCCGCTTCCGAACACAATCGCGTTCGGAGGGGTGGAAACCGGAAGCATGAAGCCGAAAGAGGCGGCAATCGTTCCGGGAACCATCAGCAGGAATGGGTGAACTCCCATCTGGACTGCCGCCGCTGCCAACACGGGCATGGCCATGACGGCGCTCGCGGTGTTGGAGGTCAACTCCGACAGAGCCACCAAGACAATGCAGGTGATGAGGATCATCGTGACGGGGGAGAATCCCCCCATCCCGCCCAGGACTCCTCCGATCCACTCCGAAAGGCCCGATTGCTCAAAGCCGCCCGCCATGGCAAACCCGCCTCCGAACAGGAAGAGCACTCCCCAGGGAACGCCGTGGCGGATGGTGTCCCAATCAATCAAATGGTATTCCCGCTTTCCCGCCACCTCGACGCCTTCCCTTCCCTGCGCCGGCGTCAGACACAACACCAGGGCCATGGCCATCGCCACCGTGGCGTCTTGCAGATAGGCCGGCTTGCCAAACAGCCCCGACCAGCCCGGAATGGTCACTGTGCCCAGGCGAATGTCGGCGCGGAAAACCCACAGCAAGGCCATCATCGTCCAGATGGCCAAAATGTACTTTTCCTGCCGGGTCATCTTCCCCAGCTTCCGCAACTCCTCCGCAATCACCGTCTGGCCGCCATGAAAACGGATTTGCTTCAGCGGCTCCTTGCCGCCAAAGCGGCATAAGTACAGCCAAACGACCGGCACACTCACGACCACGATCGGAATGCCCAGCGTCATCCATTGCAGGAATCCAATCTCAGGAGCTTGGGGGAAGAGTCTGTGTGCAGCGCCCACAAAAACCAGGTTCGGGGGTGTCCCGATGAGCGTGCCGATCCCCCCGAGGCTCGCGGAATAAGCGATTGCCAGCATGAGCACCGAGCCGAAATTCTGCGTGACTCGCTCGTCCAATACAGAACCTCCGTCCCCGCCCGGAACCGGTTTCGCCGCCAGTTGCAGCACCAGGGCCATGCCGATGGGCAACATCATCATGGCGCAGGCGGTGTTCGACATCCACATGGAAAGAAACGCGGTGGCAAGCATGAATCCCAGAACCAGCCGCGTCGGTTCGGCCCCCACCATGCGGATGGTGTGCAGCGCAATGCGCTTGTGCAGGTTCCACTTCTGGATGGCCAGAGCAACAACGAATCCCCCGAAAAACAGGAAGATGGTCTGATCCGTGTAATAGGGCGCGACCCGGTCGCTCGGCATGATGCCGAGCAGAGGAAACAACGCCAGCGGAAGGAGCGAGGTAAGGGCAATGGCGATGGCTTCGCTGATCCACCAGGTCCCCATCAGCACCGCCACCGCGGCGACGCGCTGGGCTTCGGGCTTCATGCCCGCCGGCGCCGGGAGCAGCACGATCAGGAAGAAGAGCGAAATGCCCAGCACCAAGCCGATCCGTTGGCGCAGAGGTCGCTCCGGGGGAGCATCCGACATTGCCTGGTTCCTTTCGCAGAGGAATTGTCTTGGCGTTCCCCCGGCTCCACAGGGCATGGTTCAGACGGGGACCGAAGGCGTTTCCGTTCATGGACTCCGGAGCCGGAAGCAAGGCGCGCGCAGGAACGCGCCGGCTGCATGGAATTCGCGGAGTCCTCTCCTAGAGAACCACGATTGGATCGTTGGGACGGATCATCCCCGATGTGACCACGCGGGCGCAGATTCCCCCTCGGTTGATCAGGGCGCGCGTCATGCCGGCCTCGGTGAGCGTCTCGACATGGCCGCAGGGCGGGCGCGGCCGGTCGTATTCCAGGACCGCCTTCCCCACCTGGAACCGCTTTCCGAGCAAGTCATCCAGCCGGACGCCGCGCGTTACCAAATTGCGCCGGTGCTCGCCTTCCTCGACGTTGATGCCGGTCTTGGCGCGGATTTCTTCCAGACACTCCGCTTCAATCAGCGTCACTTCGCATTCGTCCACATCGGTCCAGTAGCCGGTCCGCTTGCAGTAGCGGTCCCCTCGAAGCCCGCACCCGGCTAAGGCTTCGATCTCCTCGACCGGCTGCATCGTGTCGCCTCCGACCGGAGTAATAAAGATTCTCACCACCGCCCCATCCATCGTTCGGAGCCTCCCCTAACAAACTTTCTCTGACCGCCCTCGCGCAGAGCCTTTTCTTCACCCTGCCACCCTGCGCGCAGGAGCGCCTATTTTACATCTATTATCTTCTGATTTGCATTCTCTTCCTTTTCGCGGGAGGGGAAAGCATGCTGACCTCGAAATCGGCTGGTTGAAACTATAATGGAGGTTGTGGAGACTTCGAGCTTGACCTGCGGCAAGTCCCCCTCGTTTCTTCTATGGGAGCCGGCACGGAGCAGCATAACCGATGACCTTAACTTCGCCTTCCGATCCCGGTGGATTCCGCGCCTTTGAGCACGCCGGTTGGCGCAAGGTGGCCTCCGGCTATCACGACCACTTCGAGAGCCTCACGTCACAGGCTGTGGCACCGCTGCTCGATGCCGTGGGCGTCCGCCCTGGAGCGCGATTCCTCGATGTGGCCACGGGACCGGGCTACGTCGCCGCCGCTGCCTGCCGGCGGGCGGCGCATGTCGTGGGAATTGACTTCTCCGACTCGATGGTAGCCGAGGCAAAGCGGCAATGCCCGGAAGCCGGATTCCTGGTCGGAGACGCGGAGGACTTGCCGTTTCCGGACGGCGGCTTTGACGCGGTCGGAACGAATTTCGGGCTGCTCCACCTCGCGCAACCGGAAAAGGCTTTGCGGGAGATGTATCGCGTGCTCCGCCCCGGAGGCCGCGCCGGTTTTGCCGTCTGGCGCAAGCCGGAAGAGGCGGTCGGCTTTGGAATCATTCTCCGCTCCATTGAGACCTATGGCGACTTGAATGCGGCGCTGCCCGCCGGGCCGCCCTTCTTTCGGTTCAGCGATCCGGAAGAGTGTCGTCGTGTTTTGCGGAGCGCCGGCTTCCGCGACCCGGAGGTCTTGCCGATTCCGCAGGTTTGGCGGCTGCCCTCGCCCGACGCGCTCGCGGAAGCCATGCTCGCCGGCACAGTCCGCACCGGCGGCTTGCTGCGCGCCCAGTCCCGCGTGGCGCTGCCGGCGATCCTCGCCGCCATCCGCGACGGCGTCCGAGCCTATGAGAACAACGGGGTCTTCGAAATACCCATGCCGGCAATCCTCGCCTCGGCTGCAAAAGCTTAGACCATTCTCACGATTGGTGTAGAGGATGTGGAGACGTCAGGGCACGACTTTAGTCGTGCCGTAAAGCGTTAGGAATTTATTCTTCTTCCTTGCGGCTTCAGCCGCTGAGGGACCTACCCCAGGGGCTAAAGCCCGCTCCGGGAGGGGCGTCTTTTCGGCATGGCTAAAGCCATGCCCTGACGCGATTGCCTCGCTCTACACTAAGGCTGAAAATGGTCTAGTGGAGGCTGACGCGGGCGAGCAAGCGGCGAATGCCTTCCCGAAAAGTATCCGGCGGCGGAAGCAGGCTTGCGACCAGGAAAGCTTCCGAATCGAAATCATAAAAGAATCCCGGCTGAACCAGGACGCTATCCTGGTCGAGCAGTTCCAGGCACCAATCTTCTTCGCTGCGGGTTCGCGGCAATTTGAGAATTGCGTACCAGCCCCCTTCCACATCCAAGGCGCAACAGGCTGTGCCTTCCACGGCGGAGCGCAGAGACGCGAGGTTTTCTTGCACCCGCGCAGCAATCTGTTCTCTGACGCTTGTGCCCAAGGCGAGCAATTGCGGCAAAGCGTGCTGGACAGGGGTCCCTACGGATAGGTACGTGTCGGCAATCAGCTCCAGCCGCTCTCGAACCGCCGCCCGCTCCGGAGCCGGCCCCGCGAGCACCATCCAGCCGACCTTCATCTGCGGCAGCCCCGCAACCTTCGACAACCCGCTCAAGCAGAAAGTGGGGACCTCCTCCACATCGGCAAGGCTTGCGACCCGCCTGGCGTCCGGCTTGAAACAGTAATCTGCAAAAACCTCATCGGAAAGGAGCGCGAGATTCCGTTCGGCGCACAGGCGGATCACCTCTTTTCGTTCGTCTTTCTTCAGAAACGAGCCGGTCGGATTGTTCGGATTGACGAGCACGATAGCCCGGGTGCGCGGTGTGACGGCGCGCGCGAGTGCGTCCCAATCAAGCGCCCAAGCGCCGTGGTACACCAACGGGTACGGAACAATCCGAAGCGACTCCAAGGCCGCCAGAAACGCGAACAAAGGGTAAGAGGGGCGCGGCACGAGCACTTCGTCGCCGGGATCGGCGAGCAGTTTGAAGAGGTACGAGTACGCCTCGCTGGTGCTCGAGGTCAGAAGGATGCGCTCCGGCTCGACCGTCTGGCCGCGCGCGGCATAGTAATCGGCCACGGCTTCGCGCGCCTCGGGCAAGCCCGCCGGCGAAGGTTCGTAGCGCAACGACCGCGCATCGGCGAGGGCCTGAAGAATGGCCTGGGTCGGATAGGCGAAGCCCGCCTGCGTTGGGTTCGATTCGGTCAAATCCAGGATCGCGGCTCCGGAGCGCCGCTTGGCTGCGAGCCGCTCGCTCAGCCGGTTCGGCCGCAGGTTCCCAGGGAGACGGGAGGAGAACATGGTACTCCGAAGAAAGGAGCCAGGAGCCGGAAGCTCAAGCCAATCCCCGCCATCCCGCAGGGCGGGATTCACCCGCCTTTCTCCTGGCAATTACGGCTGCGCTTGCGGGATGGGTTGCGGGAACGTGCCGGGTTGCCGGATCACCCCCGGTGGGAACACGCCTCCGGGAGGAATCTGTTGGGGCGGTGCTCCCGGCTGTTGCGGCGGCAGTTGAATGCCGGGCGGGAAAACCACGGGCGCGCCCGGTTGCGGAGGTACTCCTGGCTGCCCCGGAACACCCGGCGGCTGGACCCCAGGTGGTAGAACACCCGGAGGGAGAACGCCCGGGGGAAGCCCCTCCGGCGGTCCGGCCGGGACCGCCTCGACCGGCAACGGTGTCACTCCGGGGATTTCTTTTCCGAAGAAGATGGACCGCGAGGCAAACTCCTCGGCCGGCGCCCCGCGCAGGATATACGGGCGCATCTCGATCCAAAGTTCCGTCTCATCCTGCTGCTTGCGGAACGACGCAAACAGAGCGCCGATCAACGGCAGCCGGGACAGAAACGGATACCCCGTCCTGGAGTTCCGTTCCGTGCGGGTCAGGATGCCGCCGATCAGGTAGCTTTCCCCTTCCTTCAAGCGAACCTGTCCGGTCACCTGGCGGTTGGTAATGGTGGGCAATCCGTTCAAGTCCCGGCTGCCCAAGTCCCGGATCGAAAGGTCCAGGATGAGGGTCAGTTCGCGCCCGGCGTGCAGATGCGGCGTAGCTTTGACTGTTACGCCGATATCCTGGTACTGAATCTGCGGAAAGAAGCCGAGCGTCGAGGTCGTGCCGGGCGCGAGGAGACTGGACCCGACCGTCGCCGTGACGATCGGAAATCGCTGCCCGAGCAGCAGGCTGGCCTGCTGGTTATGAGTGGCCCGCAGATGCAGCGTCTGGTGCGAGTGAACCACCGAAGAGGTGAACGTCAACTGCCCGGAAGCCCCGGGGAGCCGGACTCCGTAGAAGGTTCGTCCCCCGCCGAAGCTGAACAGTGCCGGGTTCACGGCCACCGCCGCCCGGCCCAGAAGTTGGAGCAGGAACGGCTGCGGAGGCAGGATCCCGAGCTCTCGCGCCCGGCTGCTGTTGATCTCCCAAATGTTGGTCTCGATGATCACTTCCCCGCGCGGCCTTTCCAGCGTCCGGAAGAAGCGGTCCGCGGCCGCGACTTGCCGGCTCAGCCCGCGAACGGTAATCCAGTTGAACCGCGTGTCCTGGGTGACCCGCCGCAGATCGAGCAGGGTCCGGAAGGCGGTGCTGATCTCCGTCAACTGCTGCGGCGTCGTCTGGTCGTCGGCGTGGAAGGTGGCCAGAATCTGGCGCTCGTATTCGCCCCGCTTCGGCGCGGTATCGGAGGCCACCATGCCCGTGCGCTCATCGAGCGGCGCCACAAAGGTTTTCGAGATGGTCCCGGCCGCCTCGAGCGCCTCCTTGAGCGTGGCGTCTTCGATATCGAAATTGCTGACGAGGGTCGGCGCTTGCAGGTCCCGGTCATAGAGCAGGCGGATTCCGTAGGTTTCGGCAATCATGTCGTAGAGCGTGCGCAGGGTAGGCCGTCGCAAGTGGAGGGTCGCTCGCTCGACTTGGGGCCGAAGCTCGAACGGCGAGGAGGTGGCATAGGCCTCCTGGGCGGGCTCCGGCAACGCCACCGAGGGAACCGAGTTGCCTGCAGCGACCACACCGACGAACAACACCACGGCGGCGGCCCGGGCCGCCATGCCTCGCGCAATACCTCTCGAAGCCCCTTGCCAAATGAATTGCCCGACGAATTGCCAAATGCATTGAACGCCCGTTCCTGGACTTCCAGACCGCATGAACGCATTCTAAGCCGAGCGTAGCCCTCCTGACAATGCTCTGTTCCAACAACGAACGCAATCAGGCACCTCCGGAGCGCCCCTGGTATCCAGCGGGATTGAAGAGAGATCGGAAAGCTGTGTAGAATCCGTGTATGGAGCGCGCCAACAGCAACCCGCGCCACGTGGATATTTCACTCAGCCGGGGCGTCGAGATCACGTGGGCCGACGGCCATGCGAGCAAGTATCCGCTCGACTATTTGCGCCGCAAGTGCCCCTGCGCCGTGTGCACCGCCGCGGTGGAGGCGCCTCCCGAGCCGCCCAACCCGTTTCCCATGTACAAACCCACCCTGCGGCTCACGAACGCCGAAACCGTGGGCCGCTACGCGGTGCGCCTGTTTTGGTCTGACGGGCACAGTACGGGCCTGTATTCCTTCGATTACCTGCGGGAGATTTGCCCCTGCCCGCTATGCAGAAAGACAGTGACGAGTGAACAGTGACGAGCAAGAAGCCAGGAGTCAGAAGCCAGGAGTCAGAAGTCAGGAGTCAGAAGTCAGAATGTGGTTGTTGCGAAGGAAGAAGCGGCGCGGTACAATAGGCATATGCCTGACTCCTCTCGGAAAGAACCACCGTCCACGGAGAAGACCTTTCAGAACATTCAGGAATCGTTCCTGAATTATGTCCGCAAAGAACGGATTCTGGTCACGATCTTCCTGATGGGCGGCGCCAAATTATCCGGCAAGATCAAGAGTTTCGACAAGTACGCCCTGGTCCTGGAGAGCAATAACCAGGAGCAGCTTATCTTCAAACACGCCATCTCCTCGGTCCTCATCTCCCGCCCGACCCCGGCTGTCTCGCAGGCCGTGCAGGTTGCGGAGGCCTAACGATTCCCACGGCTGGTCCCAGAGAACGCGCCATCCTGATCGGAGTCCGCGAGAAAGTCTCTCCGCGCCGCCCCGCCGAGCGTGTTCCCAGTGCGGAAGACTCTCTCTTGGAACTTGCCGAGCTGGCCCGCAGCGCGGGCGCGATCGTTGCGGATACGGTGGTGCAGAGCCGGGAGCGGCTGGACCCGGCGACGTTGATCGGGCGCGGGAAGCTCGAAGAAGTCCGGCAGCGGCTGGCCGAGACGGGCGCGGACCTGCTCATTTTCGATGCGGATTTGACTCCGACCCAGCAGCGCAACATTGAAGCGCGGATCGAGCGGCGCGTTGTGGATCGGACGCAGGTGATTCTCGATATCTTCGCCCGCCATGCCCGGACGCGCGAAGGACAGTTGCAGGTCGAGCTGGCGCAGTTGAATTACCTGCTCCCGCGCCTGGCCGGCCGCGGCATCGAGATGTCCCGGCTCGGCGGCGGCATTGGCACGCGCGGGCCGGGCGAAACGCAACTCGAAATGGACCGCCGGCGCATCCGCCGCCGCATCCGTCTGCTGGAAGAGTCCCTGGAAACCGTGCGCCGGCAACGAATGCATCGGCGGTCGCGGCGCGCCACGATTCCCATCGCGACGGTCGCCCTGGCGGGCTACACCAATGCGGGCAAGTCCACGCTGTTTAACCGGCTCACACAGTCGGAAGTGCCTACCTCGCCGCAGATGTTCGCCACGCTCGACCCCACGCTGCGGATGCTCGAGTTGCCCTCCCGCCGCCGCGTCCTGCTCTCGGACACGGTCGGCTTCATCCGCAATCTGCCGCACACGCTCATCAAAGCGTTCCGGGCAACTCTGGAAGAGGCGGGCGAAGCGGCGCTGATCCTGCTGGTCTCCGATTGCTCTTCGCCCAACCGCGCCCAGCAAGAGGAAGATGTGCGAAAGGTTCTGGACGAGATCGGCGTCCTCGACAAACCGATCCTGCACGTCTGGAACAAGATGGATCTCCTGACGCCCGGCCAGCAAAGCGCCTTGCAGCCTGGAGAAGATGCCGTTTCGATTTCTGCGCTGACGGGCGCGGGCGTGGACGAATTGCTCCGCGCCATGGACCGCCACCTGAGCGTAGACCCCGTCGAGCGGGTCCAACTGCGCTTTACGCAGCTCCAGGGCAGGGAGCTTTCCTGGGTGTACGAGTTCGGACGCGTGCTCCAGCGCGAGGAACGCAACGGGTTGATCGAGGTCGAAGCCGAGCTGCCGCATTCGCTGCGGAGCCGTCTGCAAGCGTTCCTCACAGGGCCGGGTGCATCGCGCCCCTAAGCCCGCTTGTTCGCCCTGCGCGTACCCTCTCAGGGACTCCCGATAGAACAGGCCAAAATCAGGGTTTTTGAGCATGTCTTTGCTGCAAGATTGTGCAAAAAGTCCTTCGGATGCCGCAGGGAAGGGCTGTGCGTGCACAATGCCCGATTTTGCAGCATCTTTGAGAGTGGTGGACAGGTAACTCCATTGAATTAACTAAGATACAGGAGAGCCGCAATGGTCATCCTCGGACGCCGCTGTAGGGACTAGGCCCCTGGCGCCAGCCGACGGGCGAGCAGTTTTCCACAGTTTTTTCCACAGCACGCCAACCCCCTACGACTAGGCCCAAACGACCCGTATTTCCCAGACTTCTTTTCGGGAGAGCATTCCGGCAGGTGGACAAGAAAAGACCCCGCGCAGTGGGTCTGCTTCGGAGTACCGTTCCTGGCCCGTTCGGGTAGCGCCTGACTCGGGTGCTCGGTCAGTGAGTGTGGGTAGGATTCGCGGGATCGCCGCGAGTTTCCAGGTGGCGGATATGTCCTCCGTGATTCGACGTGTAAATCAGCAGACCTGTAGTCACGATGGCCAGGACGAGACAAGCAGCGACCCAACGCGTAAGAAGGCGGCTCGACCCTCGGGAGAGGAACAAGCCCGCGAGGGAAACCAGGCCCAAGACTTCGACGGCAATCAGGGAGAACAGGGCGGCCTCTTCGTGCTCTTCGATGTGCCCTTCAATTTGAGAGAAGTCTACTCCCGGCAGATCCTCCAGAAAATGTTCGGCAGGCTCCCCCGTCAGATACGTCGGGATGGTCAGCAGAGCGGCCCCCACAAAGGTCCACAGGGCCGCTCTCTTCCATTCGTCGTTTCGCCGGAGCACGGCGATGCCGAGCCAGAGCAGCCCGAAGACCACACCCAGCGATGGAATATGATTCAGCAACAGGTGAACATGAGCCCAATTGGAAGGCATCGGTTTCTCCTTTACTTCAACGTCTTGTGAAATCTCTGCGCAGACAGCCCGAGCGTCGCTGCTCCGAGCAGGGCCAGCGCGACCATCTGCGGCCAAAGGATGCTTGCCCCGACCCCTTTCAGGAAAATGGCCCGGATGATTTCCATAAAATATCGCAGCGGATTGACCAGCGTCAACCATTGGAATGCCTGGGGCATATTGGCGATGGGGAACATGAATCCGGAGAGAAGAAACGCCGGCATATAGAGAAAAAACGCCGCCATCATGGCCTGCTGCTGCGTCTGGCTGACGGTCGAGATCAACAGTCCCAAGCCGAGCGAGGTCATCAGGAACAGCCCGGTGGCGAACAGGAGCAGCAACACGTTCCCTCGCACCGGCACGCTGAACCAGAACACGCCGATCAGCGTGATTCCGATCACGTCGGCGAGGGCCAGCAGCGCGAACGGGATGGTTTTGCCGAGGATCAGCTCGACGGGACGGATCGGCGAGACCAGGATTTGTTCCATGGTCCCGATTTCTTTCTCCCGGACGACGGCCATGCTGGTAAGCATCAAGCTGATCAGAGTCACAATAGTTGCAATCACGCCCGGAACAAAAAAGTTGCGGCTTTCGAGGTTTTCGTTGAACCAGGCGCGCGTTTCGAGTTCCACCCGGGCGGTTCGGGGCGGGGTTCCCAGGAGTCGGGCGACGCGCTGGTCGAGCAGCTCTTGGGAAAACTGGTTCACGATGCGGGAACTGTAATTGAGCACGATCCCGGCCGTGTTGGAGATCGTGCCGTCGAGGAGAAGCTGGAGTTGGGCCGAGCGTCCGGCGTGCAGCGTTTCCTGAAAGCCCCGGTTGAACTGGAGCACGGCGCGCGCGCGTCCCGTGTCGAGCAGCTCGCGGACGCGCCCCGGCTCTGCCACCGACTCGACCAGAACGAAATAGCCCGAGTTCACGAAGCGGCTCGCCAATTCCCGGCTGGCCACGCTCTGGTCGAGGTCATACACCGCCAGCGTGATGCTGTGGACATCGGTCGTGACGGCGTAGCCGAACATGAACAGTTGGATGACCGGAGTCAGGAAAAGCATCGCTCGCATCCGCGGGTTGCGCAGGGTTTGGATGAATTCCTTGACCAGCATGTGATGGAGCCGTTCGCGCATTGTTTTCGGGGTCCCCAACACGCCGCTTTCAGCGTGTTGGGGCAAGCTACACCAGTTTCTTCCGGAACTTCCGCGTGGCCAGAGCCACCATGGCCGCGCCGAACACGGCCAGCAGGAGGGCCTCCCCGGCCAGGATTTCCAGACCGATCCCTTTCAGATAAATGCCCCGCAGGATGACCAGAAAATACCGCGCCGGGACGAGGTACGTAAAGACCTGAATGGGCGTGGGCATACTGAAGATTTCAAAAACGAACCCGGACAACAGAATCGAGGGCAGCAGCGTCAGCATCGAAGCCGCCTGGCTGGCGACCAGTTGGTTCCGCGTTACGATGCTGACCAGCATCCCGAGCGACAAGCCCCCCACCAGGAAAACGGCAGCCATAGCAAATAGCAAAGCGACGCTGCCCCGGAGCGGGACGTGGAACACCAACCGCCCCATCAGCACGGCGAGCAGCGTATCGAGCAGGCCCACGGCAAGGTAGGGCAAGAGCTTGCCCAGAACGAGTTCCGGG
Organism: Acidobacteria bacterium RIFCSPLOWO2_02_FULL_61_28; assembly: GCA_001767035.1. Lineage (GTDB taxonomy): Bacteria > Acidobacteriota > Terriglobia > 2-12-FULL-54-10 > 2-12-FULL-54-10 > 2-02-FULL-61-28. Next base: position 12,395 of record MEKR01000135.1, read on the forward strand.
CCTTTCACCGGCGTCGAGATCAGTTGCTCCATCGTGCCGCGCTCCCATTCCCGCGCCACGGTCAGCGACGTGAGCATGGCCGCGATCATCATCAGCATCACGGCGATCAGGCCGGGGACGATGTAGTTGCGGCTCTCGAGGTCCGCGTTGAACCAGACGCGCGGGCGAAGTTCGAGCGGCGGATCCAGCGGACGGCCCCGGATTCTGCGAATCTGCTCGAATGCGACGCCCTGTGAATAGCTCTCGACGACCGCGCCGGCGTAGCCCAACGCGATGGTGGCCGTGTTGGCGTCGCTCCCGTCCACGATCATCTGCGCGGCCACGGGCCGTCCCGCCGCCATCCGCCGCGCAAAATCGGCGGGGATCACCAGGGCCGCCATCGCCCGCCGGGAATCAATCGCCTGTTCCAGCTCCGGGTAACCGCGCACGGCGCCCCGCCAGGCGAAGTACCTCGAACCGAGAAACCCGGAGACCAGTTCGCGGCTCTCCGGCGTCTCGCTCTGGTCCCAGACGACCAGCGGCACCTCGTCCACGTCCATCGTCAGGGCGTAGCCGTAGATCACCAGCAGGAGCATGGGAAAGGCAATGGCCATGCCGAGGCTGCGGGGATCGCGCAGGATGTGGAGGAATTCCTTCCGCGCCACGGCCCAGACGCGCCTGGCCTTCATCGCCGCACCTCCGCCAGCGGCGGATGGGAGCGGTCGTGCCACTCGATGAGCGAGACAAAGACGTCTTCCATCGAGGGCGCAATCGGCTCGATGCGGCTCACCGGATACCCGCTCTGTTCCAAAAGGCGTTGGAGCACGGGAGCCGCCGCGCCTGCGTCCGGGACTACCACGTGCAACCCCTGGCCGAACAATGCCACGCTGCGGATTCCTTCGGCTGGCTCGGTTTTCTCGATTACCTCGATCGCGTCCTGCGGTCGTTCGCAGATGACTTCCAGAATCTCTTCCGCGATTCCATCGGTCTTGAGGGATTGCGGCGTGCCGATGGCGATCAGCTCGCCGCGATAGATCAGCGCCAGGCGGTCGCAGTGTTCGGCCTCGTCCATGTAGTGCGTGGTGACGAAGACCGTTACGCCCTGCCCGGAAAGCTCGTAGATCAGGTCCCAGAAGCGGCGGCGGCTGTTCGGGTCCACGCCCGAGGTCGGCTCATCGAGAAACAGGATGGGCGGCTCATGCAGGATGGCGCAGCCCAGCGCCAGGCGCTGCTTCCAGCCGCCGGATAATGTGCCGGCGTGCGAATGGCGGTGCCGCTCGAGGCCGGCCATTTCGATCACCCACTCTTTCCGCGCCTGCTTCTTCTCCCGAGGAATGCGGTAGATGCCGCTGTAGAAATCAATGTTCTCTTCGACGGTCAGGTCCTCGTAGAGCGAGAACCGCTGGCTCATGTAACCGATGTTGGCTTTGATCTGCTCGGGCTGCGTGCGGATGTCATAGCCCGCCACCGTGCCGCCGCCACCGGTGGGCGCGAGAATGCCGCACATCATCCGGATGGTGGTGGACTTGCCCGCGCCGTTCGGCCCCAGAAACCCGAAGATTTCTCCTTGCGCCACCGAGAAACTGACGCGGTTGACGGCGACGAAGTTCCCGAACCGCCGCTCCAGCTCGCGGACCACGACGGCGTTGCTGGAGGATTCGTTAGCAGCCATAGGCATAGGTCCCAGGGTTCAGGTGCCAGGAAAGAATGAAGCAGAGGAGGCAGAGGACCGCTGATCCATTGCTTCCCTTTGTCTCCTATGCTTCATTTGCTTCGCTCCTTTCCGAGCACGGAGACAAATACATCTTCAAGGCCCGGCTCGATCGGACGGATGCCGGCCGGCTCGATCCCTTCCTTGCGGAGAACGGCGTCGGCGCGCGCCGCCGCTTTCTCCGGGTCTTCGGTGACCAAGTGCACGCGGTCGCCGAACAGCCCGACCGACTCCGGCGGGAACTGCGTGCGCAGCGTCCGCGCGGCCTGCCGCGGGTCCGCCGAGCGGATTTCCAGGATGGTCCCGCGCATCAATCCTTTCACCTCGTCGGGCGTGCCGCAGGCGAGCAGCTCACCCTTGTGGAGGAGCGCCATGCGATGGAAGCGCTCGGCTTCATCGAGGTATGCGGTCGAGACAAAGATGGTGACTCGCTCGCGCAGCAGTCCGTTCAAAATGCGCCAGAACTCGCGCCGCGAGACCGGGTCCACTCCGCTGGTTGGCTCATCGAGCAGCAGCACTTTCGGCGTGTGGATGAGCGCGCAGGCGAGGCCGAGCTTTTGCTTCATCCCGCCCGAAAGCGCCCCGGCGAGCCGGTGCCGGAAGGGTGTGAGATTGCCGAAGTCGAGCAGCCGCGCGATTCGTTCCTCGCGGCCCCGGCGCGCGACGCCGTAGATGTCCGCATAGAAGTGGATGTTTTCGATCACGGTGAGGTCCGGGTAAAGCCCGAATCGCTGGCTCATGTACCCGATGTGTTCTTTGAGAGGCTCGGCTTCCTTGACGATGTGGCAGCCCGCGACCCAGGCGTCGCCCGAGGTCGGTTCCAGGATCGCGCTCAAGAGGCGCATCGTGGTGGTCTTGCCGGCGCCGTCCGGGCCGACCAGGCCAAAGAGTTCTCCTTCGGCCACGCGGAGCGAAAGTTCCCGCAGCGCGGCGAGGTCGCCGAAGGTCTTGGTAAGGCCGCGGATTTCGATGGCGTTCATGGAAAGAGGCGTTACGGGCCCGCCCCGGTGACGATTTCAGCGTCGGCGGGCATCCCGGGTTTGAGTTCCATCTGCGGATTCGGGATTTCGATCTTCACGCGATAGACGAGCTTCACCCGTTCTTTTTCGGTCTGCACGTTGCGCGGGGTGAATTCGGCTTGCGAAGAAAGGAAGGAGATGCGCCCCTCATAGACTTTGTTCGGGTCCGTGTCGGTGCGGACGCGCGCGAGCTGGCCGGCTTTGACGCGTCCGAGATCGGTTTCGTTGATGTAGGCGCGCAGCCAGACGTTGCCCAATTCGCCCACGGTCACCACCGGCGTTCCGGCGGCTACAAATTCCCCCGGCTCGATGTTCTCCGAGAGGACCACGCCGGAAAGAGGGGAGGCCACGACGGCGTAACTCAATCGGGTTTCCGCCGCCGCCAGCGCCTGGCGGACCTGCTCCAGCCGCGCCCGCGCCTGCTCGATCTGTTCCTTCCGCGGCCCGGCTTTGACGAGCGCATCCCGCGCGGTTGCCTGCTGGAGCGCGGCGCGCGCCTGCTCGACCTGCTCTTTGCGCGGGCCTGCCCGAACGAGTTTGAGTTGTTGCTCCGCCGCCCGCAATTGCTCCCGCGTCATCTCGTAGCCGGCCCGGGCTGTGTCGAGCTGCTGCGCCGGAACGACGCCTTCTTCGTGCAATTGCCGGATACGCTCCAAGTCGCCCTGCCAGCGCGCAGCCTCGTACCGGGCACGTTGAGCCGTCGCTTCCGCCGCCGCGACTTCCTCGGGCCGGGAGCCTGCTTCAAGTTCGTCCAAGCGGGCCTGGGCTTGTCGGGCCGCTGCCTCGGCCTGCGCGATTTCTTCCGGCCGCGACCCAGCTTCCAGTTCCGCCAGCACGGCCTGAGCCGCCTGGACCTCGGCTCGCCGCAAGCTCACTTCCCGGACCAGCTCCCCGTCGTCCAGGCGCGCCACAATCTGCCCGGCCTTTACGGTTTCACCTTCCGAGACCAGCCGTTCCACGACCCGGCCGGGAATCTTGAAGCTGACCTCCGCCTCGGTTACCTCAATGTTTCCGGAAACGCGGATGATCCCTCCCGCCTCCTGCGCCCGTCCGTTGAGGTAGAAGTAAGCTCCCGCCGCGACCAGCACGAGCAGGAGAGCAAAAATTGCCAACCGTTTCTTATTCATCCGCGTGAATCCTTCCCGGCGAAGGAGCATCTAAGCAGGGTGTCCGGCGGAAGGTGAGAATGCGGGAAAGAAGGTTGTGACCAGGGGAGTCGCAAGGCTATCTCGCAAAGTGCCACAAGGCATTATCCCATAGCTGAAAATGAAGCCACAACCATTGACTCGGCAGCAAGGAGGAGTTCCATGATTCGTTTGCGACCTGGTTCGGAGCGAGGAAGGTCGAAACTCGACTGGCTCGACAGCTTCCACACGTTTTCCTTCGACCGCTACTACGACCCGGCGCACATGGCGTTCCGCCACTTGCGCGTGCTCAACGAGGATTGGGTCGAGGCCGGCCGGGGGTTCCCGATGCACCCGCACCGCGACATGGAAATCCTGACCTACATCATCGAAGGCGCGCTCGAACACCGCGACAGTCTGGGCGACAGCCTGGGCACCGGCTCGGTCATCCGCCCCGGCGAGGTCCAGCGCATGAGCGCCGGCTCGGGCATCACGCACAGCGAATACAACCCCTCCGCCACCGACCCGGTTCACCTGCTTCAGATTTGGATCACGCCTGCTCGTCTCGGCCTTCCACCGGGCTACGAGCAGAAGACGATCCCGATGGACGAAGGCAACGGCGCGCTGCGCTTGATCGCCGCTCCCGACGGACGTGATGGAGCCGTCACGATCCACCAGGATACGGAAGTCTATGCGGCCCGTTTGCGCGGCGGCGACCAGGCCCTCCTGCGCCAAGGC
>MEKR01000136.1:0-680 GCA_001767035.1 Acidobacteria bacterium RIFCSPLOWO2_02_FULL_61_28
GCGGCCGTCCAGTGCAGCCGCTTGTTAGCCAGCGTCTACGGAAGCCGCAAGAAGGCAACAAAGCGTTTCCGGGTTTCCTCGAACTGCTCCAAGAACCACGAATCGAGATCGAGTCGCTCCTGAACGAGAGCTGACGTCCTGCGGTCTGGTGGCTTGAGCATCTCCCTGACCGCTCGCAGGCGGAGGGCTCGCTTGAACAGCTCGGACAGGTAGACGGCGATCTTGTCGTCGAATAGGAACAACACCTCATCTGTGTCGGTCGCGAACTGAAGGATCTCCCGGAGCTCGAGGTCCTGTTCGTTCAGAACAGTGCGGATGAACTGAATCGTGGGTTTGTAGAATGGCACCCGGCGATCATAGATGTCGAGCGAGACGCCAGAGGCCCTGCGAGCACGGGCCGGGCCGGTGGCGTCTGGCCACGCCTGAGGCGACGCCAGGTACTCGTACAAAAGCTTTTGGTAAAGCCTGAGTTCCTCTGGCGTGTGTCCCTTTGTTTGCCTTGAGCGAGAGTCGTATCGCGCATGATGTTTCGTGCATAGCCAAGCCGCGTTTTCCAAACTCACATTTGAAGGGTCCCGATCGACATGCGCAATTTGGCCTTCCTTCTCTGCGGCGTTACTGCGGAGGCCGAAGCAAAATGCGCACCGGCGCCTGCTCGTTACCAATACTTTGGCTTCGAC
>MEKR01000136.1:686-1561 GCA_001767035.1 Acidobacteria bacterium RIFCSPLOWO2_02_FULL_61_28
CGGAAAGCTCTTCCTGTTCACTGTCCGGCACCCTCCTTAGGCCGAACCCGCGATGGCGGGCGGCAGCTATGAAACCGCTCTCCCGGCACGCCGGGATCGCGGCTCTGATTACCGGCACCCCGCCCGTTTGCGGTGTGGGGCGGTTCTCATTATGAACCGCCCAAGAGCTCACTCGCTCGCCTTTTCCGGTTCCACCCGTCCCAAGGCTTCATCGGTAGCCAGTTCGAGTTCCGCGAGTTCATCCTCAGACAGACTTCGTATCTTTGTCTGTAGAGCTGATTTCGGAATTGCTCGTAGCTGAAACGCGAGTGCGACGGAATCCTCCGGCAAACCATCGGGCGAGGAAGCAACCACGGCTGTACCGGCGAGGTTGGCTCGCTGCCTGTTCGCGGTCAAAGGGATAACGAGAACGGATTGGAGAACCTGCGTCAGCGTGTCGCTCTGCCAGATGACTACCGGGCGACGGCCGGTCTGTTCGCGGAGACGGTAAGGCCCGAGGTCGGCCCACCAAACCTCCCCACGCTTCAACGCTGGTCCTCCTCTTCGAGCTTTGCGGCCCAGTCCTCGATGCCCTGTTCGGCGAGCGTGAGGTCTTCGGCATTCCCGCTCATCGCGAGACGGTGGATATCCCACCGGCTTGGGTCGGCGCGCCGAACAACGATTAGATTGACCGATTCGCCGGATCGGAGCGCCAAAGGTTCCGTCGGTTTGAGTATTCCTTTTTCGTAACGGGCTTCGATGAGTCGCATGAAGTTATCCTACCACGGATACACCAGGGGCGCTTTACGAGCGGGTAGCCACAGTCCAGGCAAGCCGGGATGACGCGGGTTCTTGTTCACCGGCCCAGGAGGTCCGTGTACGTGCGGTACTTTCCG
>MEKR01000136.1:1653-16671 GCA_001767035.1 Acidobacteria bacterium RIFCSPLOWO2_02_FULL_61_28
GGTTCAGGTTTTCCATGTAGCGCCCGAAGCCACCGTCGCGGAACAGATAATTCTCAACGTTCGAGACGTAGAAGGCCGAGAGGCGCTCGTCGCGCTCGGTCATCCAACGCCCGATGGCGGCCAGGGCGTGCGTCCCGCCGAGATCGCCCACCACCGGAATCACGCCGTCGCGCCGTTGTAAGGAACGGACGAACTGGAAGTCACCCTCCGACGCCAGGAAGCTCCGCTGGCGGCCCTTCGTGTCGGTCTCCAGCAGCAGATCACGAAAGGTGGGGTAATAGCTGCGCGGCGGACGCCCGAAGGACTGAAACCGCAGCGAGAGTCCGGAGTCCACAAAGGCCGCATGGAACCGGGCGATGGTCGCAAATTCCTTCGCCGACACCGGCACGCCGAACCCGCGGATGGCGTCCTGGAGCCGCCGGTCGAGCGCGAGCGTCCCCGACGGGCTTGTGCGCGCTGGGCTTGTGCCCGATGGCCTGACGGCCGCTGGCCGGGCGCCGTCGAGGTAAGCGATGATCTCCTCGATGGTGGCATCGTTCCAGCCTTCGACGCGCTCGGGAACGGGCCGGCCGGTCAGCAGGCTCAAGTATTCCATGCGGTTTCGCGACGTCGCGAACAGCGCCTTGAACAGCAAATGCAGCAGAAGGTTGTCGCGCCGGATGTCTATGATGAACGCGACGCTGGGGCGGATGCGCGCGATGTAGGAAAAGTTCTGATCGGGTCCAACGCCAATGTAAACGCCGCCGCTGACGCCGCCCTGCTCGAGCTGCGGCAGGACGTGCAGGTACGATCTTTCGTTCGAAATAAGATTGTCGGTGTCGAACTCGCCGTTCGGTTCGGAGAACTCGCTGACAAGCTGGGCAAACGACGCCCGAGCCTGCGCCGGCGTCTGCGCCTGCGCGGGCTGGAGTTCGGGCCGAACCACCCACACCGCTGCGGCGACGACGACACAAACCGCTGCGGCAACGGGAAGCGTCCAGCGTTGGATGCGTGCGATCATCAGAACCTCACGGCAAACAGCCCCATTATAGGTGATTTTCGGTGTTACCGCCTCACGAGGAGCCGTCCCATTCCCGAAATCAATTCTTGATCCAATGTCACCCGCGGCGGCCGCGTACCCGTCTTCGCGAATCAGCTTGCTGGTTGCGCGGACGACGCCGCGCGGAGGCGCGCTTTGGCGCTCAGAACGGGAGATAACCGATTCGATTGATCCATTCCTCTGCTTCCGTAGCGGTCCACACAAGCAGTATCTGCTCGATGGCGGCGCCGATGTCCAATTTCTGCGAAACGATCAGTAAACCCGCGCTGGTTGATTTCTCAATAAAGCGGCTGAAGTGATCTGGCAGGGTCTCCCGATCATGGGAAACGAGGATGCGGTTGTCTTGTGCAGCGATCGCGAGCGCCTCGGGATCGGAGAGTCCGATCAGTCTGGCGGCTTTGGCGGATTGGAAGTCCAGGGAAGGCTCGCGCCGGAGAAGTCCGGCGACGATCTTTGCGTTCAGGTTCTCGTCCGCTTGAAAGCGAGGCCGCATCAGCCTCTCGTGGGTGTGGCGCGCCGGGCTGCTTCGAGTTTAGCGTAAAGCAGCGGGTTGGCGTCCCGCGATGCGCGGGCTAGCTCCTCGAACCTTGCCTCGCCCTGCTGGAGGCAGGCGTCCAACTCCGCGCGATGAGCCAAGTAAAATGTGATTCCCCCATAGACCTGCTCCAAAGAAAGCGATGGGAAGTCCTGGACGATTGCCTCAGGCGACTCGCCGCGTAGAAACTGGTAAACGACCGACTCCAGAGAGACACGGCTCTCGGTGAGGTAGTAGCCGCCAGCACGCTGTTGTACATACTCACGCATCATGGCCTCGCTTCCATTATAACGGAAGAAGTGTCAGAAAGAGAACAAACCCCAAACGACGGACCTCGGCGGCTGAAGCCGAGTTGATTCTGCGGTGTTTAGGGCACGAGTAAAACGGGCCCTGACGAAGCACCAGCCGAAATCCGACGACCGTTTCCCTCGCCTGCGATTTGCCCGCCCGGGCTTCAATGGCTCATCGCGTAGATCATGAAATTGATCCCCATACGGTAGGCTTGTCCCGAATAGATTTCCGGATAGCAGGGGAGGTCCATGTACTCCCAGGCATCGCCCAGGTCCGAGTTGTAGGTGACCACGACCATGAGCCTGCCCGCGTCATCGGAAATTCCATAGATGACAGGCTCGGTGTCGTCGGGCTGCTCCCAGGTTTCCCCGCCGAAACAGCCGTTGCCCCGGTTGGGGATCTGCATCACGGTGTCCAGGTCGTAGAAGGTGTGGAAGACGGGGTGGGACAATGGCAAGACCTCCATCCGCCGGTCGGGGAAGACCTTCTGGATTTGGGCTTCAAAGTTGGCTTTCTGCCATCCACCCCAGAAGTCGTCCACATGCAGAAAGCCGCCGCGCAGCAGGTACTCCCGCAGCCGGGCCGCCTCCTCGTCGCTCAAGTACATCCCGCCGACCTCGACCGCGTAGACGTAAGGAAACTTGAAAAGGTTGGGGTCCAGAATCGAGATCACATTCGGATTGGGATGGACACGGACACCGGTCAGCCGGTGAACGCCGCCCATGAACTTGCAGTCCGCCCCCGGATAGTCCGTGCCCCAGCCCCAGCCTTGGCGCGGAAAGAAACGGCCTCCGCCGAATTCCGGACATGTGAACGGCGGCGGCGGCGGCATGGTTCGTCCTCTTCTGCGCTGGCCGTTCTCGGTGTAAACCAAGCGAGTGAAGTAAAACTCGGGAACGGAATCCGCCTGCAAGTCGGGAGCCGCCATAAAATCCGCTGGGATTTCTCCGAAGGGCATGCCGCGAGGATTCCGCGCGGGCGAACGCCCCTGGCTCGGCGACCGTTGGAAGACCAGCGCAAGGGCGGGACGCAGTCCCACTGCGACAAAAGAAACCGCCGCGAAGAGAACCAGCAGCACGATGCCCGGCGTTTTTTTCATGGCTCCCGCTCCAGATGGACCCTGGTCGTCTGAGTTTATCAGAGAACGGGCCGAGAACGGGAATTCCCCACAAGCGCGACGCCTCCAACGCCTCCATCCATCGGCGATTTTGAGCGGCGATTTTGAGCTTGACTTGGCAGCCGATCGGCGTAAGATTCTGTATCAACGGGGATCAAGGCGGAATTCCAGTCGAAAGGGCGGAGTCATGAAAAGAGCACTGCGCGGGACAAACCGGGTTGCATTTTCTTGCCTATTCTTCTTGCTGGCGGGTACGTCGCTGAGGATGACGGCCCGGGCGAGCGCCCTCCCTGGAACGGGGACCCTCTCCGGAACGGTAAGCGCTCCGAAGCCGTTTCAAGCCGCTCAAGTCTATGCCCGAAACACCGACCGGAAGGTGGTCTTCATGGTTTACACCGCGGGCGGAAAGTATCAGGCGGTGAATCTGTTTCCGGGTAACTACGAAGTAAGCGTGAGCAAGAAAGGATTCGCGTCCGACGTAAAGAAGGTCGTCGTGCGAGCGGGAGAGCAGGCCACGGTCAACTTCGCTCTGCGGGAGGCGGCGGCGGAACCCATGCGGCCGGGCAATCTCCAGCAGGCCGCCCGCACGGTCGAGGAACTGGTCCCCTATGACGTGCTCTACCCTCGGGAACCGGGCCGGGAGGTTGCGGAGAGGACCTGCATCTTTTGCCACGGCGTCAATTTCGTCCCCACGCATCAGTGGAATGAATCCCAGTGGAACGCCGCCGTGGACTTGATGAGCAATCCCCGACACCCCGAGGGCGCGCAAATTCCGCCGGGCACGCTGAGCCCCGCGGACCGCCGCAACCTCGTGTCCTACCTGACCCGCAACTTCGGGCCGATCAGCAAGAAGCGCGGACTGGAACTCACGGCCGAGATGCCGCTCGACGAGCAGACTCTCGCGAAGGCGATGTATGTCGAATACGACTTGCCGGTGAATGCCAATGCGCGTCCCAGAACCCACGACCCGCATTTCGATCACGACGGCAACGTCTTTTACACCAACGCCGGCGAGAACGGCATCGGCAAGTTGGACCCGCGCACCGGAACCTTCCGGCACTATCCGATTCCCACTCCCAAGGCGGGACCCGAAGGGTTGACCGCAGATGCGCAGGGACACATCTGGTGGTCCGGAGAATTGGCGATGGGACGCTTGGATCCCAAAACCGGCGAGATGGTGGAATATCCCCTCGGGAAAAAGGGGGACATCCAGATCGAGGCGCACACCCCGGCCATGGACTCCAAGCAGAACGTCTGGTTTACCGCCCTCCACGGCGACAAACTCGGCAAGTGGGACCGCAAAACGGAAAAGATAATCATGTGGGACGCCCCGACTCCGTCTCCCTACGGCATTGCGGTGGACAAGAAGGACCGGGTCTGGTTTGCCGAATATCGGTTCTGCAAAATCGGGATGTTCGATCCGGCGACCGAGAAGTTTACCGAGTATTCTCCGCTGGTCACGCCCTGCCAGCCGCGGCGTGTGGGCGTGGACTCCAAAGGCACGGCCTGGTACGCCGTGCACAACTCCGGCATGTTGGGCAAGATTGATCCCGAGAGCGGCAAGATCGTCGAGTACAAAATCCCCGTGCCGTACTCGACTCCCTACGATGCCTGGCCGGATCGCGAGGACAACATCTGGGTCAGCGACGGCGGACAGGGCGGGGCGCTCATCAAGTTTGATCCCCGGACCGAGAAGTTCCTCTATTATCCCAGCCCGCGCCGGACCGACATGCCGAAAATCGAGATCACCCGGGACGGCGCCATTTGGTATTGCACTCGCTCGGCCGATATTCAGGCGGTGGGCGTGTTGTATCCCGACATGAACAAGATCACAACCCTGGGCGCGTATTATTGAACCCGGAGTTCCGTGCGGTGTCTCCCTGTCGTTGACAGGTTTCGGGCTGCCATGCTAGTTTCGGCTTCGTCGTTATCCCCGATGGCTGGGATTCTGCGGTAACATCGGACGTTGGGTGGGTAGTTCGCGCAGGCAAACTCACCCCGGAAGAGCGCAAAGGTCGAGCGAAAACCAAGAGGAGGACTCATGCGTTTGGCGGAAAAGCTGCTGGCTACTCTTACGTTGACTCTCTCCCTCGCTGGGCCGGCATGGGGAGGAACCCTCACAGGCAGCGTCAAGGGGCCGGATGGCGCGCCCTTTATGGGAGCGTTCGTGGTCGCGGAGAATACCCAGAACCGGATGACGGTGAATGTCCTGTCGGACCAGCAAGGCCGCTACCGGATGGCCAGCCTGCCGGCGGCTACGTATACAGTGCGAATCCGGGCCATTGGCTACCGGAGCGATCCCCACCCGGACCTGCGGCTGGCGGCCGACCAATCCGTATCGCTGGATTTTGCCTTGCAAACAGGGGCCGTGCAGTGGAGCGACCTGAGCACGTACCAAGGGAAACAACTTCTGCCCAAGACTAAGAATCACGACCTGAGTTTTCAGGACCGGCTCTTCACGAGTTGCTTCCAATCCTGCCACTCGTTTCAAAAGACGATGGCTTCCACGCCCTGGGACGAAAACGGCTGGCGCACGCGCGTCAAGTATATGCGCGACGTGATCATGGGCGGGGAGGGGAGCCGTATGAGCGATGAAGAGGTCGAAGATTTCGTTTCCTACCTCACGTTCGCGTTTGGTCCCGGCTCGCCGAAGCCGTCATCGCCCGCCGCGATGCCGGAATACAAGAGCCTGGTGCGTTCCTTCCCCGCGGAAGCGATGAAGATCGTGTACGTGGAATACGATTTTGCGGGCTCCAAGGGCCTGGGGCCTTGGAGCGCCGTCGAGGACGCCGCGGGGATGATGTGGATTCCCTACTACGGGCGAGGCAACGAAGTGGTCCGGCTCGACCCCAAAACGGGTGCGCTGACACGTTTCCCGCTGCCATTTCAAAAAACCGCCGGCATCCATTCGGCGATCCCCGCCCCCGACGGCACCGTCTGGTTCACCGAAGCGGCGATGGGCAAGATCGCGCGTTTGAACCCGCGCACTAAAGAGATCACCGAATATGAGAATTTGCTCTCCGATGGCCGGCGGGGCGGGGCGCACACCATTCGGGTGGACGAGCGTGGATACGCATGGACCAGCGGCGGTCCCGTCATCTCGCGCTTCGACCCGGAAACCAAGAAGTTCACTCATTTCGACGCCGGCGGAACCTACGGCAATGTGGTCGGCAAGAACGGCGAGCAGTGGTTTACCGTCTTCCGGGACGATGGCCCGATCGTCCGAATCACGAAGAGTGGAGCAATGTCCAAATTCTATCCGCCGACCAAGGGCAAACCCCAGCGCCTCCAGGTGGATTCCGACGGCATCGTCTGGTTCAGCGAGCGCAGAGGAGGCAAGATCGGCCGCTTCGATCCCAAATCCGAGACCTTCCAGGAATTTCCCTTACCCGGACCTTTGCCAAGCCCCTATGCCCTCGGCATTGATCGAAATCACATGATTTGGTACGCCTCCCACGAGCAGGATACGCTGGGCCGGCTGAATCCCAAGACCGGCGAGGTCACCGAATATCCCTTCCCTCACTCGGAAATTTCGATGCGCGAGTTCTTCCTCGATTCGCAGGGGCGCATGTGGTATGGATCAACCGCCAATGGCAAGATCGGCTACTTTATTCCGCCACCCGTGCAGTGAAACTTATTGAGTTTTGCATAATATAGTGACGCACAAAGCAGTTCGTCAGGGCACGACTTTAGTCGTGCCGCTCAGCCAGGCAATAACAGCGGCTTCAGCCGCTGAGGTGAGTAGGGACGCTGCGAACGCGTACCCGTCAGCCGTCGGGAAAACGTCCCTCAGGGGCTAAAGCCCTCGTTCTTGCGGCCTTTTTTCGGCATGGCTGAAGCCATGCCCTGACGAATACGTGGAATAAGGAACATCCCGGTTCCATCGAAAGGAGCACCAGCCAATGAGTCTCACAACGATTCGGTCTACGCTCGCAGGGTTCGCTGCGGTGGCAGTCCTGGCCGTTTTCGCAAGCGCCCAGGGGCAGCCCGACTTCAGCAAGGTCGAGATCAAGACGACCAAGATCAGCAACAACTTCTACACCCTGGAAGGGCAAGGCGGCACGATCGGCGTGCTGGCGGGCCCGGACGGGGTCCTGTTGGTGGACACGCAATTCGCTCCGCTGACGCAGAAGATCCTGGCGGCCATCCGCCAGATCTCGGGCGGCCCGATCCGCTTTGTGGTCAACACGCACGTCCACGGGGACCACACCGGCGGCAATGAGAACTTCGGCAAGATGGGCGTGGTGATTTTCGCGCGGGACGAATTGCGCAACCGGCTGGCCCATCCGTCGCCCACGGCCAGCGGCGCGCCCGGCGTGCCCGCTCCGGCGGCGGCCCTCCCCGCCGTGACCTATGCCGGACGCGTGACGTGGCATATGAACGGCGAGGACGTGGATCTGATCGCCATTCCGCGCGCCCACACGGACGGCGACACCATTGTGCGCTTCCCCGCCAACGACATCATCATGACCGGTGATTACTTTCGTTCCGTCGGTTTCCCCAACATAGACCGGAACAACGGCGGCAGCCTGAACGGGATGGTGGACGGGCTGGGCCGCCTGATCGGAATGTCCGGTCCGAACACCAAGATCATTCCCGGCCACGGCCCGACCGTAGACCGCACTGCCGTGACGGCGCACCGCGACATGCTCCTGGCGGTTCGGGACCGCGTGTCGAAGCTGATCGAGCAAGGCAAGACCCAGGAAGAAGCGGTCGCCGCGAAGCCGGCGGCGGATTACGTGGCGAAAGTCGCGCAGCCCGGAGCCAACCCCGGAGCCGTCGAGGACCGCTTTATCGGACAGGTCTACGCGGAACTGAAAGCAACCAGGTAGATTCATCCGCAGATTACGCAGATTACACAGATGATAAAAATCTTATTCTATTTCTCTGCGAAATCTGCGTAATCTGTGGATTACTTCTTACCGATCCACCGCTTGCGCTCCCGGATTTCTTCCAACCGTTTCCGGAAGGCTTGATCCAAGCCCTCCCCGCTCGGTTGATAATACCGCCGGCCTTCCAGGCCCGGAGGCAGGCACGGCATGGCGGAGACTTTCTCTTCAAGGTTGTGCGCGTACTCGTAGCCTGCGCCGTAGCCTTCGGCCTTCATGAGCGGCGTTGGAGCATTGCGCAGGTGCAGCGGGACTGGCTCGTTTACGGTCGAGAGCAAATCCTGTTGCGCGGCGCTGTAAGCGGTGTAAAGACTGTTTGATTTCGGCGCGAGCGCGAGATAAATCGCCGCCTCGGCCAGCGCCAGCGCACCCTCCGGCATCCCAATCAAGTCCACGGCCTGCATCGCCGCCACCGTCAGCGGGAGGGCCTGCGGATCGGCCAGGCCGACGTCTTCGCTCGCAAAGCGTACGAGGCGGCGCGCTACGTAGAGGGGGTCTTCACCGGCTTCGAGCATCCGCGCCAGCCAATAGACGCCCGCGTCCGCGTCGCTGTTCCGCAGCGACTTGTGGAGCGCCGAAATTATGTTGAAGTGCTCTTCCCCGGCCTTGTCGTAGAGAAACGCCTTGCTCTGGAGCGTCGCTTCTAGAATCGCGGGCGTGATGCGGATCAAACCTTCCGTCGGGGGCCTGCCCTCCTGCGCAAATGCTTCGGTGGGCGTGCCCTCCAGAGCTTTCGCGTCGGAGGGTGTGCCCTGGACGGCGGCTTCGAGCATGTTGTAGGCAATGCGGCCGTCACCGCTGGAAAAGACGGCAATCTGCCGCAGCAGCGATTCGTCCACTTCAATCTTCTGGTCGCCGTAGCCGTGCTCCTTGTCCGCGAGCGCCCGGCGGAGCAGCAGCACGATGTCCTCGACAGCAAGCGGATGCAGGCGATAGACGCGCGCGCGCGACAGCAGCGCGGAGATGACTTCAAACGAAGGGTTCTCCGTCGTGGCTCCGATCAGGACCACGTCGCCTTTCTCGACATACGGCAGGAAGGCGTCCTGCTGGGCCTTGTTGAAGCGGTGGATTTCATCCACAAAGAGGATCGTGCGCCGCCCCAGACGGCGCGTCCGGGCCGCCTCCGCCATCACTTCCTTGATCTCCTTGATGCCGCTCAGCACCGCGCTGAAGTTGACGAAGTCGCTCCTGGTGCGATTGGCGATGATGCGCGCGAGCGTCGTCTTGCCCGACCCCGGCGGCCCCCAGAAAATCACCGAGGAGAGTTCGTCCCGCTCGAGCTGCGTCCGCAGCGGCTTGCCCGGCGCGAGCAGATGCTGCTGCCCCACGAACTCATCGAGCGTCCTCGGACGCATGCGATCAGCCAACGGACTCGGCAGCTTCTCTTCTTTCGGCTGTTCCAGGTTGGGAAATAGTCCCATATTTAAGAACAGTGACAAGTGACAAGTGATGAGTGACGAGTGAAAAGCATAAATCAGAAACCAGAATAAAACTGAACATCTGTCGCTTGTCACTGATCACTCGCCACTCGTCACTGCTTTCCTCTGCCTTGCGATTTCATACAGTATCACGGCGGCGGCCGCGGCCACGTTGAGCGATTCCACTGCCGGGGCCAGGGGAATCGTGAGCGGCTCTCCCGCCGCCCGGAACTCTGGCGGAGCGCCGGCTCCTTCCGAGCCGAACACCACGGCGATCGGTCCGGTCAAATTCGCTTTGGAAAGGCTCGTCCCCGCCGCCACAACGCTCGTAAGGAGCTTCACCTTTCTTCGCCGCAGGAGCGCCAGGATCGTGGCCACGGACAAGCCGCGCAGCACCGGCAGACGGAAGAGCGCCCCGGCGGTGGCGCGAATGGCTTTGGCGTTGTATGGGCTGACGGTCCCCTGAGTCAGCAGGACTCCCGTGGCCCCAAACGCTTCGGCAGCGCGCAGGACCGTTCCCAGATTCCCCGGGTCTTGCAGTCCTGCCAGAACCAGGATCAACGGCGGCCTGCCGGAGGGAAACAAATCTTCCTCCTGCCAGCGCGGCTCGGCAGCCAGCGCCAGGATTCCCTGGCTGGTCTCGGTGGTCACGAGCGTCTCGAAAACTTTCGCCGCTACCTCATAGACCGCTGTTTCCACGGGCAGCCTTTCGAGTAGCCGGTTGAAACGGCCCACCGCGCGGGAATTCACCAGAACGCTCGTAATCTCGACGCCGCTCGCCAGGGCATCCTCAATCAGGCGCACTGTTTCGAGCAGGACAAAACCGTCCTCGGCGAGTTCCCCGCTCCGCACCATCCGGCGAACCGTTTTGACGAGCGGATGGTGCTGCCCCTCGATCTTTCGTCGCATGGACCGCATCGCCAACTATTTTAGCCTGTCCGCGCCGGAAGGTCCTGTTTTACTCTAGGTGGTTGGATCGCCACGGAGGCACAGAGGAAAGAAGAGCGGAAGTTAGAAGTTAGAAGAAAAGCAGGTCCTTCGGCGCTTCGCGCCTCAGGATGACAGTTGTTGAATTGTTCTTGTCTTCTGCTTTCTAATCCTCCGTGCCTCTGTGCCTCTGTGGCCCCTCTTTATTCATTCGAGGAAATGAATGGCAGAAATTGTGCAGGTCAACCCGGATTCGCCCGAACCTTCCGCGATCGCACAGGCGGCGGAACGGATTCGGCGCGGCCAGGTCGTCGCCATCCCCACGGACACCTACTATGGCCTCGCGGCCAACCCGTTTGACCGCACGGCGGTCGAGCGAATCTTTGCGATCAAAGGCCGCTCGATGAACGCGCCGCTGCTGCTGCTCCTTGATTCGGAGGAGATGGCCCGCGAGTTGACCGCCGAATTGCCGCCGAATTTCCACCGCCTGGCGCGTCGGTTCTGGCCGGGACCGCTGACGATTGTTGTGGCGGCATCAGCCAAAGTGCCCGCGCTGGTTACGGGCGGGAGCGGCCGGATCGGCCTGCGGGTGCCGGCGGCCGCGATCCCGCGGGCGCTGGTAAGACTGGCGGGGGTTCCACTGACCGGAACCAGCGCTAACCGGACGGGCGAGAAGGAATGTTCGACCGCTCAGGAAGTCGAGCGGTGTTTGGGGGAGTCGGTCGCGTTGATCCTGGATGGAGGACCGAGCGGCGCCACGCAGCCTTCGACGGTTGTGGACTTGCGCGCCGATACCTGGGAACTCCTGCGGGAAGGAGCCATCCGGGCAGAGGAAATCGCGGCCGTCCTGGGAAACGGAAAATCAGACCCGCGCCTGCCCTGAGCGAAGTCGAAGGGACCGTGAGGGAGCGGTCAGGATAGCAGTGCAGCCCGCTGGGGAGAAACAAAGAAACCCCGCCACTGCCCTACAGCAATGCCGGGGTTTCGAGAACCGGTTGGGTCCGCTGCGATAGAATCGTTGCGGAGGTCTTAGAGCTTCATCACCTTCTCCGCCTGAGGACCTTTCTGACCCTGAGTTACCTCAAATTCCACCAGGTCACCCTCTTGGAGAGTCTTGTACCCCTCGCCCGAGATAGCGGAATAATGAACGAAAACGTCCGCCCCGCTGTCCTGGCCGATGAAACCATAGCCTTTGGTGTTGTTAAACCACTTTACTCTTCCTGTTGTTCTTGCCAACTTCTCTTTCTCCTTAATTGTTCTCTGAGGTTGCGGGACCGAACCGTCGCGTCGAACGAGCCTTCGCTGGCCGGGGGCCAATAAAAAAACCACCTCGTCGCCTGAGCAAACGGGTGGCTTTCCGAAACTAATCTTCCGCGCCGTACACGTCCACTAACAACTCCAAGGCCATGCTATCTATGCCGTAACCCCATGTCAAGCAAAATCTTGCATGGAGTCCGAGCCGCGACCGTAAGGGAGCAGTGTCTTCTCCGCCGGGCGACGCGACCCTACCCGCAGACCGCTCCCAGCGAGGCCGACGAGACCAATTTCGCATATTTGGCCAGCGCCCCCCTAGTGAATCGCGGAGCGGGCGCTTTCCATTTCTTCAAGCGGCTCTGGATTTCTTTCTTCGTCAGGCGCACCGAGAGCTCGCGCTTCGCGGCGTCCACGGTGATCCAGTCGCCTTCTTTCAGAGCGGCAATCGGACCGCCCACAGCCGCTTCCGGAGCCACGTGCCCGGCCATCAGCCCGTGGGTTGCTCCCGAAAACCGTCCGTCGGTCAGCAGGGCCACCTTGTCTCCCAGCCCCTCGCCGTGCAGCGCGCCCGTCACCGCCAGCATCTCTCGCATCCCCGGCCCGCCCTTGGGACCCTCGTAGCGAATCACGACCACGTCGCCCGCATGGACCTTGCCCTTGAGGATGGACTGCATGGCGTCTTCTTCGGAGTCAAACACCCGCGCCGGTCCCTCGAGGCGCAAATTCTTCACGCCAGCCGTTTTGACGACCGCGCCCTCGGGCGCCAGATTCCCTTTCAGGATGGCGAGCGTGCCCGTGGGAGCAATCGGGTCCGAAATCGGACGGATCACGTTGCCCCGCCCGTTGCGCTTGACGCCCTTGAGATTCTCACGAACCGTCTTGCCGGTCGCGGTCAGCACGTCGCCGTGGAGGAGCTTCGCATCGAGCAGTTCCCGCATGAGCCGTTCGACGCCGCCTTCGCGGTCGAGGTCGGCCATCACGTACTGCCCGCCGGGACGCAGACTGGCAATGTACGGCGTGCGGCGGCTGATCCGGTCTATATCCTCAAGACTCAGCGGGACGCCGGCCTCATTCGCAATCGCCAGCAGGTGGAGGACGGCGTTGGTGGAGCCGCCGGTTGCGACGACCACCGTGACGGCGTTCTCAAACGCTTTGCGGGTCAGGATGTCGCGCGGGCGAATGTTCTTCGCCAGTAGATTCAGCACCGCTGCGCCGGATTGAAAGCTCGCTTCCTGCCGCCGCTCATCCACCGCCGGAGGCGACGCCGTGCCCGGCAGCGACATTCCCAGGGCTTCAATCGCTGCCGCCATCGTGTTCGCCGTATACAGTCCCGCGCAGGACCCGGCCCCCGGACAGGCCGCGTGCTCCAGACTGCTCAGCTCTTCGAGCGTCATCTTCCCGCGCGCATGAGCGCCGACCGCTTCAAACACGTCCTGGATCGTCACATCCTTGCCGCAGTATTGCCCCGGCAGGATGCTCCCGCCATAGAGGAACACGCCCGGAATGTTCAAGCGCGCCAGCGCGATCAGCATTCCCGGCAGGCTCTTGTCGCATCCGGCAATCGTCACCAGGCCGTCGAACCGCTCGGCCACCGCCATCACTTCGACCGAGTCGGCGATCACTTCCCGGCTCACCAGCGACGCCTTCATGCCGACGTGACCCATCGAGATGGCGTCGGAAACTGCAATCGTCCCGAACTCGAACGGCGTGCCGCCGGCCGCTGTGACTCCCTCTTTGACCTTCTTGGCCAGGTGGTTCAGGTGGTAGTTGCAGGGCGTGATCTCATTCCAGCTCGACGCCACGCCGACGTGCGGTCGGGCGATCTGCTCGTCGGTAAACCCCATGGCGTGGAACATCGCCCGGTGCGGCGCGCGCTCCGGCCCGATGGAAACTTCCGAACTCCGATGCTTCATCTTGGGATCTGTTTTCATTTGTCACCTCAAATGCGCTGTGCTGGGAAAGGCCGTCCGCCGCAGCTTTCCTCGTGTCTGCCTTGGCGAACCTTTTAGTATAGCCCAAACGGAGAGGCTGCGGGCCGGACGCCCGGCGACGGACAAGTCGCCGGGCTGGATCGAATCAATTTACTTTACCGGAACCCTTGACTGCCCGGCATTCGATCTTGTACGCTACTATTGTACAGAATGTACTTAACTTGAGTACATCAGGGGGTTTCCCATGACTGTGTCGGCTTTAACCGAACCGCATTGGATCAAAGTAAAGCGCTCGGAATTGCGCCAGAACCAGCGCGCAACCTTGAAACGAGCCAAAGGGCGAACCGTGGTTTTGATCTCTGCGAGCGACGAAGAAGAGGAAAAGCTTGTCATGGACAAGGAATACTTCAACGAAGTCCTGGGAAAACTTCGAGCCGCCGTAGAAACCCTCTCGATCACCATGGACGCGCGGCTCTTCGGTCAGATCATGGCGGCTGCGAAAACGCTGGACGCCGACATTCGCCTCGGCAAATTGCGGTCCTTCGAGGAGGCATTTGGGGAGGGATAGTTGTACATCGGGAAGTTCACCCCGAAAGCGGTGGAAGACATAAAAGGTCTCCCCAAGAACACGCGAAAAGCTCTCAAAAAGGAGTTTGAGAAAACTATATTGAACAACCCCGCCGGCTGCTCCGACGAACTGACAGAACCGTTGGCCGGTTTTCGGAGCTTCCACTTTAGGGACTACCGGGTTGTGTATCGGATTTACGAAGACCTGAACGCGATTGCTGTTGTTGGCGTCGGCAAAAAGACCAATGATCCCACTTCCGACGTATATAAAAGGCTGGAAAGACTCGCGACCTCCGGCAAGCTAGCTGATACTGTTCTGAAAACGCTCCGCCTTTTTCCCTCCCCCTAATATCAAGGGAAAGCGACCATCATCAGCGATCTATGGGGCTTCAGACTGAACGTTGTGCAAGCCCAGTTGTTGTCGCAGCGCCTCCGGGTTGCTCGTGGGCGACTGGCAGGCGTAGTTGCGGCAGATGTAGGCGGTGGGCTTGCCTCGGACCGCCTGCTTCCCTGCCAGGAGCGGAACGCGCTCGGTGAGCCTGCCAGCCTCGGGCCACGATGGATCAAGCAAGGCCACAACTTTGTTCGGGAGGTAGGATTCGTATACGACGCGCAAGAGCGAGGTAGCCACGGCGAGCGATTTCCTCGCCGTGGGCTTTTCCATTGCGGGAGAATCGTCGAGGTCGCCCACGATGGCGATTTCCTGCAAGCCCTCGTGCCAGGCTTCCAGACCGCAGAGGAACCGCTCATGGCCGAACGGGGACTGCGCCGCGTTGCCGCCGAAGAGGCTCACGATGCGCTCGGCCTTGTCCCGGAACTCGGAGCGGCCCAGCAGCACGCCCAAACGCAGCAGGTTCATAATCATCACCGAATTGCCCGATGGAATGGCGTTGTCGCTCCCGAGCTTGCTCCGCACGATCAACTGTTCATGGTCCGAAGCGGTGAAGAAGAAACCGCCCTCCGCCTCGTCCCAGTAATACGCGTTGGCCGTTGCCATCAAGCGTTCCGCTTCTTCGAGCCACCGCAGCCGCCCGCTCACTTCGTGAAGCC
>MEKR01000137.1 GCA_001767035.1 Acidobacteria bacterium RIFCSPLOWO2_02_FULL_61_28
CGCCTGCTGCGCTCCTTGCCTTCGCCCTTGCCGGTCTGGAACAGCCACGGCGATGAGGTGGTCGAATTGCCGCGCGGCTTCCGGCAGACCGGCCGGACCGAGTCGGCGGTAGCGGCGGCCGAGGACCCGCAGCGCGACATCTACGCCGTGCAGTTTCACCCCGAAGTGCGGCACACCGCTCACGGCGACGAGATTCTGGCCAATTTCATTTTCGACATCTGTCAAGCCGCCCCCGACTGGACTTCGCAGTCGTTCATCGAGCGCACCATCGCCGAGGTCCGCCAGACGGTCGGCGCAGGGCGCGCGCTCTGCGCGTTGAGCGGCGGCGTGGACTCGACCGTCGCCGCAACGCTTGTCCACCGGGCGATTGGCGACCGCCTGGTTTGCGTCTTCGTCAACAACGGCTTGCTCCGGCAGAACGAGTTCCCCACGGTGATGGCAAGCCTTCGCCGCCTGGGACTGAACATCACGGGCGTGGACGCCTCCGAGCGGTTCCTAGCGAAGCTGCAAGACGTGACCGACCCGGAGCAGAAGCGCCGCATCATCGGCAACGAATTCATTCGCGTGTTTGAAGAGGAAGCGGCACGGCTCGGCCAAGTTGAGTATCTGGTTCAAGGGACGCTCTACCCCGACGTGATCGAGTCGGTCTCCGTGCGCGGGCCTTCGGCGACCATCAAGACGCACCACAACGTCGGCGGCCTGCCGGAGGTTATGAAGATGAAGCTGATCGAGCCCCTGCGGGACTTGTTCAAAGACGAGGTGCGGCGCGTCGGGGCGGACCTCGGGCTTGACCCGGAAATCCTTCATCGTCAACCATTTCCGGGGCCGGGACTGGCCGTGCGCATCCTGGGGGAGGTCACGCCGGAGCGCCTGGAGCTGTTGCGTGCCGCCGACGAGATTGTCTTTGAGGAAATCCGCGCTGCGGCTCTTTACGACAGCATCTGGCAGTCGTTTGCGGTGCTGCTGCCGGTGCGCAGCGTCGGGGTGATGGGCGATCAGCGGACTTACGGTTACACCGCAGCGTTGCGGGCCGTGCACTCCGAAGACGCCATGACCGCCGATTGGGTCCGCCTGCCCTATGAAGTCCTGGAGCGGATTTCCAGCCGCATTGTGAACGAAGTCCGGGGCATCACCCGCGTGGTGTACGACATTACTTCCAAACCTCCGAGCACAATCGAGTGGGAGTAGCCGGGGGGAGGGATCCCCATCGGTTCTCTCGAACGGTTAAGGTTACTCGGCTGCGGCATCCAGCGCGCGGCGGCCCAGGAAAAATAGTTCGTGCAGACTTCCTCCGATGGGATAAAATATCAGGCAGAGGGGCGGGCGGAAAGCAGGGTCCGGACCCCAAGATTTTTGTAACCGAAGCAGGCTCATGCGCGTCTCACGACATATGGAACTAGCACTCCCGGTCCCCGAGGTGCTGGCCCCGGCGGCGCCGTCGAGGGAACTCGATTGGGACACCACCCTGGTGCGGAGTTGCCAAGCGGGTGATCCGGAAGCCTTTCGGCTGCTGGTGGAACGGTTTCAGGGGAAAGTTTTCTCGATCGCCTACGCGCTGATTCGCCGCCGCGCCGACGTCGAGGACATCGCGCAGCAAGTTTTCACCAAGGTGTACTTCGGGATCGGGAATTTCGACTTCCGCTCCGCGCTGCTCACCTGGATTTACAGGATTACGGTCAATGAGTGCTACGACCACCTGCGCAAGCAGCGCTCCAACCGGATGGTCTGTCTCTCGGAACTGTCCGAGGAGGAAACGCGGCAATTCTCCAACCGGCGGGCGAGCGAAGTCCTGCCGGACCGCCAGGCCGAACTGGCCCAGATGACGGCGTTGCTATTGGCAAAGGTGCCCCCGGAGGAGCGGCTGCTGCTCTTGCTGCGCGAGGTCGAAGGCTATTCCATTCACGACCTGTCGCAGCTTTTTTCCTGGAATGAGAACACGGTCAAGGTCAAGCTGTTTCGGGCGCGAAAGCGGCTGGCCAAAGTTGCCCAAAGGTATTCTTTTCCGAAGCGGGAAAGGCGCGAGCATGCACCAGCACGTTGACGAACAACTCGAGGCCCACCTGGCCGGGGAACTTTCCCTGGACGAGGAACGCGTGTTCCAGGAGCACCTCCGCCAGTGCCGCTCCTGCGAACAAACGCTCGCGGACGCACGGAGCGCCCGTTCCTGCCTGGCTTGGCTGGTGCCCCAGGAAGCGCCTCCGGTTCCCGGCCCCGGCTTCTACGCGCGCGTGCAACAGAACATTGAACGGAAAGCGGAATCGAGCTGGTTCGGCGTTCTGGCCCAATCCTGGCAGCCGCGGCTGGCCTATCCGCTGTTGCTGTTCGGGCTGCTGGTCGCAGCGTGGACCATGACATTTCAGATGGATGTGGAAGAGGAGAGCGTGTTTGGCTTCCCCTCCACGCAGTTTTCGAGCCTCGTTCCTTCCGAGGCGGAGCGCCTCGATAACCGGGACCTGGTCATGACGAGCCTAATCGAAGTCTCAGAGGGGAACTAACGTGAAACTTCCCAAATGGCCGGAGAAAAGCCGGGCTGCCTTGTTCGTCCTGCTCATCTTTTTCTGCGGGATCGTTGCGGGAGCATTGGCGACGAACGTGTGGTTGAATTGGGGTCCCGACCTCCGCATGGCCCGCGCCGATACGCCCCGCGGCCAATCCCGCCAGCAGCGCACGGTGGAGAAATTCACCCGCGAGCTGAGCCTGAACCCCGACCAGGCCCAGAAGCTCAACCATATCCTCGACGAAACCCGCGCCGCGTTCCATGCCCACCAGCAAGAATTGGACGTCATCCGCCAGGAGGGCCGCGGCCGCATCCGCGAAATCCTCACCGACGACCAGAAGGCCAAGTACGAACAACTCCTCACCCGCATGGACTCCCGCCGCAAACGCCGTCAGTGAAAAAAACAGTGGTTAGTGAATAGTGATTGGTGGATGGCGGCTCGGATTGTCACCCCGAGGACCCCGGCTTGCCGGGGGACGCGGGACCTGCTTTTCTTCTGACTTCTGACTCCTTCTTCCTGTTCCCTATTCCCTATTCCCTGTTCCCTGTTGTATAATCCAATTCACGCGGGAGTAACTCAGCGGTAGAGTGCGACCTTGCCAAGGTCGAAGTCGCGGGTTCAAATCCCGTCTCCCGCTCCATCAATCTCAAGGGCGTGAGGGCTGGGCAGCGACCATGACGCTGACCGCACGCAACGGAATCGAGGCGCGGTACCCAAGTGGTAAGGGAGAGGTCTGCAAAACCTTTATGCGGCGGTTCGAATCCGCCCCGCGCCTCCAAACTTTTCAATGCAATACGTTGACTTGACAATATTTACTTCACTCCGGCACATCCCGGTTCATCCCGGACTGTCCCGCGATATCCCGCGTCTTCCCGGCATCAACCGTCCCAAAAACTGTCTCACTTGCGCGCCCCCATCGGTTGGAGCCTTCCGGCAGCGCTCGATCCTCTCGAATCCACCCTGGAAATTTGCCTGCCGAGCGAGTGATCTGCTACCGTGGAGGGACCGCTGCTACGGAGGAGAGAAGCTATGGCACTGAGTCAGGCGCTGCTGCCGGAGTTCGATCACGAGTTTGCCGGGACACGCAAAACCCTCGAGCGGGTCCCCGACGACAAGCTCGCCTGGAAGCCCCACGCGAAGTCGTTCTCGATGGGCGAACTCGCCATCCATTTGGCGGAGATTCCGGGCTGGATGGGAGCGACGATTGACCTCGATTCCTTTGACGTGAACCCGCCCAGCGGCCAGCGCTACGAGCGCCCCAAGCTCGGCTCGCGCCAGGACATCCTGGAGGCGTTTGACAAGAACGTGGCCACGGCCCGCGCCACCGTCGCCGCAGCCAGCGACGAGCACTTGATGAAACCCTGGTCGCTTCTCTCGGCGGGGAAGCCGATCCTGACCATGCCGCGGATCGCCGTCCTGCGGAGCTTTCTGATGAACCACACCATCCACCATCGCGCCCAGCTCGGCCTCTATCTGCGCTTGAACGACATCCCCGTGCCCGGGCTTTACGGGCCGTCGGCGGACGAAGGAGCGATGTAAGCAAAGACCCACGGCACAAAGGACGTGCCGTGGCTACCCCTGCTTTTCCGGGACCCACCGTTCCCAAGAATGGCGTAGTCGTGATCGTAATTCTCAAGGAGATCCCCTGATGAATCGTTCGGCAAAAAAGAAGAAGTTAAACTTGGCCACCAGCGCCCTGAAGGATGTTGTGCCCCACCTGGCGGAACTCACGACGAAGGTGGTCTTCGGCGACATTTGGGAGCGCCCCGGCCTCTCCAAGCGCGACCGGAGCCTGATCACGGTCGCCGCGCTGACGGCGCTTTACCGCACCGATCAGCTCCGCGCCCACATCGCCCGCGCGCTCGAAAATGGCGTAACCAAAGAAGAGCTTGGCGAACTCATTACGCACATGGCCTTTTACAGCGGTTGGCCCACCGCGGTCAATGCCGCCAAAGTCGCCCAGGAAGTGTTTGCCGAAGCTAAGGGCTGAGCAGGAAAGTGACACGCATCGTAGCGGAGACTTGATCCGCCTTCCTGCTGCGGTTCCAGGCCGGCCGGGGAACGCTACTGTCCGGCGGCCGCCTTCATGGTCGCTTGATAGCGGGCAAAGTTGTCGGGGCGGCCTTCCACCTGCCACTTGCGATCCGACACGAGCTGTTGCACGCGCTGGATGCGCTCCTGGATGGGCGGGTGAGTGCGCGCCAGCCACGCGGTCTTGGCGTCGGCTTTTTCGACGGCCGCACGCATGGTCGTCAGGAACGCCACCATGCCGTCGGGGCGGTAGCCGGCGGCGTAGGCGTAGTTCGCGCCCCGCTGGTCGGCGTCGTATTCGGCGGTATGATCCAGGCCGCGGTCAATCAGCCGCGCCAGGATTTCCCGGCCCACCTGGTCGAGGTACGGGCTGCCCGACGTAAACGAGTCCGCCTGTTTCAACCCGGCCTGCACCACCTTGTCGGTCTCCAGTTGCTTGACCATGTGCTTCCCCGACACGTGTCCGATCTCATGGCCCAGGATCGCGGCCAGTTGCGCCTCGCTCTGGATGTTCTCGAGCAGGCCGCGCGTGACGAAGATAAACCCGCCGGGAGCGGCGAAGGCGTTCACATCGTCGGTGTCGAGCAACGCGAAGCGGTACTTCACGTCCTTCCGCTCGCACTGCAACGCCACCGCCCGGCCCACCTTGCGGACATACGCCTGGGCCTTGTCGTTCTTGAACGGCTTGAAGTAGGCGATCATCTTCGCGGCGACTTCCTTGCCCATTGCCACTTCCTGCTCGGTGGTCAGGGGCGTGAATGTTTCCGCGATCTGCTTGCCTTGGTCCGCCTTGTCCAGGCCTTTATCCACGGTGGCTTTGCCGCGATTGACGATGCCGCCCAGGCGGCCAAACTGCGCTCGCGCAAGCGAGGCGCCGCCGATCCACGCGCAGGAGAGCAACACGATCAGGAAAAGTTTTTTCGAAACCAGCTTTGGCGCGACGTCAGGGCATGGCTTTAGCCATGCCGAGAAGCCGGCTCCGTTCCGGTGGGCTTTAGCCCCTGAGGTATGTACCTCAGCGGCTGAAGCCGCAAGGAAATTTCGCTGCTGTTCTGCAACATCCGGCACGACTGAAGTCGTGCCCTGACGTGACAACCGCGACTGGGAGCCAGATACAATACCTTTCCGGCGGTTCATTGGCTTGCTCCTTTCTGTTCGGGGGAGAGCTGGCCTTCCTTGAAGAAAGCGTCCATCTCCTCGGCGGTAGGCTCCGTCTGCTCCATGCCGGCGACTTGGGACCGGTCATCGGCGGAAGGTTGGGCATTGCCGACCTCGCGCCCCACGCCCGGCTTGGCGCCTTTGGCTCCGGCGGTCACGGTGGTCTCCCGCTGTTCAGTCCGCCCGGTGTCCGTCAAGCGGCGGAAACTGGAGAACGCTCCCCCGCCGCCGCCCTGGCTTGCCGGGGGCTGCTCTTTGCTCTCTTCCTTCTTGTCCTGGCCTCCCTGGCCCTGTCCCTGGCCCTGGGGCTGGTTGCCGGGCTGCTGCGACGCCGCGTAGGCCAGTGACAAGATCAGAACACACGCCAGCGCCGGGCCAAGACGGCTGATCAGTCTTCGCTGTGTCATAAAGGTATCTTACTCCTTTCCGGACATTACCGATCCGGACATTACCGATCCGGACATGCCGAGCAGTTCGTAGACGTGGATCGGCGTGTCTTTCCCTTTCACTTGAATGGTCCCCAGATCGCGCACCGTGACGAGCGGCGCAATGCGCTCGTAGGTAGACTCACTGAGGACGATCGAAGCCTTCAGCTCCTTTGTGGCGCTCTCCAGGCGCGACGCCAGATTCACGTTGTCGCCGATGACGGTAAAGTCCATGCGCCGCTCCGAGCCGATGTTGCCGAAGATCATCTCGCCCGTGTTGATTCCGACGCCGATCTTGAGTTCCGGGCGGCCTTGTTCTTTCCAGCCCTGATTGAGCCGTTCCAGCGCGGCCTGCATCTCGAGCGCCGTGCGGGCCGCCAGTTCCGCGTGGTTCGCCTGGTGGACGGGCGCGCCCCAGATGGCCATCACGCAGTCGCCGACGAACTTGTCGAGCGTCCCGCCGTTCCGGAAGATCACCTCGACCATGGCATTCAAGAATTCGTTCAGCGTGGCCACCAGCTCGTTCACCGGGATTTTTTCAGAGAGCGAAGTGAAGCCGCGCACGTCGGAGAACAGCACGGTGAGATCGAGCTTGTCGTTGTGCAACCCGGCCATCCGCGGGTTGGCCATGATGGCTTCGACCAGTTGCGGGGCAACGTACTTGACCAGCGTGGCGCGATACCGCCTCTTCTCGCGCCCTTCGGTCAGATAGCGGGTCAGGTTGCCGGCGGTGTAGGCCAACCCGGCCGCCGCCAGCGGCGCCACCTGCGCCAGCGACACCCGCCATGCATGAAAGAGCGCGTAGTTCCCCGCCAGGAACGCCGCCGCCAGAACCAGCGCCAGACCGGTATAGATGCGCCAGTCGTCAAAGCGCCAGACGACAGCCGAGGTCGCGACCGCCAGCAACGCAATCGCCAGCAACGTCCAGGGGTCTCCGGCCGGGCGGACAAAGTGGCCTTCGAGCACGTTGCTGATCAGCGTGGCTTGCACTTCGACCCCCGCCGTGGTCGGGGAAAACGGCGTGGCCCGGTTGTCGCCAGTGCCCGCCGCCGACGGCCCGATCACCACAATCTTATCGCGGAACACGGCGGGAGGCACCGGGGGTTCCTGCTGATTCACCAGCGCCACCGCCGAATCATAGATCTGCCAGACCGGATAGTGCCGAAACACTTCGTCGGAAGCCCGCTCGCGATTGCCTCCACCGCGCTCCACCGAGCGGACCGGGGATTCCGGGCCGTACCAATAGATTCCGGTCAGGCCGAAGGTTCCTTCGACCGGTATCGGGGATTCTCCCACCAGTAGTGTTCCGCCACAACCGAACTCCGCGCGGGGTTGCTCTGCCGGGCGCGGGGCGCTATGCTGCCCGCCGGATGCGGGGGCCGGAGTCCCGTTCGATCCCGCCAGGAACGGGGCGGCCAGCGCCAGCGCGAAGGAAGGATAGTAACTGCTCCGGTAGCGGAAGAGCAAGGGCGCGCGCCGCAGCACGCCGTCCGCATCGGGAACCATGGTCACGGACCCGAGCGCCCGGGCGCGCTGGCTCAAACCCACCAGCGGCAAGTCCGCGCCGGTGTGCTGCTCCCGAAAGCCGCAGCCGGTGTTTCGGACCGCCCAGGCGTTGCGAAGCAATTCGGGCGGTTCTTCTTCCGCGCCTTCGCGCGTCGCCCGGTTGAGCGAAAAAGCGAGCACGGTGTCGGGCCGCTCGCCGAGCATCTGGGCCAGGGTTTGGTCGTCGCCCTCATGCGCGTCCGCTCCCGCAAAAATGATGTCAATGCCGACCCCTCGCGCCGGGGCCTGGCGAAGATAGTAGAGAAGCAAAGCGTAGAGGTTGCGCCGCCACGGCCAGCGGCCCACGTTTTCGAGCAACCCCTGGTTGGCAAAGCTGGTGTTGTCGAAGTCAATAACCACGACCTCGCGGCTGGCCAGCTCCGGGCGCGCCAGCCACCGGAAGCGCTGGTCGTAGGCCGTATTCTCGAGGCGGTCGAGCGCCCCGGCCAGGCTCAGAACGCCGACCAGAATCGCCACACCTCCGGCGGTCAGCAGAGCGAACTTTCTGCGTTGCCGGTTGACCTCAGAAGACGCCGCGGTCATCCATCATCCTCGTGCGCATCCTCGATAAATCCGCCTCCTCGTGCATTCTGCGCCAAGGGTCCCCGTTTGGCAAGACGGTCGTTCACGGTGTCATTCGCGGTGTCATTCGCGGTGGAAACAGCCGCCCGGTTTGCGTATGATTATCCCGATAGTGCCGGGGACGGCGAGCGGGCGAAGGTCCCAGCAAACGACACGAGGAGAAAAGCTATGGCGGCGGAACGGAAGGGAATGTATTTGTCTTTCATCAGGGGCTGCGCGGCGTTCATCCTGTGGCTAACGGTATTGGGGACGGCGCGGGCGCAGCAGAGCGGGTTGCCGGCGGGGTTGGAGCGAATCCCGCGCGTTTCCTCGGCGGAGGTAATGGCGCGGCCCGTCGCGCTCGATCCCGGCGCCGGACGGATGCGCCAGAAAGTCACCACCAGTTCCGCCGAAGCGCAAGCGTACTACGATCAGGGCGTCGCGTACCTGCACTCGTATGTCTGGGTCGAGGCAGCGCGGTCGTTCCAGCAAGCCTTGCGGCGCGACCCGGAGCTGGCGATGGCCGAACTCGGTCTCGCCAAGGCCCACTTTAATGCGGAGGCGCTGGCCGATGCCTTCGATCACATGAAGAAGGCGGCGCAACTCGCGGCCAACGGCAAGCTGACGCCGAAGGAAGCCAAGTGGATCGCGCTCGGGCAGTTGCAGCTGGAGACGATTTTTGCCGCGCCGCAGGAGCGCAATCGCAAGCTCGAGGAGTACCGGCGAGGGATTGATGAACTGATCGCGATGGACCCGGACGACGCCCATGCCTGGGTCCTGCGCGGCAACGCCCAAGAAGCCCGGGCGTCGGGGCGCGGCCAGGGAGGCGGGGTCGGCTCCATCGCTTACTATGAAGCCGCGCTGCTCCACGACCCGAACCATTGGGGCGCGAATCATTACCTGATTCATTCCTATGAAGGGCTCGGGCGCTATGAGAAGTCGGGCGAGCATGGGGCCAAGTACGCCGCCGCCGTCTCCGGGGTCCCGCACGCCCAACACATGTACGCGCATGTGCTGCCGCGCTTGGGGAAGTGGCAGGAGGCGCTGTCGCAGCTTGCCAAGGCCGACAAGCTCCAGCGGCAATACTTCGACAAAGGCATCCCGCCGGTCGAGGAATGGCACCACGGCCACAATATTCATTTGATGGGCTCGGTCCACCTGCGTCTGGGGCACGAGAAGGAAGCGGAACAACTTCTGCGAGAAGCGTTCTATCTGCCGGTGCGGAGCCTGCGCGACGGGCGCTTCACCGATCCGTGGATCGAGTACCTGCTGCTGCGGGGCCGCTACGAAGAAGCTTTGAAAGCCGCCCGCGAAGCCCAGCAGCGTCCGCTGGCCCTGGCCCGCTTCGTCGGCTCCGTGCGTGCCGCCGAGGCGCTGCTTGCTCTGGGCCGGACCGACGAAGCGCACCAGGAACACGAGCAGGCCAAAGCGCACTTGAAGACGTTTCAGGAAGACGTCGCCAATCACCCGCTCTACGGCCAACAGCCGCGCAACTGGGAGGAGTCGTTGCTCAAGCCGCTCGAAGCGCAGTTTGCCCTGCTCGGACCCAATCCCAAAGAAGGCGAGGACGCCTTGCTCAAACTGGCGGACCGCTTCGCCGGCGAGACCGGATTCGACGGCTGGGTTACGGGACTTTTTCGCCTGGAGCAGTTGGCCGGGTTGGCGCAACGCGCCGGACGAAACCAACTGGCCCAGGCGCTGCTCGAACGAATTCATCGGATTGACCCGGACTACGTTCCCAAAGTCCGCGTCGCGGCGGCGGGAACGCAGGCAGACCAGGCCGCGCGGCAATAATTCGTCCTCTCGATACCGCTCGGAGGCTTGCCATGAAGCAGCGTCGGCTCGGACACAGCGACTTGCTCGTCTCGGCCATTGGACTTGGTTGCATGGGCATGTCGGAGTTCTACGGACTGGTGGACGACCGCGCCTCCATCGCCGTGATTCATCGCGCGCTCGACCTGGGGGTGAACTTCCTCGACACGTCTGACGCCTACGGGCGCGGGCATAACGAAGAGTTGATCGGGAAAGCCATCCACGGCCGCCGGAACAAAGTCGTCCTGGCGACCAAGTTCGGAACCGTGCGCGCCCCCGACGGGACGTTCGTCGGCATCAACGGGAAGCCGGAATACGTGCGGGCCTCCTGCGCCGCGAGCCTGCGCCGGCTCGGCGTGGAGGTGATTGACCTCTACTACCAGCACCGCGTGGACCCCAAGACCCCCATCGAGGAGACCGTCGGCGCGATGGCCGATCTGGTGGCCGAGGGCAAAGTCCGGTGTCTGGGCCTGTCGGAGGCGTCGCCGGAAATCATCCGCCGCGCGCGGGACATTTTTCCGATGGCGGCCTTGCAGAGCGAGTACTCGCTCTGGACCCGCGATCCGGAAAAGAAAATCCTGCCGACCTGCCGGGAGCTGGGGATCGGCTTTGTTGCCTACAGCCCTCTGGGCCGCGGATTTCTGACGGGACGGTTTCAAAGCCCGGACGACCTGGGACCCGGCGACCGGCGGAGGGACTTCCCGCGCTTTGAGGCGGAGAACTTCGAGAAGAACTTGCAACTGGTGCGCGTCATCGAAGCGATGGCGGCGGAGAAAGGTTTCCAGCCCTCGCAAGTGGCTCTGGCCTGGGTCCTGGCGCGAGGAAAGGATGTGGTTCCCATCCCCGGCACCAAGCAGATTGCTTACCTCGAAGAAAACCTCGCGGCGCTCGACGTGACGCTTACGCCCGCCGACCTGGCCCGCCTCGATCAAGCGATTCCCGTTGGTGCCGCCGCCGGCGAACGCTACCCCGCCACCGGTATGCGCACCGTGCCGAAGAGTGAGTGATGCGAGCAGAGGAGAAGGTTTTGCGTCTTGATGTGATTTGGTCTCTGGTAAGCGGCGATCCACCGTGGGCCGTTTTCCTCATAGGGGACGGGTTTCTGGGAACTTCTTCTAAACAGGAATATTCCTGTAAACTGCTGATTATAAGATATATATATTGTTAAACTTTCCTAGGACCGCTTTTCTGATTTTCTGATATTATGATTATGGAGCTATAATAAGCAATGACAAGAATACGCAAGGCTGTTCGAATTAGGGGACGTAATCAGATTACGCTTCCAGGTGAAATCGCATCTGCCCTGGATGTTCACGTGGGAGATTATTTGGAGATGTTCCTGACCGATGGAGCAAGTGTTCGCTTAACTCCCGCTCGGTTGATTGCGATAGGGACTCCAGAGGCCGACATTCAGGACCGCCGTGCGGAAGAGGATATAAGTGCTGGGCGTTACGATACGATTAAAGGCGCTGAAGCATTTGCAAACCATCTCTTTTCGCGCCGCAAGACAAAGGGGGCTGCGACAGGCCAGGAGGCTTTGGAGCCAACTAAACTCCTTAGTCCAAAGGATTCCATGGAAATGAAGGTGGATTCTCTGGGGGGGGGGCTAATTGCCCTTGTGAATGTGGGCAGTGACGTAATGACGATCAACATACTGAAGGACGGGGACCCGCTGTTTACTCGCGAAGTCGCAATAGGTTTTACCAAGTACGCGGAAGCTCTACAGAAAGAGCTCGACCTCGGCTTTGAGGACGCAACTCGGCTAGAAAAAGGTCAAGCAGCAAAGGCTGCAACCGAGGGACAGGAAGTCCACACCACGCATTCGGTTGCAGAGGTCCTTGTAAGCGACATACGGAAAACTTTTGATTTCTTTTCGCATACGGCTGCCTCCAGAAAGGTCGAGAAAATCTACGTTTCAGGTGGGTCAGCTCGGGTACCTGGCTTTATCGAGTCCCTCCAGAAAGAGTTCAAGGTACCTACCGCGGAGGTCCGTCCTTTTATTTCTGAAATAACAGAACCGGAAGCTGACGTCAACAATGCCGCCCAGATTCTCGATCGCATGTGGCGAAGTTCCGCGTAACGCTTCCAAGGTGGATGACAGTTTTTCTCGACGGAGTCGAAAACGAGTCTGAAAGCGTGAAGGAGCCCCCCACTGGATCCGCCCGAACTCTGGATACACCCAACTATAGAGTTTTGGCACACAATTGATTGGCTTGAGGAGGAACTGGGCTCGGAGGCAGAGCTTGTCTTACATGCTCTGGCGGCTGCGGTTAGAGCTCTTGAAACCTACGAGTGGGATGACTCTCTTCCTATCGCACGGTACGGTCTCTACGGTGATTCATTTTCCCATGCGTTCCATACAGATTATGTGCTTGTATTCCGCCGGGAAACCGACCGTAACGAATCGAAACAACCTATCCGGATACGTATTTACTTGAAGTCAGTTCTTCGAATCCGGAACTGACCCATAGGCATGTCACTTTGTTAAGATTTCCAAGAAAAAACCTGCGGTCATCAACACAAATCCCAGCCATGCCCATTGGAAGGATCGCTCGGAAAGCCAAAGTTGTAGAGCCCGTTCAGTGTTCAGGGATTTTCCATGCTTGTCCCTAAGCCCCACTGACCCAGGAATTTTTTCCAAGATTTCAAGGAAATGCTTCGCGCTGCTTTCCTCTCCGATGCTTCGTTTGACGCGGAGAGCGTCAATTGATAGGATCGCACCGCCAAGAAAACTGAGGATCGAACTGAACAGATCAAGCGAAAGAGTTGCCATGACGCCTCCCTTGGTCGATGTGAGCTTTGGGATCCGATTTTGGTCCATTCACTGCCGAATAAGCCGGCCGGCTACTCGGCCACCACGGTAAAGATTTCCCGGCGCCCGCCGCGGATCAGCTTGCGGAATTGCGGATAGGAGCGCTGAAACTCCGGGTCGGCCAGGACCTTCTTGAGAGCCACCTCATAGTCGGCGAGGCTCGTATATTCGGATTCCATGATCAGGGTGTAGTACTCGCCGGTCAGGTCCGTCAAAACGCGCGTGACGTGATGCCCCAGCCGCTTCCCGATTTCGCGCTCCTGCTTGACAAGCTCCTTGGCCAGCTTCATCTGCTCCGGCTCCACCTGAAAAACGTCTCTCACGACGATCATAGCGCCCTCCTTGGATTGTGTTTTCCCTATTATATCGAACGTCCTCTGGAGGAATTGCCGTTCCTCAAGATTTCTGCGGGGGATGGGTTCAATGCGGTGTCACAAGCGGGTGGTGTCCTAAACCTGTGTTGTTGACAACCCGGATTCGGTTCCCTCGGAACTCTCGGAAGAATTCTCTTGCCTGCGTTTCTGCGGGTCATCCATACTGCCGAGGGGGAGGGGATGGAAGGAAGGGGGCGACGGGGGAATCGAAGGAGAGAGAGGATAGTAAGAAAAAGGAAAAACTACCAAACGAAGCCAACAAGTTCTTTGTTTGCAACACATATCTTTTTATATTCGCTTTATATTCGCCATTTGGGCAACACAGCTTAGCTTAGGGACACCATCTACAAGGGTGCTCCATTGACACCGTTTCCGCAGGGGAGTACGCTGAGCATAGAGGGGGTGGGTTATGAACCGACTTCTTTCCAGCGCGGTAATCATCGGAGCTGTTTTGGGAGCAATTCTGATCGCCAGCGCACCGGCTTTCGCGCAGCAAGGGCTTCCGGCGGGCAGATGGGTTCATCCCGACGGCGGTGTGGCCCACGGCGGACGGCAGGGTGGCAGGTCCGGTGGTTTGGGCGCTCCGGCCAACTCGACTGCGCCCAGAGTCGCTGCCGCTGCTCCTGCGCAGTCCGCTGGTTTCGGTGTTGCGAGGACCCCGGCCCCGGCTCCTGTCGGCGGCGTTACGGACCCGAGCTTCGCCGGGCGGCTGGGAGCTACCGTGGGCCTGCACGCGCTTCCTCCGGTCGCGATGCCGCCGGGGATCGGCAACATCAATCATCCCGGGATGCAGCCCTTGCCCGCCGGCCCGCAGCCGCTTCCGACCGGGTTGCCGTTCCCAATCCCCAACATCAACTTTCCGGGGGGAACGCCGGGGATGCAGGATTCGTCACACAATGGGCCGGGCGGCCATTGGCGCGGACCTTTCCGGGGAAGGTCGGGGATTGGAGCGGCTTACAGCGGCCCGATCATTTATTATTCCGTCCCGTACTACATCCCCGTGTACACCGAAATCATTACTGGCACGCCGGCTTCCCCGCCCCCGCCGCCGTATCAGGGGCCGTATGACATCGTTGTGCCACCTCCGACACAATCGCCGCAGCCGCAGCAACCAACCGCCGCTCCTCCGGCAGCCAGGCCGGTTACCTTGCTCGCGTTCAAGGACCACACGATCCTCATCGTGACGGATTACTGGCTGGAAGGCGACATGCTGGTCTATGAAACCAGCCCCGGCGTGCGAACCCCGGTGCCGCTTGAACGGCTCGACCTGGTTCTCACCCAGCAACTGAACCGCGAGCGCAACGTGCGCTTCGTCCTGGAAGCCCGGCCCTGAGCTGAATGAGCGCCGGGATGGTCGGGAACATCTTCACCCGATTGAAAGCGCGCCCCTCGGCCATCGTCCTTATCCTGGTCAATTCGGTTCCGTTGTTGGGAGTCGTGTTCCTCGCCTGGAGTGTGTTCTCGGTCGTTTTCCTCTACTGGCTGGAGACCGCAATCATCGGATTTTTTGCGCTGCTCAAGACACTGGTCGTCGGATTCCACGGCCGCAAGCGAAACCCGACGCTCACATTGCAGGCCTTCGCCGGAACGCCGTTTCTGGCCTATGCCGGCGGCCTCTTCCTGACGGTCGTCTTGTATTTCCTTACGGCAATCTTTGGGGAAGAATACCTCGCGCCGGACCCGGCGATGGGATTGTTTCGCAACGGTCTCTATATCCTCACCACGGTCTGGAATACCTCCGTCCAGGCGATCGTCTCCGGGGCGCTATTCCTTTTGAGTCATGGAATGTCGTTCGCTCTCAACTTCATCCGGCGGCGGGAAATGGAGCGCATTGACGATTTGAGTGACTTGATCGTTGTTCCGGTGGTCCGGATCGGAGTGCTGTGGTTGACCCTGTGGGCGGGCGGCTTGCTGGTTCTTCTCTTTAAGATG
>MEKR01000138.1 GCA_001767035.1 Acidobacteria bacterium RIFCSPLOWO2_02_FULL_61_28
CTTCTTCTGGATGATGTCCTGCGAATACTTGGACATGTAGTGGACAATCGTCTCGATGCGAATCCGTATGCTGCCGGAGGGCTTGGTGGAGTCGAGATCGCCGAACTTGAAGAAGAGCGTCCCGGTGGCCTCGACAATTTTCTGCGTCGGCGTGTAGGTAGGCTGGTCCATGCCGCATTCATAGCTTGAAAGCCGGATGACACAGGTTGTCCACGGGCATCGGGCGGCGGCTTTGGCCCCCCACATAATTTCATTCGTGTTGCTGCTGTAGGAAGAAGTCCAGACGTCGGAAATATCGAATGGAGTCTTGATTCGCCCGGCACGGATGTCCTGGCCAAAAAGCCAATCCATCACATCCTCATCCGTGGGAAAGTACTGCATCCAGACAATCGGATACCCGTAAGCCTGTAATTCAGCCTCAATCTCGTGCCCGATACCGGTATCCATGTGATAGGGGCGCGCCAGCACGAAAATGCACGGCTTTCCTTCCCGGGCACACCACTCAAGAATCTCGCGGCTCTGCTGCCGGGCTTTCTGGTTGAACGAGTCGAGCGCGTGGTATCCGGCCTGGACCGCCTTCACCGTTTCTTCGTAATCGAGGTCGAAGACGTCCTTGAGCGACTCATGCAACTGGTCAACCACCGTCTCACGGTCGCCGAGCGAAACAAACGGTGAGACATACTTGATACCGTTCTCGCCAAAAACGTCTCTTTCTTTCAGGAACCCTGCCTTGATGGTCTCCGGTCCCGCCATGACGCGAGTGCAGGTGAGGGTGTCGGTCACGTGGCCCCGCTGAAAAGAGGGAAGGGAATAGATCATGGGGCTCATAAGGATGTGAATTTTCTTTTTGATCCCGAAGATGAGCTCTCCATAGTGCCCGCTCATGCACTTCACCGGATAGCAGCAATCCACCGTGCCACGCCCCTTGCCGAACTCGCGGCCCTGCTCCTCGGAGGTATCGGAGCTGAAGACAATGTTTTCCGGCTCGATTCCGAGCCCCTTGAGGAAGCCCACCCAGAACTGGTGAGTGTTCCAGACATTGAGGACTTTGGGGATTCCGACCCGGACGCCGGAGCGGTCTTTAGGCGCTGACGCGGCGGAAGCCTTCTTTGCGAACCAGGTCGGCAACGTTGGGAAACGCATCTTTGGTTTTCTCAATTTCGGCCTTGATGACCTTCATCTCGTTCAGGTCTTCCACCAGGCCCTTGGGGCAGGAGTTATTGACGATGACCCGCTCCCAGCCGAGATCCAGCGGCACCTTGCTCCACGAGCGGCCCTTGCCTCCGGGCAGCTCCACGTCAATAAAGCTGCGCTGGCAATTCACCGGGCACCAGTGGCAGACCGTATCCACTGCGGTGGTGGTCTTGTAGGAGAGCTTTTCTATGATCTCAAATCCCAGGAAGCGGCTCTGTCCGCCCTGTTCCCACCAGTCGAGCGACACCAGAGCCGCGCCAATCGCGCCGGCCTCGCCCGAATAGGGATGGACGACGATATCGGCATCGGGAACTTTGGACTTGATGAAATCCACCTGTGTTTTCACAACGGCCAGGTTCTTGTGCGTGCCGCCTTGGAGGATGTACTTCTTCCCCACGCTGGTCAGGTTATTCAGTCCGCCCGCATAAATCCACACATTGAGCGGGAGGATGGCGCACAGGCCGGCGAGGATTTCCGACGCCTGCCATCCTTTGCGCTGCTGGTTGACGATGTCGCTCTGGAGGAAGACGCCGCAGCCCATCGAGAGTTGCGGCATGGCCTGGGCCTCAAAGGCTCCGTCCGCCATGTCGCTCATGGGAATATTGAACCGCTCCGCAACACCCTGGAGGAATGCGCCGTTGCCGGAGGAGCACTGCGAGTTCAGGCGGAAGTCGGTGACCGTCCCATTGCTCAGGAGCATGATCTTCACATCCACGCCGCCGACGTCGCAAATGCAATCGGCGTCCGGGAAGTAGTGAAGTCCGGCGGTCGCGTGGGCGATCGTTTCGACCACGGCGCAGTCGGCTCCCACAATCCCTTTGAGCAGGTCCTTGCCATAGCCGGTGATGCCGAGCGCCAGGATTTCGCCGTCCCCGAGGGCTTCGCGGATTTGCTGGAAGAGGGCTTTGGCGTCCTCGATGGGGTTTCCCTTGCTCAAGGCGTAGCAGGAAAAAACCATTTCCTTGTCGGGGGTGAGGCAAACGGCTTTGGCGGTGGTCGAGCCGAAATCGCAGCCCACAATCACGCGCGACAGCTTCTGCGACTGGCTGGACTCCGTTCCTGGGACATGGGGAGCCTTGCCGTTCCCGTTGCCATGGCCGTTTCCATTTCCATTTCCTTTTCCGCTGTCGCCATAGCGCGCCTTGAATTCCTCCAGTTCCTCCAGTGTCTCCCAGAGGCCGGTCCGACCCTGCTTCTTTTTCTCTTCGTGCTGACCTTCTTCGATCCACCAGCGGAGCTTCTCCGTGCCGAGGTACGTCCCCACGCCTACGGCTTCTCGGAGGCCGATCTCGATGCAACCCTGGGCGGCATAGTAGAGCGCGTCGGCAGGCACTTGAATCAATTCTTCAATCGTCTTGCCTGCGGGTAGTTCCACCTTCCGCTCTTTCCAGAGCTTGGGCAGATGATGGCGCCAGGCTTCCTGCAATCCCTTGAAGAAGAGGTTCGGGCCGCCCAACAGCAGAATCTCGGGCAAGGGCGTGTTGCCGCGCGTCAAGGTCGCCAGGTTTTGATAGACGACCGCCTCGAATAGCGAAGCGATGATCTCTTCCACGGTCACGCCGGCCTTGAGCAGCGTATTGGAGTCGGCTTCGGCAAAGATGCCGCACTTGCTGCTGATCTTGTGGAGCGTGTAGCCGGTGTAGTGCATCTGCGCGAGCTGCTCGGTGGGGATCTGGAGTTTGCGCGCCGTCTTTTCGATGAACGTGCCGGTGCCGCCGGAGCAGGCGCTCTGCATCAGGACTTGCTTGCTCTTCAAGTCGCCATTGCCGCTGAAGAAGATCGTCTTCATGTCCTCGCCGCCGATTTCGCTGACGAAGCGGACATCGGGGTGCAATTTCTCGACGGCGGCGGCGACCGCGACCACTTCCTGAACCACCTTCCCTCCCGCCAGCGGCGCGATTCCTCCGGACCCGGAACCGGTGAAGAAAACGCAGTCGCGCTGCGGCGTCAGGCCGTGTTCTTTCTCCAGAGTGGTCAGAAACTGGAGCACTTTCTCGGCCTGCTTGGTGTTATGGCGCTCGTAGGTCTGCGCCAGCACTTCGCCCGACTTCGTAGCCAGCGTATATTTGCAGGTCGTGCTCCCAACATCAATGCCACAGATTTTCCAGTCGCCCTCGCGCGCCCCTGAGGGGACCGAAGACGAGGGAGCAGCCTGGGGGGCGGCTTTCTGCAAGGGCTTGATGTTGTAAAGGTGGTCCGTAGCCATTGAACTCCCTGAAATCGCTGCTTTTCGATGCTACCACTTCTGGAGGGAACAATGCAGCGCCAAATTGCCCGGCGCCGCGGGAGCCTCACGCCCTCCCGATCCGGCCGCTTTGCGCCAGGTGGGCGACATAATTGGCCGCCGTTCCGGCGTAGCCCAGGTGCGGGATGCGGTAGGTAGCCCGGCAGACTTCCGGATGCTTCGCCTCGTACTGGCGGATCGCTTCGATGGTCAGCCCGGTCTTCTCGATGACTTCCTCGAAGTCCCGCTGGGAGCGCTTCTTCGCTTCCGTCAGGATCATCTGGCAGCGGGAGAGCGCGTGGACCTCGGCGTCGCCCTTGATCTCAATGGGCGCATAGAGCAGGTCGGGGTACTTGCCGAGGACGTTCGCCATGGAGCCGACCGACATCGTGTTCGGCATGCAGGAATACGGCGTCAGCTCGCAGATCATGTGCGCTTTCTTATGATGGTAAGTGTGAAGCGCCTTGCCGATCAGCAGGTGGCCCTCTCCGCCGCGCAACTCGAAATGGTAGAACGGCTCGGCCAGGTTCTTTAATTCGATTTGGTCGGGAAGCGCATTGGGAAGATTCCCCAAGGCCTTCCGGAAGCGGTTATAGGTGCCGTTGTAGACGCGCTCCAGAACTTGCAACACGGCCAGCTTGAGCTTGGCGCCCCGTTTCATGGTCTGGCGCTTCTCGAGCTTCCGGATCGCGGGATGGAGCAGGTAATGGAGCCAGACGGCGATCGGCGGGGGAATGGTCTCGGAGCCTTCCTGTTCGAGCCACCGCTTGATGTTGTAATTGCCGTCTCCTTCATGCGTCTGCAACCAGAACTCGCCGGTGATCTTGACCTTGGGCTTCACCTGGAGGCGGTCCACCTCGATGGCGTCCCACATCTTGCGGACCTTGCGGAGCGCGGAGGTGAAATAATTGGTGCTGAGATGCCAGGCGAGCATCGCCCACTTGTTCTCTTTGACGGGCCGGTTGCGATAGACCTCATAGAGGTACTCGATGCTCTCTTGCAAGACCTTGTCGGTCTGTCCGGGGGTGACTTCGTAGGGGCGCGTCATGTATTCGAGGTCGGTGAGCACGTCGGCACAGAGGATGGCCCAGACCAGCCCCATACTGAGCGGCAGATTGATCTCGAGGCCGCCGCCGCCGCTCGCGCCCTGATCCAGTTGGTCCTGTGCCAGCAGGAAGAGGCGGAAGTCGCGCAGTCCGAGGCCGTCCAGAGCCATGGTGTAGGATTCGTGATACTGGCCGAACCGGCACGGCCCGCAAGCGCCCGCCGTGAGGAAGATAAACTTCTTGTTGACCTCTTCCTTGCCGTGAAGAGCAACTTCGGATTTCAAGAAGTTGACCAGGTTGCCGGTGGTGAAGATCGTGGGGCAGCACGCGCCGACGTCAATCAGCTCCTTGCCCGAATCCAGGTCCGGGCGCGCCACGTTCGGCAGCGGCTGCGCCTTGTATTTCATATTGTGCAGGACGCCCTGGATCAACCGTTCATGTTTCCAGGTCAGGCCCCCGAACAGGATCGTGGTGTCCTCGCGCTGCTCTCGCGTAAAGGGTTTCGGCTTGTACGCACTGTAGTGTTGGACAACCGGTTCCGTCATCGTCGCCATGAAACGTCTCCTTCTCGAATCGGAATGGTCAAACTGGTTACTGAATCCGCCCCACCGGATGTGACAGTTTCCCGGGTGTCACACGGGCGATCTCCGCCCACTCCGTCGTCACACCCCATTCAGAACATCCGGTGGACTCCCGCTTGGCTAGAATACATCCCCGCCCTCGCCGCTGCCAAGCTGCCAGAAATCCGCCCGTCGAAACCTGAGAGTACTATCCGGCGAAAAAAGATACAAGAATAAAGATACAAAATGATTCATAAAATCCCAGTGGGGTTACTCCTCACTAATTTCATGGTAGTTCTGGGACTGTCTGGAAATCCTTCTCTTTTGGGGAGATCACGGGTCCGCCGAATGCACTCCCCCGTTTGCGGAGCGCGCTTACGCCTCCACATACTGCTGGTGGAGTTTGACCGGCGCAGCCTTCGATTTTCTTACCTTCAGATTCAGCATTTCCACAAAGAGGGAGAACGCCATCGAGAAGTAGATATAGCCTTTCGGGACGTGGCCGTCGAAGCCCTCCACGATCAGCGTTACGCCAATCAGCAACAAGAAGCTGAGCGCCAGCACTTTGAGGGTGGGATGCCGTTCCACGAAGCGGCTGAGCGGCCCGGCGAAGGCCATCATAAAGATCACCGCCAGGACAATAGCGGACACCATGATGCCGACCTGCTGCACCATGCCCACCGCGGTGATTACCGAATCCAGAGAGAAGACGGCATCGAGCAAGAGGATCTGGATGATCACGCTGGCGAAGGTCGCCGCGACCCGGGCGGAGGAGCGGCCTTCTTCTCCTTCCAGCTTCTGATGGATCTCGTGCGTGCTCTTCGCAATCAGGAACAGCCCGCCGGCAATCAGGATGATGTCGCGGCCGGAGATTTCCTGGGCCAGTACGGTAAACAAAGGAGCGGTCAGACGGATCACCCAGGAAATCGAGAGGAGCAGAGCGATCCGCATGAACATCGCCAGGCCCAGACCGACGATACGGGCTTTGGACTGCTGCGCAGCAGGCAGCTTGGAGGCGAGAATGGAAAGGAAAATCACGTTGTCAATGCCGAGGACGACTTCCAGGCTGAGCAGGGTGAGAAACGCAATCCAGGCCTGTGGCTCTGTGATCCAGTTCATGGGTGTTCACTTCTCCTGATATGGACGGTTGAGGGGCGGGCAGGGAGGCTTCTCTTCCTGGGGTCCCGATCCAGCAGACTGTTGCGGGACAAAGGGATGTTCCGCGCATTCGAGAAACCCCTCCACCCTATACTTTAGCAGGGGATGGCGTATCCGGTGCCTGAACGGGGAAGTGGTCGTTGGATCCCGTCTCCCTTCCCAGTCGGCGCGAGCGCACGGCGCACGTTTCATTTTCAAATCTGCGGGCGCCTCCGAGCGCGCACAAGCGAGAATCCACTGGCGCCCTCCTGCGACGGAGCCATGGAAACCTGCGCTTGACCCCACAGAGGGGCCAGCGTATGATTTTCTCCTGATCGGAGGGAGTGACGATGAAACTTTGCACTGTGGCGAGCGGCAATCCCGTTGTGGACTTGCACCGGCACGAGGGAGCGCAGATTGTTCTCGGCTCCTCGCGCCGCGATTTTCTGAAAGGCCTGGCTGTACTCGGAGCGGGGGCGATCCTGCCGGCGGGCGGGTTGCTCGCGCAGACCGCTCGGCCGGGCGGCTCCGCGCGGCGGTTCGACCTTCACCACCACTTTGCGAACCCGGCCTTGATCAAGCTGATGAATGACAAGAAAACGCAGGGCTTCCAGACCTGGCAGCCCTACTCGCCCGCCAAGGCGGTCGAGGACATGGATAAGGGCGGCGTGCAAGCTTCCTTTATCTCGGT
Organism: Acidobacteria bacterium RIFCSPLOWO2_02_FULL_61_28; assembly: GCA_001767035.1. Classification (GTDB taxonomy): domain Bacteria; phylum Acidobacteriota; class Terriglobia; order 2-12-FULL-54-10; family 2-12-FULL-54-10; genus 2-02-FULL-61-28. The sequence goes on from MEKR01000138.1 coordinate 6,853, forward strand.
CACCACGCCGGGCATCTGGTTCGGAATCAATTCCGAGACGCGCCAGTGGGCGCGGGAGATCAATGAGTACGGCGCCAAGATGGTCTCGGATTTCCCGGGCCGCTTCGGCCTGTTCGCCGTGCTGCCTTTCCCCGATGCCAACGCCTGCCTGCAAGAAATCGAGCATGCCTTCGATACCCTCAAGGCCGAGGGGGTCGGCTTGCTGACGAGTTACAGCAACCGGTGGCTGGGCGATCCGGCGTTTGCTCCGGTCTTCCGCGAACTCAACCGTCGCAAAGCGATCGTCTATACGCATGCCCAGGTGCCGGACTGCTGCCAGAGCCTGATGCCGGGGGTTCCGGACACGACCGTCGAGTACAACACGGACACCGCCCGAACCATCATCAGTTTGATCGAGAACGGCCGGGCGCTGGAGTGCCCGGACATTACGTTCATCTTTTCTCATGGCGGCGGCACCATCCTCGCCCTTCCCGGACGCTTCCTGGGGCAGCAGGCCAGCGCCGAGAACCTGGCCAAACAGGCGGACCCGAAATCGCGGCTCGGTCAGTTGCGGCGCTTCTACTACGACACCGCCGGAGCCACGAACCCGATCCAGATGACCGCGCTGAAGCAGCTTGTGTCCACGTCACAAGTTGTGTTCGGGACCGATCACCCCTTCGGGAGCAGCGCGAATACGGCTGCCAACTTAGAGAAATGCGGCTACTCCGCAGCGGAGCTGCGCGCGGTGGATCGGGAAAACGCGCTCCGGTTCTTGCCCAAGAAGTACGCTTAGGGCGGCTTTGTTTTCAGGTCGACTTTCTGTTGAGGCGGCCAAGAAATTGGCTGGGAGGCAGGGATTCGAACCCCGATAGGCGGATCCAGAGTCCGCAGTCTTACCGTTAGACGACCTCCCAACGCAACCAAGGGATTTCCCTTGGACCACTGGTTTTGATTCTCCGCAAAGCCGAACGGGTTGTCAAGATTCCGGCCCGCTCGGTGCGAAACGAATCTCGTCTTCGAGCAGGAATTCCCGGATTAACTCATCGGAGCAAAGGGGCAGTTTTTCGGGTTCTCCGAAGAAGGCCACGTGTCCTGCTTCGAGGAACACCATCCGGTCGGCCACTCTTCGAGCCAGGCGGGTATCGTGCGTGACCACCACCGAGGTCAGCTTCAACTGCCGCTTCAGCCGCTCGATCAGACTCTCGATGTGGTGCGACATCAGAGGGTCCACCATGGTGGTCGGTTCGTCGTAAAGGACGGCTTCCGGCCGCGCGGCCAAAGCGCGGGCGATGGCGGCAGAGCGTTTCATGCCCGTGCTCAAGCCGGACGGAAGCTCATCGGCCAGCTCCCGGATTTCCAGCAGGTCGAGCAGGCCCAGGACGACCTCTTCGATGTTCTCCTCGGTGTAACTGCGCATCTCCTGCAGTGGAAAGGCCACGTTTTCAAAGATCGTTAAGGAATCAAACAGCGCGCCCGACTGAAAGACCATGGTGACCTTCCGGCGGATGTGCTGGAGTTCGGATTCGCGATAATCGGTAATGTCCTCGCCGGCCACCCAAACCCGGCCCATGTCGGGCTTCAGAAAGCCCATGACATGCTGCAAGGTAACCGACTTCCCGACTCCGCTCCGGCCCAGGATCACGAGCGTCTCGCCGGGGTCCACATAGAAACTCACATCGTCGAGAACCCGGTTGTCTCCAAACGCTTTGCAAACGTTTTGAAATTCGATGTAATGGCTGGCCATCGCAATGCCGCCATTGGGGCGGCCTCTTTCCGTCTTCCTCAAGCGCGCGGTTCGGGAACGCGGAGCAGCAGCCCCCGCCGGGCCTGCTCGTAGTCTTCAGGAGTATTCAGGTTCTGAAACAACCGGCCCTCCGGATCGTAGGGCTTCCACTCCGCGCGCGGCACTGCTCGCAGCCGCAACCGCCGGTAAACATCCTTGATCTTTCGCTGGCCCCCACGCAAGGCCTCCTCGATGGGGGCCAGACAGGAGCGAGCATAGACGGCGCACAGCGGTTCGTACTCAACCTCTTCCGATCCCGGGACCACCGCGTCGGCATCCGATTCCTGGGCAATCCGCAGCAGAAGTCTCAGAAAATCGGGCGAAAGGTACGGCATGTCACAGCCGACCACCAAGGTAAAGCGGGCCACGGAATGCGCCAGCGCAGCATGAATCCCGCCCAGCGGTCCCTGCTCTGGAATAACATCTTCGATGACCGGAAATCCCCACGCCGCGTATTTTTCCGCGTCGCCCACGAGTGAAACATCAATACAAACCTGCCGTACTCGTTGCGCCACCCACACTCCCAACGGTTCGTCACCGAAGGGAAGCAACGCCTTGTCTTGCCCCATGCGGCTGCTCCGTCCGCCGGTGAGGACATACCCGTGACACAGACTGCGAACATTGGACATACAGCTTGATCCTATCATGAACCCCAGCGCTGAATTGCGCAGTTGCGGCTTGTCCGACAATGCTGCTTTTCCCGAACCCCGAGCTAGACTTCGCCCGGTAAATTCCCTATGCTGGAGGCAGGGGACGGAAAAATTTCCAGACCCCTTACAGGCGGGAATGCCTCATCCACCAGCATGGCTATTCGCACCTATCGCACCAGCTTTGACTTTGGCTTTGACTTCCGCCTGACGCCCGCGGTCAAGAATCTGCTCATCGCCAACGTGGCAGCCTTCGTGGTCAGCGCGCTGGCAAGCCGCGCCGGCTTCGGTCTCCTGTTCGATGCGCTCGCGCTGACTCCCTATCTGGTGACTCATCGGTTGGCCTTCTGGCAGCCGTTCACCTACCTGTTTCTCCATGCGGGCGTCTGGCACATCCTGTTCAACATGCTGGCGCTCTGGATGTTCGGCTGCGAGCTGGAACGAACCTGGGGGACCCGCCGGTTCCTTTACTACTATTTGTTGACAGGCGTCGGCGCGGGGCTGACGGTCATTATGGTAGGCCCGTCTTCACCGGTCTCCACCGTGGGGGCGTCGGGGGCGGTTTACGGCATCTTGCTGGCCTATGGAGTCCTTTTCCCGAACCGGATCATCCTCGTCCCTATTCTCTTTTTCTTCTTCTTCCCGATCCCGGCCAAGTATTTCGTGATGATTATGGGCGGCATCGCGTTTCTATCCGCGGTCAGCATGCCCGGGAGTCTGGTCAGTCACGTGGCCCACCTGGGAGGGATGGCGTTCGGCTATCTCTACCTGCGCGGGCGGCCCTCCTATTTTGATTTCCGCAACCGCTATTACCGCTGGCGGCGGCAGAACCTCAAGCGCCAGTTTGACGTCTACATGCGCGACCGGGACCACGAAGGACCGCGTCGCGGGCCCAGGGTTCACTAGCCCGGTTCACAAATTGAGCAGATTGTCATCCTGAGGCTTGTCCTGAGCGAAGCCGAAGGAAGCGTAGCGACGAAGGACCTGCACTTCTTCTTTCCTGCGAAATCAGCGAAACAAATCCAATTCTGACTGCGCCGGACTGCCGCTCCCGCGATGATATAATCGGCAGTGCCATGGCTTTCCACGACGTTTCTCCCGGCGCCGCCGATCACGAGATCGAACACCAACTGGAATATCTCCGCAAGGGGACCGTCGAGATCATCCGCGAGGAGGAGCTGCGGCAGAAGCTCGTGGACGCGCGCCAGGCGAACCGCCCCCTGCGGATCAAAGCAGGCTTTGATCCGACCGCCCCCGACTTGCACCTGGGCCACACGGTCCTGCTCCGCAAGCTCAAACATTTTCAAGACCTGGGGCACACGGTCATTTTCCTGATCGGGGACTTTACCGGCATGATCGGTGACCCGAGCGGGCGCACCGTCACTCGCCCGCCGCTCACCCGCGAAGAAGTCGCCGCCAATGCCGACACGTACAAAGCGCAGGTCTTCAAGATTCTCGATTCGAAAAAAACTCAGATCGCATTCAACAGCACATGGCTTTCCCATCTCTCAAGCGCCGATCTGACCCGCCTCTGCTCCCGTTACACTGTGGCCCGTCTGCTCGAACGCGATGACTTCTCGAACCGCTACAAGAAGGGCGTGCCGATTTCTGTTCATGAGCTGCTCTATCCGCTTTTCCAGGGATACGACTCCGTGGCTCTGGAAGCCGACGCCGAGCTGGGCGGCACGGACCAGAAATTCAACCTCCTGGTCGGGCGCGATCTCCAGCGGGAATACGGGCAGGCTTCGCAAGTGGTGATGACCGTGCCGATCCTCGAAGGCACCGACGGCTTCCAGAAGATGTCGAAGTCGCTCTCGAACGCCATCGGACTCACCGAGCCACCGCAGGAGATGTTCGGCAAGCTCATGTCTATCTCCGACGAGATGATGTACCGCTACTACGAGCTGCTGACGGACATGCCTCTGGCCGAGATCGCGGGGTTGCGCGAGAAGGCCGCTTCTGGTGCAGTCAACCCGATGCAACTCAAGATGGACTTGGCCCGCCGGATCGTCTCGGACTTCCACTCGGCGCAGGCGGGCAGGGAAGCCGAGGAGAGGTTCCGTCGAGAGATCCAGCATCACGAAATACCGAAGCAAGTTGAACCAAGCCTAGTTCGTCTCGATTGGTTTATGGCTCTGTCGGAAACTGTGAGGTCACCAGCTCGTCCAATTACAGAAAACCAAACAGTAGAGCCTGCCCTTGTAACTCCCCCAGAAGCTGAAGAAAGACGCTCTATCAAGCTTGACCGTCTGCTTGCCACAGTCGGTTTGGCGAGTTCCGTCAGCGATGCGGCACGCAAGATAAAAGCAGGGGCGGTCTTTCTCAATGGGAACCGGTGGCGCGAGCCAGTATTACAGCTTGACACGAGTCGAACAAATGAGTTGCTGGTCAAGGTCGGCCGGAGCTACATGAAGATTTTGCTTTCTGGTAAAGAGCTCACGCCCGATTTGTTGAAGGCTAAGGCGGAGGAAGTGATACTACAGATTCTAAATAACCCAGATTTTACTATGAGGAGCTTTAAGGTAATCAAGAAGAGACTAGGCGGCTTCGAAGATGAAGAACTCAGAAGGATGTTAGTCAGTTTAGGTGCAGTCCGGTTCCAGAAAGCAGACGGAACGGAGCTTTGGGGGCTAAGAAATCGAAATAAATCCTGATGCGTAGATTCTTATCGGATATGCCAACCGAGATTCAATATGCCTCCCACAAAAATCCGCGTCAAGCTCGTCTCGGAAGCCGCCGAGTACGTCTCGATCACCCACGTCGTGCAGCGGGACTTCAGTCTGACGGAACTCGTCGAGACAATGCTGCCGATTCTGGGGAAGGACGCGCCGCGCATTCGCCAGATTCTTCGCGCCGGGACGCTCTCGACTGGCGAGTACCGCTATCGCTGGGAACCGCTCGAAGTGGAAGAACGAGACCTCGAATCTCTGCTCGGCAGCTTGCCCGGCCCGGAGCCGTCGCGCGCGTTTCAGCCGGATACCTGTTTTCTGGTTCGCTTCCGGCGCGGCCCGGAGACGCTCGATCTTCCGCGCGAGTCGGCTTCCCGAAAACAGCTTTTTGCGCGGCAAAGTTTCTGGGATGGATTACTCGCGCTGGCGGGCGATGTTCACTACGCGGATTATTCGCACGCCGACCGCGCCGACGTCTTCGCGCTTCCGCTTGACCGCGACACGGCAGAGCAGTTGTGCGGGTTGCTCTCTCTATTCAAGCCCAGAAGCGCCGCCGAGCGCCTGGAGCGATTCCGCCCCGAACGCATCGAGTGGCTCAGCCGCCGGTAGTCCCCCAGCGAGAGTGGAAAGACATTTTTTGGGGAAATCTTGGCTCCTGAGCCTCACGGCTTCCGCTGATTGAGTGGCACTCTTATCTCGGCTCCTTCGGTAGCGGTATTGCCGAAACTGTCCATCACCCGGTAGGTCACGGTGTATATGCGTCCCGGCCCCTTGCCGGAACGCTCGGCCCGCAGCAGGAACGAGCGATCGTCTGAGCCGACACTTGCTCCTTGGATGTCGTTCGGCGTATCGCCATCGCCTAAGCCGTTGTCGGGTTCATTGCTGATGATGGACACGAGGGTCACTACCGGGTTCGGATCGCAGCTATCGGTTACCTGGAAGATTGCCGTAACGGGAACGAGTTGGTGGTTGGGGGGCCAGAGCACGCTCGGCGTCAGCGTGATGCGGAGCGTGGGCGTCGTATTGCAGGCCGCATTATACAGCTCCGCGCTGGCCAGGGCGGAGCCGTTGTATCCGCCCGCGACCAGGACCTTGCCATTGGGCAGCAGGGTCGCCGTGGTTGTGTACCGGGCAGCGTTCATCGAGCCGGTGGGAGTGAAGGTCCCTGTGGCCGGATCGTACAGCTCCGCACTGGCCAAGTAGCTGTGTCCGCTGTGTCCGCCCGCGACCAGGACCTTGCCATTGGGCAGCAGGGTCGCCGTGGTATCGTACCGGGCAGCGTTCATCGAGCCGGTGGGAGTGAAGGTCCCTGTGGCCGGATCGTACAGATCCGCGCTGGCCAAGGGGCCGTATCCGCCCGCGACCAGGACCTTGCCATTGGGCAGCAGGGTCGCCGTGGTCTGGGACCGGGCAGTACTCATCGAGCCGGTGAGAGTGAAGATCCCTGTGGCCGGATCGTAAAGCTCCGCACTGGCCAAGGCGCCTAAGTTGGCTCCGCCCGCAACCAGGACCTTGCCATTGGGCAGCAGGGTTGCCGTGGGGAGGGACCGGCGAGTGCTCATCGAGCCGGTGGGAGTGAAGGTCTCTGTGGCCGGATCGTACAGCTCCGCACTGGCCAAGGGGCCGAAGCCGAAGATGTATCCGCCCGCGACCAGGACCTTGCTATTGGGCAGTAGGGTCGCCGTGGGTGCGGACCGGGCAGTGCTCATCGAGCCGGTGGGAGTGAAGGTCCCTGTGGCCGGATCGTACAGCTCCGCACTGGCCGAGGAGCCTAAGTTGTATCCGCCCGCGACCAGGACCTTGCCATTGGGCAGCAGGGTCGCCGTGGGGAGGTCCCGGGCAGTGCTCATCGAGCCAGTGGCGCTGAAGGTCTGGGCCTTGGCTGCTACGGGATGAAAAAAGAAACTACCAGAAGAGAAGAAAACGGAAAAGAAGAGAAGAGAGCGAAGGCTTCTCTTCACCGAAAATTCTTGCGGTCTGCTGTTCGGTTTCATGAGTCGCCTCCAAATACGAGAAGGTCCGCGCAAGCCAACGCTTCACCTTGCTGAGGGGAACAAAGAGTCCCAATACTTATAGGATATTCGCCTGCCTGTGTCAAGAAAAAAGATCGGGCTCGCACCCATCCTTGACGGCCGCGCTCGCGTCGTTTATCCTGTAAGAGTTGGTGTTACCTAATAACACCCGATGACAATGAGAACGCGCAAAACGATTACGATCTCACTTCCGCCCGTAATGGCCCGGCGAGTGGAGAAGCATATGAAACGGGAGCAGCGCACCCGCTCCGAGCTTGTCCGGGAAGCGCTGCGAACGTACTTCTCGACTCGGGAGTTTCCGGAAGAGACTCCTACACCCGCCGAGCTTCGAGCGATCCGCCGCGGAGAGGCTTCGATCCAGCGGGGTGACTATATCACCCTTGAACAACTCCGCCGAGAAGAACAAATGGCTCGTCGTCCTCGCCGGGCCCGCGCGAAAATCGCTTAAATGCATCCCGCCGCTGGCAAGCCCCGGAGGGGCGGAAGATTCTAGCCCTGGGCGTAAGCCCTGGGAAAAGGGATTTCCAAAAAACCAAAGCCCCGGTAGGGGCGACAGAAATCGCGCTTCTACACTGCGTTGGGATTCTTTCTTTCGCCCCTCCGGGGCTGGTATGCATCCCCACCTACAAACCCACGGCTTGCGCCGTGGGCTACATTCTGTCGCCCCTGCGGGGCTGATTGGCGGAGAGGTTTGGAGATTTCGATGCTAGGCAAGAACGATGAAACCGCGTCAGCCCCGAATTAAACGCTCTGAGCCGCGCTAGGGACAATGAACTCCTGGTGAATCGCTTTGACGGCGGCGGCGCGGTCTTGGAGAGCCACGACGCAGGAGATATTCGATTCTGACGACCCTTGCGCGATGGCGATCACGTTGACTTTTTCGCGGCCCAGCGCGCCGAAGAGCCGCCCCGAGATGCCGGGAGTCCCCCTCATCCCTTCGCCGATCAGCGCGACGGCGGCTACGTCCTCGCGCTCAATCGGCTCCAAGTAATCGTGGCTAAGCTCCAGCCGGAACGCCTGCGCGAGGGCCGCCTGCGCCTTCTCCGCCGCGCTCTGCGGCACCAGCAGGCAGAAGCTGTCTTGATAGGACGCCTGCGTCACCATCAGAATCTCGACCTGGGAGTGCGAGAGCGCCTCGAAGGTGCGCGCGAACAGCTCGGTGGTTCCCGGCGTGCCGTTGCTGCGCAGCGTGAGCAGGCTGACCGGAGCGAGCGAGGTCACGGCCTTGGGGCCGAGCGGGCTGCCTGCGTGTGGCGCGCCGATGCGCGTCCCCGGCTTTTCGGGAGCGAAGGTGTTCTTGATCCACACCGGGATCATGCGGGTGAGGAGCGGCGCGAGCGTCTTGTGGTGAAGCACTTTCGCGCCCATGTGGGAAAGCTCGGCGGCCTCTTCGTAGGTCAACTCGTCGAGGAACCGGGCTTCGCCGACCATCTTGGGATCGGCGCTCAGGACGCCGTCCACGTCGGTCCAAATCCATAGTTCGTCTGCGTCAAGCGCCGCCGCGACGATGGACGCCGAATAATCCGAGCCGCCGCGCCCGAGCGTCGTGCGAACGCCGCCGCGCGTTGCGCCGAGAAAGCCGGTGACCACGGGCACGGTACCCTTCTCGGTCATCGGCAACAAGACTCGCCGCATCGCCTCACGAGTCTCCTTCATCAGCGGCGGGGCGCTTCCGAAGTTGTCCTCCGTCACCAGGCAGGTTGCCGTGTCCACGGCCTGCGCCGGGATTCCCTGGTCGTCCAGATGCTGCGCGAGCAGCGTTGCCGACATGCGCTCGCCCACCGAAAGTCCGGCGTCCATCGCGCGCAGCGGCAGCTCGCGCAACAGCGCCATGCCGGCGCAGAGCTTCTCGAACTCCGCGAGAATTTCGCTGACCGCGGTTGCGACCTGCTCCCGGCGCGGCCCGGGGAACAGCTCTTCGATGGCGCGGAGGTGCTTCTGGCGCAGGTACTGGAGCTTCTCTGCGACTACCGCCTCGTTGCCGGCGGCTGCGGACCGCGCCGACTCGAGCAGCGCCTCCGTCACCGTGCTCATCGCCGAGACCACCACCACCACCGGAGCGTGCTTGCGGACACCGCGGGCGACGATTTCCTTCACGCCGCGGAAACACTGCGCGTCGCCCACCGAGGTTCCGCCGAATTTCATCACCAGCATTGCTTAGTTTTCCTGCCTTCACAGCGCGAGCAATGTCTGCGCCGCATACGGCGAGCGCTTGAAGGAGACAACTTTACTTTTTATCCCGAACTCGGGGGTATGTCAACTGGCTAGGGGATTTGCAAACTGGATGTGTTAGAAGTGTGCTTAGCTGAAGATCACCAAGAAGTCAATCTTCATTCGTTCCGTTAATATATTATACTTTTCATGCTTTGCTTGGATCGGAGTGAGCAGGCCCCGGTGGGAAGGAGCCCTTCATAGCTACATCTAAAGGAGTTCTATGGAAAAACCACAGTGGAGCGAGAGGGAAGAGAAAGGTGAATTTGGGCAGGACTATGTTAGGAGCATAATCAAGAGTGGTTGGCGGGGGCTTGTGCAACCGGTCGAGGGTGTCCGTGACCGAGGAATCGATTTTGTTGTACTAGATGTCCTCCGAAGTTCCGCTACAGGTTACCAGTTTAACATTCAGGTCAAGACCAGCGACTACGGCCTGAAATATCGTGGTGATAGCTTTCCAGTCAAATTGGAAAGGAAGCACATTGAGCTATGGCGGGATAGCAATGTCCCTGTCGTCCTCGTGTGCGTGGATGTCGGTCCTCCGCCCGTGGCATTCTGGAAGCTGATCCGCCCGGGGGAAAATGTCAAATCCATCCGAATGGAAAGGGGTTACGTATTGCACGCTGCTTCGCGAGATGCTGTCATTGCGGAAATCCTCCGCGCATTTCCTAAGCCCGTGCAGCCCGCAATGGGAGAAGTTTTGGATTTCCCCCTCCATTCCGGTATCCGTGACTGCGCCAAGAATTACTACTATCAGGAACTAATGAAGAGACCTCAACCTCATCCACTTTTTGGGCCCATAGAGTTTACCTGGAAAGGATGGCGCCATCTCACGAGAAGGTCCCGCTCCCTTTGGAAGATACTGATGTCACTGCAGTTGCTGCCCTCTGTCCGGGCTGTTCTGGATGGTGGAGGTCGCCTTTTTGACAAGAAGGTTTTTTAACCGGTTCGACGCGGCGCCTTCGACCACTATAAGACATTATTCGTGTTTAATCGGGTAGTGGAGTTTGCACATCGAGTTCCAGCGTGGGTGCAGATTGCGATTGAGGTACGAGCCACGATTCCCGTCGACTTCACAATGAGGGTTCCATACGATCCTAGTAGGAAGCTCAGCTACAAGTTCTTCGGTCTCACGGAACTAGCTGATCCTGTAAAGGCGGGGGATCTAAGCAGTTAGCAGTGGGCCGTGGGTCCACCGGGCTCCCTAAGCAGCGGCCGTAAACGGCGGCTACTCAAAGAGCGTCCCAGGTTGCAACTGGTCACTCTTAGCCGGAAAAAAACCACGGCCACTTCATCTTAGTGCCACTATGCATCAGTGTCAATCGAGTTCTGGCAAGGTCCTTATCCAATCCCATAAATGGGTTGCATTAGTGGAGAACTGAACCAAACAGCAGCGGGATGACCTCTGCCAGCAGGCGGTCCATCTGCGTCTCCAGGTCGCTCGCGGCAAAGCGGACGACGAAGTGGCGGACGCCGGCTTGCGCCAACTCCCGCAGAGCGTCCGCGCAGCGTTCCGGTTCGCCGGCCACGACGGTCTGTGTCCGCGCCGCGATGGCTGCGAGCATCGTCAGCGCCTCAAAGCGGGATCGCGGTTTGGATTGACCGCTCCATTACTGTCGCGGCTCGGATACTTACTGGAAGCGCACTTTGACGTCGGGGCGTTTTTCCAGGTGGACCGTGTCAATGAAGCGGACCTTGGCCGAGGTCATGGTCATCACGAGCGAGGAGGTGCGGGTCCCGTCGCCGAAGAAGCGGACGCCGCGCAGGAGGTTCCCGTCGGTGACGCCGGTGGCCGCGAACAGGATCTGCTTGCCGGTCGCCAGTTCGCTGGTGGTATAGATTCGCTTGGGGTCGCGGACGCCCATGCCTTTGGCGCGTTCCTGCAACTCGGGCGTGTCGAGCACGAGGCGGGCGATGATTTCCCCGTTCAGGCAGCGCAGCGCGGCGGCGGTCAAGACCCCTTCGGGAGCGCCGCCAATCCCCATGACGGCGTGAACGCCCGTGCCGACTACCGCCACCGAGATGCCGGCCGAGAGGTCTCCGTCGCCAATCAGGCGGATGCGGGCGCCGGCGGCGCGGATGTCCTCAATCAGCTTCTTATGGCGGGGCCGGTCGAGCACGATGACGACCAAGTCTTCGATGTCGCGGTCCATGCGGCGGGCGATCGCCCGCAAGTTCACCTTCACCGGAGCGTCCAGTTCTACAACTCCCTTACAGGAAGGCCCCACAATGATCTTCTCCATGTAACAGTCCGGGGCGTTGAGCAGGCCGCCTTGCTCGCTGGCGGCCAGGACCGCGATGGAGTTGGGCGCGCCAGTGGCGCAGAGGTTGGTTCCTTCGAGCGGGTCCACGGCGATGTCCACCTTCCGCAGCGATAAGCCGCTGCTGATTCCCGCGCCGAGCTTCTCCCCGATGTACAGCATGGGGGCTTCATCGCGCTCGCCTTCGCCGATGACGATCGTGCCTTCGATGGGAAGCGTGTCGAGGGCGCGGCGCATGGCCTCGACCGCCATCTGGTCGGACTTGTGGGCGTTACCCTCGCCCATGGTGCGCGCGGCGGCGACGGCGGCTTCCTCGACCACGCGGAGAAATTCAAGCGAAAGTTCTAATTCCATGAGTCCGTTCTCCTCACGGGGATGGGTTTATCCGATGGCTTTATCCGATGACCAGCAGGTTGCCCAAAACCATTCGGGGAAGGAACGCCAGAAATTCCTTTTCCCCTAATCCGGCGCGTTGCATCTGCGCGCGAAGCAAGGTGGGAGCCAGTTCCCGTTCCAGGGGAAGAACGACGATTTGCCCCGGCGACTTGGTGAGCGAGACGTGCCCGTTCAGCGCCTTGCCCGCTTTGAAACCCGCCCGCTCGAACGCTTTCACGGCGCGCCGTCCCGAAATCCCGGTGAGACGCGTCACAGTCGAACCTCAATCTGGCTGGTAATCACTTCGGGAACTTCCCGCAAGCGCCGCCCCCCGGCTTCCCGAAGGTAAACGCGAATGGCTTTGCGGGCGTTTTTCAGAGCGGCCTCGGCGGTCTTGCCTTGGGACATGCAGCCCGGCAACTGCGGCACCTCCGCGACATACCCCTTGTAGTCCTTGTCGTAGATGAGGTTCACTAATACCTTGGCGCGAGTTCGTTCGGGCATTCCGGCCTCCCCGAGCTATTGTGCCACGATTCTTCTCCGGCGGAGCCGCCGGCCCATGCGACGGTTCCTTTTCCCCTGGCTGGTTCTATTCGCCGGTTCTATTCAATGACCACCAAGACCGTGTCGGACTCGACCGTCTGGCCGGGCGTGACCTTGACTTCCTTGACGGAACCCGCCGCCGGCGCGACCACGGGGATTTCCATCTTCATCGCTTCGAGCAACACGAGGATCTGGTCCTCTTCCACCTTGTCGCCGACCTTGCACTTGACCTCGAGCACCTTGCCGACCATGGGAGCCGTCACCGATTGCGCCATTGCTGGTCTCCTTGGGAAAAAACTGCTGCCAAACGATCACGCGCGCGCCTCGCAGCTATAGGGCGATTCCAGTGGGACGTGAGGGCGGACCGCGCCGCCCCCACCCCATCCGATGCTATTGGTAGTTCACTGACTTCGAAGTGAACGATGTGGCCGTCACGTAACCCGCGTCCAGGCCCGGGGCATTGAAGCGGCTCGGCGTGGTGACACCGCCCACACTCAAGGATCCGGTGGGAAACGTCGAGCCCGCGGCGGCGGCCGGCAGAGCCAAGAGCACCCCGGAAGGCACCGTAAAGCTGCCCACGCTGGCGCGCTCCAGGCAAACAAAGGCGGCCCCCACGTTGTTCGTGGTATTGAAGGACGAGCCGGAAATGTACACGAAACTGTTGGGGTCGCCTCCCGACCAGGTGAGGAGCACGCCCTGCGACCGAGTCACCACGGTAATCGCAGCTTCATTCGTCCAGGTCAGCGCGGCGGGCATGGTATGAGTGGTGCGGAAGGCGCCGACCGCAGAGCCGCCGCTGCCGTTGTCGAACGTGTAGGCGCCGGGGTCCAGGTAGGGAGTCCCGCCTCCGCCGAACGGGTCCGTCGGCGGACCGCTCAACTGGGCGCTGTACAGGCCCAGGGACTGTGCCGTCGGCACCAGTTGTTTCGGTCCCCTGGGTCCAGAAACGTTGATGGCGGCTCCGGCATCCAGACCCACGGGCCGGATCGGATCGCTGGCCCCGCCTCCCTGTCCGCTGGTGCGGAACGTGGAAATGCTGCAAGCCCCAATCGAGACCGAGTTGCCCAGCCCCTGAGACCGGGTCAATTGATCGAAGTTGTAGCTGTAGAACACAGCCGCGCCGTAATCGGTCTGGATGTCCACCACTGGCTGGCCGGGGATTGAAAACTTGGAGGCCGAGCGACTCAGACTGATACTCCCCAGCCGGAAGTTTCCGGTGGTGCGGGCGATCTCCAGATCAGAGCCGGAGAATCCGTTGGGGTCGGAGCAAACTCCGCCGGAGGAGGAAACCGACAGAGACGTGAAATTGCTGATGACATCCCCGATTTGGATAGATACAGGAACGTAGCAACCTTCGACGCCCTGGGGGACCTCAAAGGAAATCTGGTCTATGCCGACGCAACAGCCCGAGCGGCCGCGGTAAAGCACGCGGGCCTCGCGCGCGCCGACCCAGACACGCAAATTCAAGCTGGTCATGTCGCCCGGAAGCGGCTGGCCCGCTTCGTTCCCGGTGACCGGCCCCAGCCCCGTTCCCCAAAGGATAATCACCTGGCCCGGACGCGCCGAGCTGGTGATGGAGTTGAACGGGCGATCGGACTCGGAGTTGACGACCTGCATCACGCCGGGACCGCTGCCGGCCTGGTTCAGGGAAAACGTCCCGAACGAATTGCGAACCACCGTGATGGGCGACGAGGGACTGGTGACGTTGTTCCGGGTGACCGTCAGCGTTCCGGTGCCCAGGGGAGTATTGGAGGGAAGGACCGCAGCCACCTGGCCGGCGCTGGCATAGAGCATAATCGCGTCCAGCGAAGTTCCGCCGACCGTCACCCGGACCGAAGTCCCCGCCAGTCCCTGCGAAGTGGGGAGCGGAAAGCTGCTGACTTGGACGAGGGTGGCCGGCCCCAGGTTTTGTCCAAACACGATGAAGATCGCGCCTTGCGCAATGCCGGCGTTGGGCAGGCCCGGCAGCGCGTAACTGGCGCCATTGAGGACCCCGTTCGCCGCGATGCTCGGCTGCTGGGCGTGGGCCCCGACGGACGCAAGAATCAACCCCGCAAAAACCGAGCTAACAATCAGAATTCGTCTCATGCAACGTCTCCAATCTGAGGTAGAGTAGGGGGGATACGTAGCGAGCATCGAACCCGCCAAACCGCTTTCGTAAGAGCGGTTGGCTATCTTATCATGTTCGGAATGCTTGTACCAAAAATTCTTAGCAGCGGCGGGCTTCGAGCGCATCCGCGACGGCTTGCGGTCGGAAGAGGACGCGTCGCGTCAATTTCGGCCTAACAACTTCCGCCGCACCTCACTCCAAGGCGCCGCGGAGCCTGGATTCTCGAGATGCTCGGCCCACCGGCGATCCAGTTCAGCCTTTTGTTCCGGCGTGAGCGCCAGCTCGACTTCGCGTTCGGCATCGCTAAGACTGTCCCAGAGCGCCATTGCCAGTTCCGCCCGCTCACCTGCGGGAAGTTTGAGGAGTTGAGAAAGCGTATTGGAACTCATATCGTGATCTTTTCACACCGGCACGCTATCGGCAGGGATGCCCTCCGGCGTGAGCAACACTTTGCGCCGGATCGCCGCCTGCGTAGAGGCCCACGGCACAGAACGACGCGCCGTGGCTACGCACTTCACAAGGATTCGTCTCGAAGGCACGAAAAAGGTCGCGGCAACTGGTCCCGGACATGCTGGCCCAATCCAACGCGGTGACGTACCGCGTCTACACGAAAGGCCCTTTCCCGCGACTTGCATGCCACAACGCCAACACTTCAATGCGTGCGGAACGAATCCGGTAGTAGAGATGATAACGGACGCGGCTCAGATGAATCCTGCGGACATCCTCCAGTTTCACGTTTGTCGCTCGCGCTCCAACGGCTGGCGGCGTGAAATGAGATCAAACCCGCGACGGAGTTCTTCCTGGAACGCTTCGGGAGCTTTGGGCCGGTTTGCCAGCCACCAAGTCGCTGCTTCTTGTATCTCCGCGGCAGCGCGGCGAGTGATCTTGATTGGCAGCATTGCGCCGGTTAGGGAAGCTGATTCAAAAAATCTTGTGCGTCGAGTAATTCTCCCCGATCCGCCTCGGCAATCGCTTCCAGAAGCGCGGCTTCGTCTTCCGCGCTGAGCGCGAAGGTGCGCTCATCGGCTAGGAGGATCGTGACCGTTGCGCCTTCGCTCAAGGCCTCCCCTTCCACGACGATTTGACCACCGACCACTTTGCCTTTTGTGATACGCATGGTTCGATTTTACCTCTTGGCCGCAACTTCGTCCACAAACGCCGTCCGCTTCCGATCCAGTCATTTCCGGCTGACTCTCAGTAAGCGCTGCTGCGCCGCACGTGGACCATCGAGAATACCTACACCGGCATATTACCGTGCTTTTTGCGGGGCAGGTCGTCCTGCTTCTGCAAGCTGACTTCGAGCGCACGGATCAGGTTCGGACGGATGTCCTGCGGATCAATCACATCGTCCACGTGCTGCAAGGCGGCCGAGTAATAAGGATTCACGTACTTGTCGAAGAATTCCTTGAGCCGCTGCTGGCGGACGGCTTCGGGATTTTCCGCCGCGCTGAGCTCCTTTCGGAAGAGAATGTTGACGGCGCCCTCCGGGCCCATCAGGCAGACCTCCGCGGTAGGAAGCGAAAAAACAAAGTCGGCTCCCAGGTCCTTGCTGCACATCGCCAGATACCCGCCGGCATAGGCTTTGCGGAAAACCACGGTGAGCTTCGGAACGGTCGCTTCGGCGAAGGCATAGAGCATCTTGGCTCCGTGGCGGATGATGCCCTTGCGCTCCATTTCATTGCCGATCAAGAAGCCGGGCACGTCCTGCAAATTGACCAGCGGGATGTTGAACGCGTCGCAGAAGCGCACGAAGCGCGAGCCTTTGTCGGAGGCGTCCACGTCGAGGCAGCCGGCCTTGAACAGCGGATTATTGGCGACGATTCCCACCGGATACCCGTCGAGCCGCGCAAAGCCCACGATGAGGTTCGTGGCGTACTCTCGCTTGATCTCAAAAAATTCGCCGTGGTCCACGATTTGCCCGATCACGTCGTGCATGTCATAGGAGCGGCGGGCCTCGGTCGGTACGATCTTGAGGAGCGCGGGAGAGCGTCGCCGCGAGTCATCGGTGGGGTTGCGGCGCGGCGGCTTTTCCTGGCAGTTGGCCGGCAAGTAGCTCAAAAGCTGACGTGTCTTTTCCAGGCAATCCTTGTCATCGGCGGTGGTGAGGTCGGAGACGCCGCTGATCGTCGCATGGATCGAGGGTCCGCCCAGCTCTTCGTTGGTCGTCTTCTTGAAGACCACCGCCTCCACGAGCGGAGGCCCGGCGATGAACATGTAGCTGGTCTTCGCGACCATGAAAACGAAGTCCATGAGCGCCGGGGAGTAGGCCTGGCCGCCGGCCACCGGACCCATAATCAAGGCGATCTGCGGCACCACGCCGGAGGAGCGGACGTGCCGGAAGAAAAGCTGGCCGTACTCACTCAACGATCCCATCTCCTCGGTGACGCGCGCGCCGCCGGAGTCGTTCATCCCCACGACGGGACAGCCCATGCGCCGCGCCAGATCCAGAGTCTTCGAAATTTTCTTGCCGTGGCGCTCCCCGAAAGTGCCCGCGACGACGGTGAAATCTTCGGAGTAGGCGAATACGTCCCGCCCGCTCACCTTGCCGACGCCGGTGACCACGCCGTCGGCGGGAAGCTCCGCCTTGTCGAGACCGTAGTCGGTTCCGATGTGCCTGGCGAAGAGGTCAAATTCGAGAAAGGTTCCGGGATCAAAGAAGGCGTCGAGGCGCTCGCGGGCGGTCATCTTTCCGCTGGCGCGCTGTTTCGCGGCTGCCTGCGGGCCGCCGCCTGCGCGGAGCTTTTCTTTTCGCTCGGTCAGTTCCCGGACTAGCTCATCCATGCTGCTCACAAACTGTTCCTCCGTGGTAAGAACTCCTATGAAGCCGTCAGGGCACGACTTCAGTCGTGCCGGTCCGTCAGGCAAGCATAGCGGCTTCAGCCGCTGAGGTGAGTTGGAACGCTGGGAACGTGCCTCCCCGCAACCACCGGGAAGACGTTCCTCAGGGGCTAAAGCCCTCGTGGTCCGGCCTTGGTCCGGCATGGCTGAAGCCATGCCCTGACGAATTCGTGGAATCCGGAATTGTCACTATACTGTGTGATCCTCAATAACACCTAACCCCGACACCTGGCCTACCGGTTCGCCTTGCGATAGCCCAGCGCGTCCTGCGCGATGATAAGCTTCTGGATATTGGCGGAACCTTCGACGATTTGATACGACCGCGAATCGCGGAAGTACCGCTCGATGGGATATTCCTTGGAGTAGCCCCAGGCGCCGTAGATTTTCAGAGCGCAGTCGGCGGCGAAGGCGGCGGTCTCCCCGGCGTAGTACTTGGCCATGGAGGTCTCGAGGTTGTTCGGCCGCCCCTGGTCCTTGAGCGCCGCCGCGCGATAGAGCAGCAGGCGCGCCGCGTCCTCCTGCACCAGCATCTGCGCGATCATGTCCTGGATCATCTGGTATTCGCCGATCTTCTGCCCGAACTGGACGCGCTGGTTGGCGTACTGGACCGAGGCCTCGCGGCAGGCGCGGGCCAGGCCCACGGCCCCGGCGCCGCAACTGAGCCGCGTATAGTTCAAGTCCGTCATGCAAATCTTGAAGCCGTCTCCTTCGTTGCCGACCAAGTTCTCGCGGGGCACCTTGCAGTTGTCGAAGAACAGCTCGCCTGTCGGAGAGGCGTTGGCTCCGAGCTTGTCCGCAATGGCTTTCGCGGTGACGCCCGGCTGAGGGAGGTCCACCATGAAGGCGGAGATGCCCCGATGCTTTTTCTCGGGATCGGTGTAGGCATAGACCAGCGCCACGTCGGCGACCTGGGCGTTTGAGATCCAGGTCTTGCTGCCGTTCAACACATAGCCGGCGCCGTCGCGCGTGGCGCGGGTCCGCATCGCGGCCACGTCCGAGCCGGCGTCCGGCTCCGTGATGGCAAAGCAACTGAGCAGTTCGGCGTTCGCAATCTTCGACAGGTACCGCTGCTTCAAATCCTCGCTGGCAAAATCGAGCAGCGCGCGCGCCGGGCCGATCTGCATATTGATGGCGACGCGCAGGGAACTGTGAATGCGCCCGATTTCCTCCGTGATGATGACGAGCGAGACAAAGCCGGTATTGGTCCCGCCATATTCTTCCGGGATGATGCAGCCGAAGAAGCCAAGTTCGCCCATTTTCTGGACGAGGTCTTTGCGGAAGCGGTGCTCCCGGTCGTCTTCGTCCACCGTGGGAGCGACTTCCTTTTCCGCAAATTTCCGCGCCGCCTCCTGAATGGCCAGCAACTCATCGTTCAAGTCAAAATCCACGATCGTACCTCCTTGCGATTATCCCTGCGCGGCACAAGCGCAACCGTGCGTCCGCTGGCCAGCGGGGAGAGCATCGTTTAGCATGTTCTGTGCCATCGCGTTCTGCCGGTAGCCCCAATCACAGTCAACTGCTTTCCCCGTCCGGTTTGCCACCGCCCGCGCGCCCTCCGAATTCTCCCATAAATTCATAGAAAAACTGAAAGGAATGTATCAGTTCGGGGGATTTCACCCACTGATTGGGGAATTCTGATGACGGCCGCTGCCCCGCGAACAGGGTAGGGAAATGATGCATGGCCGAGTTCTCGCACGATATTCGGGCCGTGAACAGCGCAAGAGGGCGATGGGAAAGACAGGGAAAGACATATGTTTCCTACTGATCTGCGCCGAGTGGGGAAACATCGGCTCAGGCAGCAAGGTGTTCGGGAGGCTTGCGTAGCGGGCCGGACGATTTGGTTCCGAAATTGCTCTCCGTAAGACGGGGTATTGGCCTGAGGTGCGGCGTCTGCCCCAGGGAGGGATTGCTCGGGTGGCAGACGGGTGGCAGAAAAGACCGGAGCATTCGATGGTTTCGTTGCCGAGTGTCTTGTCGCTGAAGAGACGGTCGAGCAGAGTCGGGTCGAGGGCTTCTGCTGCGAGGCGCGCTATCGCAGGGCTGACCGTGATTTTTTTCTTCCTCCCCCTGAGCCGTTTCTATCTGGCCATCGAGCTGGAACCCATCAACTGCCTGGGCCACGAGCATTCGCACACCGCCGCTGTGCAAAGCGGGCACCAGCACTCGCATTCCTCGGAATTACTTCCCGCTGGCCCCAGCGGTCCCAGCGGTGATGACCACGGCTTCTTTTTTCAGCACTGCAAAGACCAATATGAAACGATGATGTTAGGCTCCCTGCCGACCTTGGCAGTTCCCGTCACGATTTCCTTCCAGCAATCGGAGTCCGCGCGGGCGCTCCTTGCGCCGGAGTCCTTCGGGCTTGCGGACGCCGATCTTCCTCCGCCCTTTCATCCTCCACGATATCGAAGCTAACGGATTATCATACGAGGTAAATCGGACAACGGCAACGGTGCGCCCGCGTTCCGCCGGCTCATTAGGCAGCCGCAAGGGTGGCGCTACGGAGGCCGCTTGTCTTCTCGGAGGAGGATTCGATGTCTCAGTGTGCCCTGGCCGTGCGGCTCACTTCGGGGAGCACATCACTCGTGTTGCGCGCACTGCTCGGCGGGTTCGCACTGCTGTGTCTGTGCAGCGCCTTTGCGTTGGCTCAGGAACCGGGCGTTCCTGAAACGCAAGCAGAAACACAAGCCCCCCCGAAAAGTGGACATGCGCATCCCCCGGGCGCGACGACGCCCCACGAGCACCCGCCCGCCAAGCCCGATGCTCCTGCCCAGCCGCAGCTTCCTGCGGCGCAAGAAGCGACTCCGCCAGCGCATGTCCATACCCCGGAGCAAGCAGCCGCTCCCGAGCACGATCAGGAAGCGCAAACGCCGGACGCCGCCGTGGTTCAAGCCCTCCTGGGGCTGACACTCGCGTTCGCCCTCGCGTTGGTGTTGTTCGCGCGGCGTTCCGGGATATCCGGTGGGACGGTCCCCCACCGCCCCGGCAGCAACCTTCTGGAATGGCCCGTGGTGGGGAAGCTGCTGCGCTGGCGGCATTTCCCGACACTGCTGGTCGCGCCGACACTGGTGGTCTTTCTTTTTATTGTCCTGGCCGGACTGTTCGGCGAGCAAAACACCAGCAACCCGGCGATCCTGCTGACGTGGATTCTCTGGTGGCCTGCGGTCATCTTTACGTTTCTCTTGCTGGGCCGCATCTGGTGCACGGCTTGCCCGTTCGGAACCATCGGCGACCTGGCCCAGCGAATTTTCACTTTCGGTTTGCGGCCTCCGCGCATCTTCCGAAATATGTGGTGGCGGCTGGGACTGTTCCTGGCGCTGACTTGGGCGACGACCCTGTGGGCGCTCGACCGCTGGCCCCTGGGGACGGCCTTGCTGGGGTTGAGCCTCACGGCCGGGGCCGTGGCGCTGGCGGTTGTCTATGAGAAACGAACGTTTTGCCGCTACGTATGCCCCTTGGGCGGAATCTTCGGCCTCTATGCCATGGAGGCTCCGGTGCGCATCGGGGTCAAGGATCAGCACATCTGCCAGCACGACTGCGCCGGGAAGAATTGCGCCGAAGCGTGCGCCTGGTTTGAATTCGCCTCTACGCTCGACCGCAACGCCGAGTGCAACCTCTGTTTGGAGTGCGTGCGGGCTTGCCCGCACCATAACATCGTGGTGCAGACGCAAGCCCCGGCCACCGACCTGGCCCTGTTTCAGCCGCATCGGAAATCGCTCGATGAGGCCGCCACGGTGGCGGCGGTGCTCGGCGTGGCGCTGTTGCAGACGATGGTGATGCTCAACGCCTGGGAAGGCTGGGAAGCCAGGATTGGGGGCTTCTTCCATCTCTCTCCCGGCCCTATACTCTACACCGCGATCTTCTTGACGCTCGGGTTGGCGGTTCCCGTCCTGCTCGTCGCTCTCATCAGCTATGTCGGTCTTCGCGGGACTGCGGCCCGCGGCGATATCTTCCACGCCTTCCGGACGTATGCGTACGCCTTCTTGCCGTTGGGCCTGGGATTGCACGCGGCACACAATTTCCATCATCTATTTGGCGAAAGCGGCGCCTTGTGGCTGGGCTTGAAACAGGCGCTCGCGCAGTACACCGGATGGGGCAGTCCGGTGACAACGGCCGCGGCCGCATCATTCGGCCCGAATGCCTTGTTCGTCCTGCAATGGCTGGCCCTGGTCGGGGGACTGTATCTGGCCTACCGCGTAGCCGTCGCCGTGGCGCGGCGCAATGCTTCTCCGCCCGCCAGCGCCTTCCGCGCTGTGCTGCCGATTCTGCTGTTCGCGGTGGCTTACACCCTCCTCAATATCCTGATTCTGTCGGCGCCCATGGCCCACCGGCACTAAATTGCCGCGTCCAAACGGGCGGTTGATCCCTCCGACACCCCCGAGGGTAATGGGGTCTTTTGACTTGAAAAACTCCCTTGCGCTATTTCTGAGGTTTGAATAAGATTGGGTTGATGCCCGGTACCGCCGTCAAATTCCGCGAAAAAACGGACTTCGTTGATTCCGTTATTTGTGATGATGCCCTTTCCGCGCTGTCGCTGATCCGCTCTGGCATCGTGGACGCTATTGTGACCAGTCCCCCATATTACGGCCAGCGGGACTACTCCTATCCGAATCAGATCGGGAGTGAGGCAACAGCGGAAGCCTATCTGGAAAGACTCCTGGAGGTATTCAAAGAATGCATGCGGGTGCTGAAGGAAACGGGAACCCTCTGGTTGAATCTCGGGGATAAATATGCGGATGGGAGATTACTTGGACTTCCGTGGCGGTTGGCTCTGGCCCTCCAAGCCAACGGCTGGATTTTGCGCTCTGATGTCATTTGGTGGAAGCCAAACGCCATGCCGTCCTCCGTTAAGAACAGGCTGACGTGCGATCACGAGTACCTGTTTTTCCTGACCAAAAACAATGCCTATTACTTCGACGGGGACGCCATTCGGGAACCTCATGTCACGTTCTCGGAACATAGTAGGATGATGGGGGGAAGGAACCACTTCGGCAAACGAGGGGGTACTCCTGAAAAGGGCAAAAATTGCGGCAATCAAAATCTTCATAGGGCACGCTGGGATCAGGCCTTTCATCCGAAAGGTCGCAACAAACGAACCGTATGGGAGGTCCCCCTTTCGAAATTCCCCGACGCTCACTTCGCGGTTTTCCCAGAGAAGCTAATCGAGCCGTGCATTCTTGCAGGAAGTCCAGACGGCGGATTGGTACTCGATCCATTCATCGGTAGCGGAACGACAGCCCTCGTTGCCTTACGGCTCAGGCGACATTTCATCGGCATAGATTGCAGCAAGCGATACTGTGAAATGGCAGAAAACCGAATCAGAGAGCAGTCGCTTGTGCTTCCTTTTAGCGCTTCGCCAGATCTTTGAATAATGGAATTAGTTTCTGGAGACGCTCTATCAATAGTGGCTCAATCTTGGCAACTTGATTAGGATTAACCTGAATGAAAATGAAATTCTCCGATTTCAAGGACTTCAGATCACCGCCCCAAGATTCTGCTATAACGATCGGGAGGCACGTGTAACCGTTCTTTTCGGCAACCGATATGGACTTGTCGATGTCTCTCGTAAATAGCATGGCGTGACCACCACCCATTGTTTCCCGAGTTTTTACTGGAATTAGGATCGAGCGATGTGGGCCAGAAACCTGCACGTCGTATGTCTCGTCGTGAATCCGCACTTCTTTCTCACTCACGGACAGGTGGATTGCATGTTCCTTGAGAACTGTTCTTAAACAGCGACGAACAATCCCCTCAAATAACCCTCCTTTTAGTGCTCTCCGACTTCCTTCTAGCCTAGCAAGCATTACCTCGGAAATTGACGGCCAGGTCCAGCTTTCGAACTCGGGGAATAGTGGTGCGACAAATTTTCTGACCTCGTTAAGGAGATGTGCTTTTCTAGCTTCGGGAGTCTCTCCGGGGACATGGGCCAGCAAAGGACCAAGGCGTTGTGCTGGTGCGTCGCGAAGTATCCATGCCAAGAAATACCACCTGGCTTGGGAATTTGCGTATGGTTTGCCAACGCCGTCCAAAAGCTCAACCTCAGACTTGCGCCTCAAAAAGCCGGATATTACCGTTTTGGCCTTCTCATCTGACTTTTCGTTCACAAGGTCTTGTGATGTCTTATACCCATTTTCACGGAGGTAGGCCACGAAATCGTCATAGAACGCTTTGTTTATATTGACTATCGCCACAAGTTCAGCGAGACGCAGATTGGCTAGAACGAAGCCCAAAGGAACCCTCCCAAAAAGGCACAGGCGTGAATTATGCCACGGAGTGACGCCCGGCCATACTGTTTTCATCGCAGCCACGCTTGGATTATTGAGGAGCTTTTGAACCCGGGGGCTTCAAGTTGAAACGCCACTACCCCCTCCCGCCTGCGCGAAAACAAACCGCAGGGATTGTGCTAGAATGGCAGACTGTCGGAACGATGTGAGGGAGGAAGGCTGTGCCGGCCGAATACATTCCCATTGTGATTTTCCTTGTTCTTGCCACGCTGTTCCCGGTGGTCACGCTGCTGGCGGCGAAGCTAGTCCGCCCGTCGTCACCCTACGCGGCAAAGCTGCGCCCCTACGAGTGCGGGATTGAGCCGGAATCGGATTCGCGGGGCCGCTACACCGTCCGGTTCTACATCATCGCCATTCTGTTTGTCATCTTCGACGTGGAAACGATCTTCCTGTTTCCGTGGGCCGTCCAATTCAAAACGCTGGGAGTGTTCGGGCTGATCGAAATGCTGATCTTCCTGGGGATACTGGTCGTGGCCTACATCTGGGTTTACGCCAAGGGCGCCCTGGAGTGGGTCTGATCCTGCCGCGGCGCGCCTTCCCACACCCGCTTCGCGCGGGTTCCATCTTGACGCCCTCCCAACCGACTCGGTTCGTCCGGACGGAACCGAGCGCCGCATCCCGTTTTGCCTGTGGTAGAGTCACCGCGAACGCAATCCCGTCAGGGCACGACTTTAGTCGTGCCGCCCAGCAGTCACAAACGGGCGGTTTCAGCCGCTGAGGGAGGTAGTAATGCTGCGGACACACACCCATCAGCCGTCGGAAAGACATCCCTCAGCGGCTAAAGCCGTCTGCGGGAGAGATTTTTCGGCATGGCTGAAGCCATGCCCTGACAAACTCCTCGAATCCAAGATCGTCACAATATTGTCTGACTTCCCGAGATGACTCACCGCGCAAAAGTTCTGCTTGCGGCGGCCCTCGGGTTGGGCGGTGTGGCCTATCTGGTCTTCCGCGTCGGCGCCAGCCGCGAATGGCAGCAGTTCCATTGGGCAGAGTTCTGGGAGAGCTTTCTTCGTCTGCGCCTCTCATATCTCCTGGTGGCGGCCGCGCTGATCTTCAGCAGTTATTTATTTCGGAGCCTGCGGTGGCGCGAGTTCCTTCGCCCGATGAAACCGGCGGGCCTGCGGAATCTGTTGGTGGGAACCCTGGTGGGCTTTACGGCCGTGGCGTTGCTGGGGCGTCCGGGAGAAGTCGTGCGGCCCTGGCTGATCGCGCGCAAGGAAGGGTTGGCGGTCTCCTCGCAGCTCGCGGCCTGGACCCTCGAACGCGTCTTTGACAGCCTTACGGTCGCCGGCATTCTGGGCCTGGCTCTGCTCTTCTTTCCTGCGCCCGCCGGCATCAACGAGAGCCACGAACAGCTCCTGGAGCATTTCCGCCGGGCCGGAATCGTTTTGCTCGCAGGCGCGGTGGCGCTGGGGATCGCCGTCAGCCAGTTCCGCCGGCGACAGCGATTGATTCTTGCGGCGCTCCATTGGCTCAGTCGTCCGCTTCCGGAAAAAGCTCGCGCCTTCCTTGCGAGAATCACGGAGAACTTCGCGTCCGGCCTGACGGGGATTGAAAACATCCGCAGCTTGCTGCGATGCGCTGGTTTTTCCTGGCTGGTCTGGCTGAGTGTGGTAGCGGCCTACTGGAGCGTGCTGCAAGCCTTGGGCGAGCCGGTTTCCCGCCTGGGCCTGAGCGCCGTGGTGCTGGTGATGATAGCAACGATCGTCGGCTCCGCCGCGCAGTTACCGGCCGTGGGCGGCGGACCGCAGGTAGCCACCGCCTTCACGCTCGCGCAATTGTTCGGCGTCCCGCTCGAGATGGCCTCGAGCGCCGCCCTCCTGCTCTGGGCCTTGTCGTTTATGATGGTCCTCATCCCCGGCCTTCCGCTGATGGCGCATGAGGGGCTGAACTGGCAGCGGCTGCGCCGCGTCGCCAAGGAGGGACTGTGACTGCTGCTCATTCCCCTCCGGCCTCTTTTGCCGTAGAATGCTCGTCTCCCGGTTGGAGCAGCAGAAGCCGGATCAAATCTTCGGAATGAGGTCACCATGAAAATTGATATTTTCTGCCACATCTTTCCCAAGTCCTTCTCCGATCGAATGCTGGCGATGTCGGAACGCGCCGCGTATATGCAAAAACGGGTGCGTGAAATTCCCGTGATGACGGACCTGGAGCAACGCTTTCGCATCATGGACCAGTTTCCCGGCTATCAGCAGGTCTTCTGCCTGGCGTCGCCGCCGCTCGAAGCCATCGGGGATTCAAAGTCCTCCCCGGAACTGGCGCGCATCGCCAACGACGGCATGGCCGAGCTGGTTGCCAAGCATCCCGACCGCTTCCCGGGATTTGTGGCTTCGCTTCCGCTGAACAATATGGACGCCTGCATGAAGGAATTAGACCGTGCGATTCAGCAACTCGGCGCGCGGGGCGTGCAGATTTTCAGCAACGTCAACGGGCGGCCGCTCGACGAGCCGGAGTTTCGCCCGCTCTTTGAGCGCATGGCCGCCCACGACCTCCCCATCTGGATGCACCCGTCGCGCCCCGCAACGTTTGCCGACTATCCGGTCGAGAAGAAGTCTAAATTTGAGATGTGGTGGGTGTTTGGCTGGCCCTATGAAACCAGCATCGCCATGGCCCGGATTGCGTTCACTGGAATTTTCGACGCCTTCCCGAATTTGAAGATCATTACGCACCACACGGGCGGGATGGCGCCGTACTTTGAAGGCCGCATCGGGCCGGGGCTGGATCAACTCGGCGTGCGCACGCCGGAAGAAGACGGCGACCTCGTCAAACACAACTTGAAGCGCCGCCCGCTCGACTACTTCCGGATGTTTTACGGCGACACGGCGCTGTTCGGGGCCGTCGCGCCGCTTGAATGCGGCGTGTCGTTCTTCGGACTCGACCACATCCTGTTCGCCACCGATATGCCGTTTGACCCGGAGAAAGGCCCCGGGTTCATCCGTGAGACGATCCGCGCTATCGAGGCGATGTCCATCGCGCCCGCCGACCGCGCCAAAATCTACGAAGGCAACGCGCGGAAGCTGTTAAAGCTGGACTGAAAAGAGCCAGGAGTTACTAATACTTTGAACGGAAATATTAACGCCGACGGTATAGCAAAAAAGATATACTATATTGAGCAGTATGCCGTGGACTGTAGAGACTCTTAACGCGGTTGTGGATGCGGAGTTGGAGGGACTTCCATCCGATATGCGCGCTCGTTTTGTGAATATCGCCCATCTGATCGAGGAGTTTGGTCTGGAGCGAGTCCGGGAGCCCCATGTCAAGCACTTGCAAGGGCCTCTTTGGGAAATGCGGATGAAAGGGAAGGCTGGCATCGCGCGCGCGATCTACGTCACCACGGGTGATCGGCGGGTTGTAGTTGTCCGGGTCTTAAGAAAAAGGACCCAGAATACACCCAGGCGCGAAATTGAACTGGCCTGGAAACGGGCCAAGGAGATTGGCAATGAGTAAAGTTAGACAGCTTCATCGGAAATGGTTGAAGAACAGAGAATACCGGCTCGCCTACCAAATGCTGGCGCCGGAGTTCGAGCTGGCACGAGCAGTTATTCAGGCTCGTGTGCGGGCCGGGCTCACTCAGGAGCAACTCGCCGAGCGTATGGAGACCAGCCAGTCCGTCATCGCCCGCTTGGAAAGCGGCCGAGTTCGGCCATCCACACACACTCTAGAACGTCTTGCCGCAGCTACAGGAACCCGTCTGAGAATCAGCTTCGAGCCGGATCGCGCACAACCTTGAATACTGCACTCTTCAGTCGCTGGTAATCTGTCGACCCGCGACGGGTGCAGGAAGTCCTTCAACTCGTCAATAAATTCCGTAACGGCGTTGAAATCGAGATAGACCGAGGCGAAGCGGACGCAGGCAATCCCCTCATTTCACCTGAAGCGATTCGAGGTAGGTAGCGAGGTTGCGCGTGCGGACTTTGCCGAGGTCCTGGTCCCTCTGAATTTGCCCGAAGAATGGCCCCCAAACGGGCATTTCGCGCGACCCGTGCGCTGCCGTCACGGTTTCCTCGCCCGTAATGATCTTTTCGATTTGCTGCGCGGGGAAGTTGCCGCCTCTCCGTTGAGCAATGCGCGTCAGGTCCGGGACCTTTGCTTTCAGGGACGATGCGGCAGGTCCTGCGCCTTTTGCGTCTGTCCCGTGGCAGGCAGCGCAGTAGGCGCGGAATAGCTCCGAACCTTTCAGAGATTCAATCAATTGATCCGGGGTCCGAGAACTTGGGGTCTGATCTTTCGTGCCTGCTTGCTGGGCATCCGCCCTGGGGGTCAATTGCATCACCACCAGGGCGCCCATCAGGAGTGGAACAAATCTTGGAAGAATCATGAGGCCCTCCTGCGTCACCAATCCAGCCGGGGAGGAGCACTAGCCGAAGGTCAGGAACTCCGGTTCCAGCACCGACCGGATGATGTCTCTGCGCGAGATGATTCCGACGACTTTCCCCTGCGAAGTCACCGGGACCCGCAATACGCCGCACTCTTCCAGCAGCCGCATGACTTCGTCCATGGGGGTGTCGGCATCTACGGTGATCGGCTCAGGAGACATGAGGTCCTGGGCGGTCAGGTCTTCCAGGTTCTTGCCATCAATCAGAGCAGCCATGATGTCCGCCTCCGTGATGACGCCCAGCACTCGGCCATCCTGATCTGTAACCGGCATGCCGCTGATTTCGTTGACGACAATCTGTGTGGCGACGTCCCGAACGGAGGCCCGCAACGTTGTCGCCAGCACGGGTCTCTGCATGACCTCGGAAGCCTTCATGGAATCCTCCTGTCTCTTGCGTTTTTCATGCTCCGGCGCATTATCTTTTGATCTCCATCTAAAAGACCTGCAAGCCTTCTTCCATCCTCACTATTCCGTTTTCTCCTTTAGTTTCAATCGAGAGGCACAACGTTGCTGGGGAATCTAACGAACCTCTAGGAAGGGACTGGGTGGTATTACGCAGGTTGGCCGGCGATTTACGAGCGCGGCGAGCGGAGCAGGTCTTTCAACTCGTCCATGAACTCTTTGACATCTTTGAAATCCAGGTAAACAGAAGCGAAGCGGACGTAGGCCACCTTGTCCAGCTCGCGGAGGCGGGTCATCAGGAGTTCGCCGATCTGCTGCGAGGGGACTTCGCGGTCGGCCGCATCAATCACCAGCGCCTCGGCGTGGTTGACGATTTCCTCCAGGCGGGTCATGCTGACGGGGCGTTTTTCGCAGGCGCGCAGCAAGCCCGCCAGAATCTTCTGGCGGTCGAATTTCTCCCGCCGCCCGTCTTTCTTCACGACCATGTAAGGGATTTCATCCACGCGCTCATAGGTGGTAAAGCGGCGTTTGCAGCCGAGGCACTCCCGCCGCCGGCGAATGGCCAGGTGCTCTTTGCCTTCGCGGGAATCCACCACTTTGTCTTCCGGATGACCGCAGAATGGGCATTTCATGTCGCGGGGTATCTTCCTCGAAGCGGTTGCGAAACCCATTGGGGGCCGTCAGGGCACGACTTCAGTCGTGCCGTCCGGTCCGCAAGTATAGCTTTTTCCTTGCGGCTTCAGCCGCTGAGGGACAAACCTCAGGGGCTAAAGCCCCCTTGTGGGTCGCGCGTTTTCGGCATCCCGGCTTGCCGGGATGCCCTGACGGGATCCCAAAGAAGGGTATGCAACAGCCTCTTGTGTTTCCAAAACCGCCTCAGTATATCACACCGGCTCGTTGACCATCTGGTTACGGGAACCGGTTGCCAGATCGAATTCAGGCATCTTTCAGGCAGGATCGAGAATCCATTGGTAGTAGAGGTGCCAGGAGGAACTATGGAGGAACTATGAAGGAATGGATGAAGAAGTGGTTGAGCGTGGCGCTCTGCTTTACCCTGCTGGTTTCGACCAACTATCCTAGCGTGTACGCGACGGCCGCCGTTGTCGAGGACACGCCAGGGATTGACCCGCTGCTCAAGAAGCCTTATCTCGAATTGCTGACTCTGGCGCCGACCCTCAAGTTCACGAGCCAGCAGTTTCAGGCGGTCCGTGAGCGCCTGAAGAAGGAAGAGAAGGCCAAGAAGGACAACCTCAAGCGCAAGCAGGACGACCTCGAGAAACAGGTCCGGCAGGTGCAAGCCGATCTGAAGCAGCTCAACGAGAAATCCGCCGTCGAGAGCGAAACGGTCAAGAACCAGCGCCACGATCTCCATTGCCGCATCCAATCCCTCCAGGCCCAACTGGCCGACCTAAAGGTCGCGCTCCAGAGTGGCGTTCCGGTCGAGTACGAGAACTACAACGCCAAGCTCGATCTGCTCGAGAAATGGCCCGCGGCCAAGCGCGAGATTACGCAGGCCATCGAATCCGGACAGGCCCGCACCCGCAAGTGGGGCGACGTGCAGAGCATCGGCTTCCGCACCATCGAAGCCAACCAAGAGGACGACATCAAAGCCGGCCAGGAAGCCGTCGAGCAGATGAAGCAGATGGGAATGATCCCCAAGGAGCTGGAAGACTCTACGGTGGCCGAATACGTCAACCGGCTGGGGCAGAACATCGCCCGGAATTCGGACCTGAAGGTTCCCCTGAATGTACGGGTTCTGAACTCGAAAGAGATTAACGCCTTCGCGCTGCCGGGGGGCTTTCTCTATGTGAATCGGGGACTGCTCGAAGAGACGCAGAACGAAGCGCAACTGGCGGGCGTGCTGGCGCATGAGATTTCGCACGACGTGGCCCGTCACAGCCACCGGCTGATGAAGAAGGCTACCATCGCCAGCGTGATCTACCAGGCCGCACAGATTGCGGCGCTCATCCTGACCGGCGGGGTCGCCGGGATCGGGACCTACTACGCGCTCCAGTACGGTTTCTACGGCCTGGGCCTGGCCTTGAGCCTCCAGTTGCTCGGCGTGAGCCGCGACTACGAGATGGAGGCCGACATCCTCGGCGCGCAGTACGTCTGGAAGGCCGGATACAACCCCGAGGGCTTCATCCAGTTCTTCGACGTCATGGCGTCGAAAGAAGGCTACGTCGAAAAGACCAGCTTTTTCCGCACGCACCCCGCTTTCTACGACCGGATCGTCGGGGTCTTCCGCGAGATTTCGTTCCTCCCGAAGCAAGAACAGGCCGTCGAGAATACCAGCGAGTTCCTGGCGATTAAGGCGCACTTGAAGAAAATTGGCGAGGAACTCGACAAGGAAGAGAAAGACCGTCCCACGCTCTTCAAACGCGAGCCGGGCTGCCCCGAGCCGCCCGCAGAGCCAGGAGCCGGAACTTTGCAGCAAAGACCTAGGAGTTAGGGGCCGCTCGGCTCCCTGATCACCCGGCATTCCTCCCCTCGGGGTTCGAGGAATGATCGGGCGGCTCGCACAGAAATCCCACCAGACCAAGGCTAAGGTATTGTTAAAAAAGGGAAAAAGAATTCTCTTTTTCCTCAACCCGGAAATCCTGGACCTAAAAGGAATCTGTATTTTCAATAAGTTAGCTGGTTTCCAGTTTGGTATCAGAAATGCGGGTAATTGCTGTGGTTTTCGTGCCTCGAGAGCAAATTTCAGGCCCGAGCCGAACCATTTCAAAACAATGGAGAGTAAAAAAATGAAGAAAAATCTCCTGGCAATTGCGGCGGTGGTCCTGCTTGGATGCGCAGTCGCGCAAGCAGATACCGTCATTAGTGTATATAGTGGTGGAATCTCTCTCGATGGTTACAGTACTGCGACCGCCGGTACTTCGGCTGACCCATGGTCAATCAGAGAGACCATGACCAGCTCAGGTATCCTTGAGTTGGCCTGTGATCTTTGCGCGCCTGTTGGACCCGATGATGCAACGGGGATCGGCTATCTCTACGGGAAGTGGTTTCAAAAAACCATATTGAACGACTCGGGGGTTGACTGGACATCGTTCGAGCTGGAGCTCCGGATCGATCCGGCCTTGCCATCCTTTGATGGTGATGGTTTGAGTTTCGCGCAGGGAAGCGGCCTTCTTTTCTCGTCAGACAAGTTTGCTACCTACTCTGCGATCGAGGACATCAGAGACTACCTGAACTTCCATAACGGATTGGTTGCCGTTGGTGAGTCGGTGACCTTTAATTTTGCGGTTACGGACAACCAAACTAACGAACCGATTTACCTGGCCCAGACTCTGAACAGGCCTGAGGTTCCCGAGCCGTCCACGTTGCTGACGCTCGTCATTGGGCTGCTGGGACTTGCTGGCGCTGCGCGGCGTCGCTTCGTTTAATGCCCGGCGCGAGCTTGGTGAGCCGGAGACGGGCAAAGAACACGAAGGAATAGTTTCAGAATATTGGCGGGAGGGTGACCAATGGGTAAATTGGTGGCTGTTTGGGTTTTGTTTGTGATGGTTGGAATGGGTCCATCTCTGCTGTGGGGGGCGGAGAACGGCACGCTCCCGGAACCCGCGTCCTTGCTTCTGCTGGCCGCTGGCGCTGGCGCCATTGGTTTGTGGAGAGGGCGACGGCCAAAGGACCCGAAGGAATAGTTTCAGAAGATTGGCGGGAGGTACCAATGAGAATCGGATTGGCGGCTTTGGTATTGATTATGATGGTTGGGATGGCTCCATCGTTGCTGGCGGGAGAGGCTCCTAAGGTCCCGGAGCCCGCGTCTTTGCTCCTGCTGGCTGCTGGCGCGGGTGCCATTGGTTTGTGGAGAGGGCGACGGTCAAAGAACCCGAAGTTATAGCTGGCAATGCCGGATGTATAGAATTTCTCCGGCAGGTGTATCGCGCAGTTCATCGCAAGTCAAGGCGATTGTATGCGAAGCGCGCCTTCCCTCCCGAGCGGCGTCGGGGGAACCGCGGTCTACAGGTGTGAAGCCACTCTGACGCGGCAACCCGAGCCAACCCTACGCCCCGAATCAGCCTGCAATTCGCTTAACAGTTCCACCCACTCAGGCCTGCCATAGAGCAGTGAAGCTTATGGATTGGATTCGAATCGCGAGCGACCCTTACTGGTTCGTATTAGTGGTGTCGTTCCTCGGCATCGCAGTTTGGGAGACCTGCCGGGCCAGACGCGAACTCGCTGCGCCTCTGGGGACACGGTGGGGGAAGCACTCGCTGATCTGGATTTCAGGCGGGATCCTCACAAGGGGGTTGTATGGAGTCGGCCCTGTGCTGGTCGCCGCATCGGTCGAGGGCAGCAGACTCGGTCTCTTGAATCAACCCTGGATGCCGTTTGCCGCACGGTGCATTCTCGCCCTCCTCCTGCTCGATCTGACCAAGTATGCGGTGCACCGGGCGTGGCACTCCTTCCCCATTTTATGGCGCGTGCACCAGGTGCATCACTCCGATCCGGAATATGACTTATCCACTACCTTCCGCTTTCATCCGATTGAGTCTCTTGTGACGCAAGGGGTGTATCTCTCCGTGGTCGTGGTCCTTGCTCCTCCGCCCGTGGCGGTTCTGGCCGCCGAACTGTCCCGTGCTTTCCTGGGTTTCTTCGCACACGCCAATGCGTCGCTTCCGAAATGGGTTGAGAAGATCGCGCGCGTCGTCTTCATCACGCCGGACTTGCATCGCATTCATCATTCGGTAGAAGAATGGGAACAGGTAAAGAATCTTGGCGAGAACTTTTCCTGCTGGGACCGCCTGTTCCACACCTATGTTCCGGAGCCGGCTGCCGGGCAAGCAGCGATGATCACCGGCCTGCGAGGATTCCAGAACCCCGGCAGCCTCGGCCTCACTTTTATGCTTACGCAGCCCTTCCTGCCCGAGCGGCCCGAGCGGCGGCCCGAGCGGAGGGAAGAGCAGCCCTCTCCATCCGTGCCGCTCGCCACGGCCGATTAGCGCCTCCAAGAGCAAATCTTCGGGTCGTGCAGCAAAGAATCCTTTGCGCCCGTGCCGGAGCTTTTCCCGGACGATATCCCCCAGCGATGGCGGTCATAGGGGAAAGGCTACCTCGGAAGTGCCAGTGCTTTTTCGGTCGCGGCGAGCCGCCCCTCCACAAAGGTTGCGATCTCAGGCGTTACGTAGCGTGGCGGATGAATAGAAAAAGCGGGTTTGCCGCGAATTAACTCCACCAAAATCTCCTCCCAGACAGCTTGTTCCAGGCCCGACTCCAAAATCAAACAGGCATCGGCCCGCGCCAGAAACTCCCGCGCCGAGTCTTTGAAGTCCCGCCGAGCGGGGTCTAAGACCGTCAGGTACACATTCGGCTGATAGTAACGCAGGATGCTGTTGCTTTCGATGATGACGTGCCTGCCCTGAGCGGAGCCGAAGGGCTCGTCGTTGGCAATCGCCTGCCGCAATGCCGGGAGAGCAGTTTGCAGGGTTCCCATCCGCACGCGCGCCCACAACGCCCGCCTCGCCCCAGACACCAAAAAGCGTGAGGTGTCGGTCTTGCCGCTGCGATCGGTCTCTTCCGTAATGACGAAGGGAGGCGCGTCGGAGGCGGCGTCATACTCTTCTCCATCCTCCGAATAGGCGCCGTGTCCGTATTGCGTGAGCTTGATGGCGGTCCAGTTGTACCAGGGCAACGCGCTGATCAGCCCGGCCACGACCGAGGTCTTGCCGATGTCGCGGCTGTTGCCGCCCACCACGACCATCTTCATGGCGTCATTCTAGCACCTTAAGGGTGCGTCGAAAGTTGCGTTTCGCAGGCGATGCGGCTACAGAATAGAGGATGCGCCGGCTCCGCCTCCGAGGGAAGGGTAAGAAACGAATCCGTGTCCTTCTTCTGCTGGTATCGTTGGCGGTGGCCGCCTACCATTATTTCGTTCGCCCAACCTATTTCCGAGGGCCGGAAGACTCGCGATGCAGCGGAACCGAGGGCTGCTTTACGGGCGTCGTCACGCGCGTTGTGGATGGCGACACGCTGGACGTCAACGGCGAGAGAATCCGGCTGGTGCTGGTGAATGCGCCGGAACGAGGCACGCCCGAAGGACCCGCCTCCACCGAGTACCTGCGGCAGCTTTGCCCCGTGGGGTCAACGGCGCTGGTGGATCAAGACGATCTCCAGCGTACCGACGCCTACGGGCGGACGTTGGCGGTCGTCTGGTGCGGACAAACGCGGGTCAATGAAGAAATGATCCGAGCCGGCCACGCTCGGGTCTACCGCCGTTTCTGTCGCGAGAGCGAATTCGGCCTCGAACCCTGGGCCGTGGCATGGGGTTGCGGTTGATCGGGCGCACCCCGGAAGATTACGGGCGTCGCTATTTCTGACTCTTCGGAAACCATACTCTCGGACCGGAACCATCCGGTGTATGATAGGCGCGCTAAGAGCCAATTTCATTGGAAGGAAAAACAAAATGAAGGGTGTCACCGGGTTCTGCAAAGTGATGGGCTTGGGGTTACTCTGTCTGGCTCCTCTGCTCGCACAGGCGCAGACAATCAAGGTAACGCTGCTCGGCACCGGCAGTCCGCAGCCGCGCATGGACCGATTTGGCCCCAGCATCCTGGTCGAAGCCGGTCCAGAGAAGCTGGTGTTCGACTGCGGCCGGGGTGCCGCGCAACGCCTCTATCAGCTTCAAATCCCATTTCAAGCCGTGACCGGTTTATTCCTCACTCACTTGCACTCGGATCATGTGGTGGGGATTCCCGACCTGTGGCTGACGGGATGGGTTTATGGCCGGCAAGTCCCCTTTCGCGTTTGGGGACCGGCGGGGACCGAGGAGATGATGTCGCACTTGGAGAAGGCCTACCAGTTCGACATTCACATGCGCCGGGATGTGGATGAGAAGTCTCCGGCGCAAGGCGTTGCGGTCATGGCCAAAGACAGCAAAGAAGATGTGGTATACGAGCAAAACGGTGTCAAAGTGACGGCGTTTGATGTCAACCATGGTCCCGTCAAGCCGGCGCTTGGCTATCGGATAGATTATGCGGGTCGCTCCGTTGTTCTCTCCGGGGACACGCGCTTTTCCGAGAACCTCATCCGGTTTTCGAATGGAGCGGACCTTTTGATTCACGAAGTGATCGCGTCGGATTCCTTCCGGGCGGCCGCCCGAGCTCGTGGGCGAACCCCGGAGCAAATCCAGAGCGTCATTGACCATCACACGACTCCGGAGCAGACCGGGGAAATCTTCACTCGCGTGAGACCAAAGCTGGCGGTGTATTCGCATATCGTCGGCGACGTGAGGGCGGAAGAGTTAATCGCCGCGACACGAAAGACCTATTCCGGTCCCTTGGAAGTGGGCGAGGATTTGATGATGATCGAGGTGGGACGCCAAGTCCAGGTCCGCCGTCCGACCGCGTTAGGCAGGCCCTGAAACCGAATACACCCCGTCCAAACTAGAAATTGCTGTTCACGGCAAGCCGAAAGCCGGGAAGGAGTGAACTCTCCAGCGTCTCCTCCGAGGAAAACCGCCGGGTCAATTGCAGCTCTTCCGCGCCACGCCCGTAGAGTTCCACCGTCTGCTTCTCCGGGTCCACGATCCAATATTCCTGAACGCCAAACTGCGAATAAGCGGTCATCTTTCGCCGGAGATCATGATAAAAGGTGCTGGGTGAGAGGACTTCTACTACAAGCTCCGGGGCGCCATGAATGGCGTCTTCTCCCACAATGCCCCGCCGCGCCTGGCTGATGAACAAGAGGTCCGGCTCCAAGACCGTGTGGTCGTCAAACACCACGTCCACCGGAGCAATGTAGACTTCGCCAAGCGCGTTCGCCTTCACATACTCTAGTAGAAGCGAAAAGAGCTCACCGGCAATTCGTTGATGCTTCGGTGTTGGCGCGGGGGTCATTATGAGTTCTCCGTCAATCAACTCGTGCCGCTTCCTGTCGTCGGGAAGCAGGCACAACTGGGCATAGGTCATCTTTGTAGCAGCAGCCTTCATAGACGTCATTGTAACATGGGCAGACGGATTTCTCCCCGCCAGCCTTCCAAACTGCGACCGCGCTGGGGAAAGGAGAACGGCTCAGCGAAACAGGCTGCTGACGGGGAGCTGAAAACCGGCCAGGAGAGGGCTTTCGAAGGTTTCGTCCGAGAAGAACCGCCGGTCCCACTTGAGTTCTTCCCCGGCGCGCAGATAGAGTTCGATGGCTTGCTCGTCCGGGTCCACGATCCAATATTCGCGGACGGCAAACTGCGAATACAGGGCCAGTTTCCGGAAGCGGTCCTTCTCGATGGTGGTGGGCGAAAGAATTTCCACCACCAGGTCCGGCGATCCTTCGATCCGTTCTTTCACGACCCAAGGAACTCGCGGCCGGCTGACGAACAGAATGTCGGGTTGCAGCACGGTGTACTGGTCGAAGATGATATCCAGAGGCGCGACGAAGACTTCGCCCAGGTTGTAGGCCTGCACATGGGCCCAGACGCGCGCGAGAAGTCGCACCAGAATCTGCTGGTGGCGTGGAGTGGGGGAGGGGGTCATCACCAGTTCTCCGTCAAAGAGCTCGTACCGATTTCTGTCGTCTGGCAAGAGGCGAAGCTGGTCGTAAGTCATCCTGGTTGCCGCCGGGTCCATACTTTTCAGTTTAGCATGGGAGGCGGGAAAGCCTCGACTCACATTGGAGCGCGGTGAGTTCCCCCGAGTCACGGCTCTCACCCGGACATGGGTCCGAATTCTCTTGTGGTGGTGGGGATCGCAGGCTACTCATTCGGCTCGCGGCGGAAACGCTTTCGCGGCGGAGACACTTTTCCGACAAGTCGCGGCAGGCGCGCAACCAGGGCTTGCTGCTCCAAATGTTGTTTCAGGGGGCGAGCGGGCGTGCCCCAGACGGTTTGGCCGGCGCGGACAATCTTGTGCGGCAAAATGCCGCACTGCCCTCCCAGCACCGCTCCTTTCTCGACACGTGCGTGGTCGCCGATGCCGACCTGCCCGGCGATCACGACGTTGTCTTCAATGACAACGCTGCCGGAAATCCCCGTTTGTGAGGCGATCACGCAGTGCTCGCCGATCCGTACGTTGTGGGCCACTTGGACCAGATTGTCAATCTTGGTGCCGCGCCCGATCTCGGTCGGCCCGAGCGCCCCGCGGTCAATGGTGGTGTTGGCTCCGACCTCCACGTCATCGGCGATCTCGACGCTTCCGGCTTGCGGGAATTTGGAGTAGCGGCCGTTCTCGAAAATGTATCCAAAGCCGTCGCTGCCGACGACGCAGCCGCTGTGGAGAATGACGCGGGAGCCTAGCCGAACGCCCGGATAGAGTGTCACGCGCGGGTAGAGCACGCAATCCTCTCCAAGCACGGCCTGCTCGCCAAGCACGCAACCGGCGCCGATCGAGGAGCGGGCGCCGATCTCAACGCGGTCGCCGATCACAACATACGGCCCTATCTCAACGTCCGTTCCAATCGCCACGTCGTCGCCGATCACCGCCGTGGGATGGATGCCGGGCTGTCGCGGCGGGGGGGGATGAAACAGCTCCACCGCGCGGGCCATTGCGGAACGGGGATTCCGCACGCGGATCACGGTCTTGTCGGGCAGCGCCACGCCCGGCGGCGCGAGCAAGCAGCCGGCTTGCGATACTAGAGCCTGTGGCGCGTTGCGGGCGGATTCCAAGAAGGAAACCTCCGACGCGCCCGCGCTCTCGATCGGGCCTACCCCCCGGAGCTGCCTCTCGAGGTCGCCTTCCGGCTCTCCCCCGAGCCGCTCCGCCAACTCGCGGACCGTTATTTCTGTTTCCATCGGCGACTCCACGAACTCCATCCTCCTCCGTTGCTTGTAGTATCCTAGTGAATCCGAGCCGCCGTTGAACCTTCCGCAACCAGGCAGGCCCGAATTACGGAGTATACCGCGAGAGCGCGGCGCATTGGAAATGCGAGGAACCTGTGGCGATTGAAATTTCCAGCACGTCCATCATCAGCCCGCAGGCGAAGATCGCCGACAACGTTTCGGTCGGGCCGTTCTGCGTGATCGAGGACGACGTCGAGATCGGCGCGGGGACGCGCCTGGACTCG
This sequence comes from Acidobacteria bacterium RIFCSPLOWO2_02_FULL_61_28, assembly GCA_001767035.1. Classification (GTDB taxonomy): domain Bacteria; phylum Acidobacteriota; class Terriglobia; order 2-12-FULL-54-10; family 2-12-FULL-54-10; genus 2-02-FULL-61-28. The sequence continues at coordinate 45,353 of MEKR01000138.1, forward strand.
CACGTCGTAATCAAGCGGTACACGACTCTGGGGGAAGACAACCATCTTTACCCCGGCGTGGTCCTCGGAAACGATCCCGAAGACAGGAACTTTACCGGCGAGCGGTCTTACCTCAAGATCGGCCGCCGCAACGTCTTTCGGGAAAACTCGAGCGCCAGCCGCGGGACGCCGCCGGAATCGGCCACGGTGATCGGCGACGACAATTACATCATGATCGGGACCCACATCGCCCACAATTGCCGTATCGGAAACAACATTGTGGTGTGCAACAACTGCTCGCTCGCCGGGTACGTTGAGGTCGGGGACGGCGCCTTTCTTTCCGCCGGCGTGCTCGTGCATCAGTTCTCGAAGATCGGGCGGCTGGCGATGATCAGCGGCAACACGCGCGTCAACCTCGACGTTCCGCCGTTTGTGCTCGCTTCCGACTACAGCGTGACCGCGCACGGCTTGAACCTGGTCGGGCTGCGGCGAGCCGGGTTCAGCAAGGACGCTATTCTGCAATTGAAACAGGCCTACCAAATTCTTTACCGTTCCCGCCTGCCTCTCGAAGAAGCCCTGGACCGGATCGCAAAGGAGATTCCAACCCCGGAGGCGCGGCACCTGGTTGAATTCATCCGGCACTCGAAGCGCGGGATCTGCCGCGACTCACGCGCGGGTAGCCGGCGGACGCTCGCCGCCGAACAAGCCGCGGCGGATGATCCGGAGGCGGATGTTCAGGAGTAGAGCGGCGGCTCGCCCGCCGGGCGCGTCTTCCAGCGGCGATGAATCCACAACCACTGATCCGGGTAGCGCCGGATATACTGCTCGATGATGCTGGTCA
>MEKR01000139.1 GCA_001767035.1 Acidobacteria bacterium RIFCSPLOWO2_02_FULL_61_28
GTCGCGCAAGCCTTGCGCCGAATTCCTTCGGCCAACGCCCGGGCAACCTCCGGGCTGACCGCTCCGTGCCGCTCGATGTTTTCCTGGGAAACCTCCAGCCAGTCGGATTTCCACGCATTGCTATAGCACACCACGCCGCCCAGGAAGTATTCCGAGCTGCCGGGAACGCTGGTGATGCGTTGGGCCAGCAGTCCGCCGGTGCAACTCTCGGCGACCGCCACGGTGGCGCGCCGGGCCAGCAAGCCGCGCCCGGCCACCTCTTCGAGACTCGCTCCGTCGGTTGAAAAAATGTGCTCGGCCAGGACGGCTTCGAGTTGCGGCGAAAGGTCGTCCACACGCGCCTGCGCCTCCGCTTCGTCGTTTCCGAAAGCCTTCAGATGAAGCTGGATTTCTCCGGGAGCGGTCAGGATGGTCGTGACGGGGTTCGAGTAGCGCGTATAGAGGGGAGCAGCGAGTTCCTCCGCGGCCGATTCCGTCAGACCCGTCAGCCGCAACACCCGGACGCGGATGGCCGCCGGCGGCACTTTCTCCCGCAAGCGCGCCAGGACGACGCTTTCGAACATCGGCTTCAATTCTCTCGGTGGGCCTGGGAACAAAATCAAGATTTTCCCGCGATCCTCGATCCACTGGCCGGGAGCCGTGCCCTTGGGGTTCGGCAGGACCACGGCTCCTTCGATCACCATCCCCTGGCGGAGGTTGATCTCCGGCATCCGCAACCCCCGGGCGCGAAACCGGGCCGCAATGCTTTCGACGATGGCATCGTCCCGATGCAAGGGCCGCCCCAGCGCCGCGGCGGCACACTCCCGCGTCAGGTCGTCCTCGGTAGGCCCGAGTCCGCCAATGGTCAAGATCACATTGGAGCGGCTCAGGGCGAGCGAGATGGTCTCGGTCAGGCGGGAGCGATCATCGCCGACGATGGTCTTGTAGACCACGTCCACGCCGAGCCGGTTCAGGTGTTCGGTGAGAAAGAGCGAGTTGGTATCGCTGCGGTGGGGGGTGAGAAGTTCCGAGCCGACGGCAATGATCTCTGCGTTCATGAAGTTAGCCACAGAGGCACTGAGACACAGAGAAATTCCTGTTCAAGAACAAGGCGTTGCGCCTTTAGAGCGTATTCAAAAACCGTGTAGACTCTGAGAAATGCCATGAGACTAGCCACAGAGGCAAGCAGTGAGGAGAAATCCCAAATCCTAAATCCTAAACAAATCCCAAGGCGGAGCGGTTTGGAAATTGGAATTTGAAATTTGGACATTGTTTAGGATTTAGAGCTTGGAATTTAGAGTTTCTTTCCATTCTCGGTGTCTCTGTGCCTCTGTGGCCAATTTTGATTTCGTCCTGCGCCGAGACGGCTCAGACGAGCAGCGGCTTCCCTCGGATGTCCCAATTCAGGTGATAGACCGTCTGGTTGCTGGCCAGGATGGCGGCCGGGCCGTTGGTGAAGGCCAATCCCACGAGGCCGACTCCGGACACGGCCAGTTCCGCCTGGCCTTGGGGGGTAATGCGGAAAATCCCCTTCCGGCCGGCTTGGGAAGCAGCCACGTAGAGGTTCCCGTGAATATCGAAGGCCATGCCCTGAGGATGTCCCAGCCCTCGGAAAAACTTTTCCACGTCGCCACTTCTGGCGATGCGGTAAACGCAGTCGAAGCTGGACGTGGTCGGGCCGGTCACATAGAGATAGCCGTCCGAGCCGAACGTCAGATGGTACGCCGAGATGCTCGGCTCGAGCGTGGCAAAGACAAAGATTTGGCGGTCGGGGGCAATCTTGAAGATGGTGCCGCTGCGGTCTCCCACGTAGAGATAGTCATCAAAGTCAAAGGCGATTCCGGTGGCGATGCCCATGCCCTCGGCATACACGGTGACGGTTCCGTTCGGCGCCGCCCGGTAGATATTGCCGTCATGGCGGCTGGAAACATACAGATTACCGTTGCGATCCACCGCCAGGCCGGTCGGGTTCATGATGTCGGTGAGGAACGGCTTGACGCTGTAGTTGCTGTCAATCTTGTAGACGGAAACGGGAGCTCTCTGTCCGCGGGAGCCGCTCAAGGTGACGAAGATATTGCCGGCCTTGTCAATGGCGGGGTTGGCCACCGGATGCATGTTCTCCGCGATGGCCACGCCGATCTCGACCAGGCAGGAATTGCTCGATTCTTTTCCGTTGCCGACCACCAGCTCGCCGGAAACGGCTCCGTCGGGCACCCGCGCGACCAGATAGCGATCGGAACTGACCACCAGGCTCGCCTCCAGGCCCCCGAACCGAACCTGCGGACGGGACTGGCCGTTGGAGCAAAACCCGTTCCCGCGGATCTGAACTTCGCCTCCCACAATCGCCGCTCGCGGAGCGACCTGCTCAATATGCGGTTTGCCGTCCATAGGCCGCCGGTTGAAAAATTGACTCAGCGACTTGGTCATCGTTCACCAGCCTGGGCTGCCCCCCCACGGAAAGAAACATCCTCGACCCCCCGGCCCGCCGGAGGAACTCGAAGCATCCTCCGCCCGGCCCTGTTGCGTTCCGGGAACAAGGGAATCGCAGTGCTTCCCTCCCCTCCTCCTCGTCGTTCGATCAATACAGATATTATAGCCGGTAAAATTCCCTCTCAAGAATCTCTGCGAAAGAACATTTCAAGCCGGGAGGGGGGGCCTTGCCAGTATCGGGTGCAAGTATAGGCGGCCAGTATAGTTGGAAAGAAGCGCGAATTCCAAATTCATTATTCCGAAACGGCTGTCCCGAATGAATTTGGAAGTTGAATGGCTGGGCTGCATTCATTTCCCGTTTGATTCCGAAGCGGGGCTGGGCTGCGTCTCCGGGGCGGACTCCTCCGCGTCGGGAAGCGGGACCGCGAGCCGATACGTGCCGTCGGCCCAGTTGCCGAGGTCCACGACCCGGCAGCGCTCGCTGCAAAACGGAACCTCCGGGTCCGACGGCTCGACGCGTTTCTTGCAGATGGGGCACTTCATTTAAGATACTCCCAAGAGTCACGCCGCACCCACACCGCTCCCCGCCGCTCCCCCCACCGCTCCCCCCACCGCTCCAAAGACAACCCCGGCATATCCGACCGCCATGCGGAACTCGCCGTCCGGAACCACGTCGTAGCTGGTGGTGTGCTCGAGCACGAATCCGCGCTCGACGCCCAGGACGCGGGCCGCGGCCACCGTAGCGGCGATGGCTCCCGCGCCGCAGGCATTGGAGTGCCGCTGCGCCTCCTCCGGAATTTCCGCAGCCTTCATCTGCTCGACCAGGCGGAGGATGCGTTGGTCGTTGTCTTGCATCCAGCGGTGGGCGCGCGGCCCGAAGCCCGCGGGCGTAAATCCGTAGACGTCTCCGTAATGCGTGAGATCGCTCGACCCGATGAAGACCACGGTGGCCCCAAGCCTCTTCACGATCTCGCCGATCCGCTGCCCCAAGGGGACGGCCCGCGAATCCGGATTGACGGCGATGGGAACGACGCGGGCTTCGGGAAACAGGTATTTCACGAACGGAAGCTCGACTTCAATCGAGTGCTCCCCACTGTGGGCCTTGGGCTCATCCACCGTCCATTCGGGGGTCTCTTCGAGGATGCGGGCGGCGAGGGCTTCGTCCACAGCGACGGCCCCGAGCGGCGTGGTCCACGCGCCTCGCGCATAGACGCCGTTGATCCCGGCCCAGCGGTGGACGGCGCCGAAGATCACGAACGTGGTCGGGCGAGCCTTGGCGCTGATGCTCGCAAAGACTTTGGCGGCGACCGCCCCGGAGTACTGCCAGCCAGCATGGGGAACAATCCCCGCGACGACGCGGGCCGGCTCCGGCGGCGCCACAAACCCCTGCAAGAAGCGGTCTGCCATGCGGGCGCAATCGCCCGCGTAGAAGTGAGGCGCGCTCGGTTTTCGAGCCTCCATCGCTTCCCTCCCCTCACTATTTTACACCGTTCGGGAGACACACTGAGCGTGACAATGGCGGGCGACTCGATAGAGGACGAGGGTTCGTTCTGTTCCCTATTCCCTATTCCCTGTTCCCTGTTTGATTGCTTACGCTGCTTTGGTTTGCTCGATCTTGTGGAGCCGTGCCATGAGGCGGGACTTCAAGCGCGCCGCCGTGTTCTTGTGCAGGACCCCTTTTTGGATGGCCTTGTCCACGCGGGAGAAGGCTGCGGGCAACTGCTGCCGCGATGGTTCGAGATTCCCTTCGGCGAGGGTCTCCCGCATGTGCCGCAACGCGCCCCGGAGCACGCCTTTGCTCGTGCGGTTTCGTGCCGTGCGCTTGTGAGTCTGTCGGATTCGCTTCAAAGCCGAATAGTGGTTCGCCATCGTTTCTCCTCTGGGGACCTTCGGGGCACTTCGCCCTGTTTACCCATTTATTGTACGGGAGGCCTAGCTTCCCGTCAACAACCGAGCCGCGTTTGTCCGAGCCGCGTCCGTGAGCGAGCGGGCACGAAAGAAGTGGTTAGTGGAAAACCGGAAGACGCAAGACATATCCGCAGATTGCCAGAGGAAGAAAAGGAAATGAGGGTCTCTCTCCCGGCGTGCCGGGTTCGAGATGATAAATCAGAAGTCAGAATGAGCTGCAATCCGACTTGCGCGAATCCCAGAGAAAGTAGAACCAAAGGGGAAGCCTGCGGTTATCGGGTCGTCCGTCGCCGGGGAGCGGGGGCCGGTTTTTCGGCCTCCAGGGCCGACAATTTGTCCTGAGCGAGAGAGGCTTCCGGGGTGTTGGGGAAACGCTTGAGCAGGCTGTTGAGTTCCTGAATGCCCTGGGTCCGCAGGTCTAAGTTAACGAGAGCAAAACCTTTCTTGAGTTGGGCGGCGGCCGATTTGTTTCCGGTCGGGTACTGCTCAATGGCTTTGTCGTATTCCTGGATCGCCTTCTCGAACTGCCCTTGCTGATAGTAAATGTCCCCGACATAGAACTGCGCGTTGGAGGCCAGCGAGGTGCTGGGGTAATAACGCAGATAGTCCGTAAACTCTTGCAACGAAAGTGGATAATTTCCGCTGGTGTAATCCCGCAGGGCCGTGTTGTAAAGCACGTCCGGGGCCGGCGCAGCCGCTGTCGTTCCAGGGTCTGCCCCTGGGGGCGGTCCGAAACTGCTGCTAGGGGAGGTGGCGGCGGAGATGGTCTGGGTCGTGGACTCGATCTTGGCGACCTGCTGGGAGAGCTTGTCCAGCCGCACGCGCAGTTCTTCCACAAGTGCTTGCACTCCCTGGAGTTGGCCGCCAACGTTATCCACTTTTTGGCCGGCATTCCCCACGGAAGTTTGCAAGGACTTCTGCATATCCGCCACGGCGGAATTGAGCTGCGTCATGCGGTCCTGGAATTGATTCATGCGGTCGGAAGACTGCTCGACGAGCGTGCGCATCACGGCCATCCGCTCGTCGAAGCTCCGTTGCAATTCCCGCACCGTCCCCAGCAAGAGAGCGACGTTTTGCTGAAGCTGGATGACTTCCTTATCCACCGCCAAGCCCGGCAGGGCCGTCCCGAGAAATCCCAGAGTCAACAACGCAAGACACCGTTTCATGGAAGCTCCCCCTTTGTGCAATGGCAATCCACAGCTCGGCTGACGGGCTGGAGCACCCGTCGCCGAGCGCATTCTGTTACGCCGCGCGCGTGACTGTCCCGCCGGTGGAGGAAGAGGTTCCGGAACGTCACTCGCAGCCCCTTCCCCGGCAGGCCGCGTTTCTCATCCGTCCTGCCAATCACGGACCCGGCGCCTTGCGCAGCCCACTCTGCGGAACGGGGCAGCGGCAGAGTGGACACGCCCTTGGCCGGTTACGGTCAGCAGTTGGTACACACCAAATGGCCCCGGCGATTCTGCTGCCAGCAGCTCTCGTCAGCCTGGGTGCAGAAGGGCCGTTCTTTGCCGTAACTGATGACCGCCAACCGGTCGGCCGCAATCCCCAGGGAGACCAGGAAATCCCGGGTCGCATTGGCGCGGCGGTCTCCCAGGCCCAGGTTGTAGGCCACGCTGCCTCGCTCATCACAATGTCCTTCGATGCGAATCGAGATGTTGGAGTTGGCTCGCAGAAATTCGGCGCTGCGGTTCAGGTTGTCCCGGGCGTCGGGGCGAATTTCGGACTTGTCATAGTCAAAAAAGGCGTCCCGCACTTCCCGCTCAAATCGCTCCCGCAGGCTGACCTCTGGCGGCCGGGCCGGCGGTGGGGGAGGCGGCGGCGGGGGTGGCGCAGTAACCGTGATCCGGGCCGTGGCTTCGGCGGTTCCGCCAGCGCCGCGGGCCGTGAGGGTATACGTTGTGGATTCTGCCGGCGAAACGCTCCGCGTGCCTTGTGCGGGAACGGTTCCGATTTCGGGTTGCAGAGCAACCTCCGTGGCGTTTTCCGCAGTCCACCGCAGCGTGGAGCTTTGTCCTCGCTGGATGCTGCTCGGCTCCGCCGTTAACGTAGCCGTCGGACGGGCTGCCGGTGGCGGAGCCGCGGGCGGCGGGGGCGGTGGCGGCGGGGGTGGCACCTGCCGGCGGCAGGCGCCGGAGACTACGATCACCAAGAACACGACCATGAGGCCGGCGTTTCGCAATTTTCTACTCGTCATCATCCTGTTCCTCTCCTTTCCCTCTTGAACTGCGTGAATCCTGTTGTAATTACCTGCTCGACCATACCGGTTCGCTGTTTTCTCCTTGGAACGTCAGTTGTCGCGGGCGGGTGCCGTCCGCGAGCATCATCCAGATTTGCGGCGAGCCGCTTCGATTCGACTGAAAAACGATATGGCGGTTGTCCGGGGACCAGCTCGCGTGCTCGTTGCGTCGTCCTTGATCCTTGGTGAGCTGGACCATTTGTTGCGTAGCCACATCCATGATCCAAATATCGTATGCCCCTCCGGCATCCCAGGTAAAGGTCAATAAGCGGCCATTGGGCGACCAGGCCGGGTCCAGGGCCTGGGTCCCGCCGCTGACCACCTGCGTCACGTTGGCCCCGTCGCTGTCCATCAGATAGATTTGGGGCCTCCCGCTGCGGTCGGAAACAAACGCGATCTGGGCCCCGGTCTTGGGGTTCCAAGCGGGGGAGATGTCCACCCCACGGGCTACGGTGAGCCGCTTCACCTCTCTTCCCTGCGAGTCGCCCAGATAAATCTCCGGATCGCCCGTTACCGATGACGTGAACGCCAGCTTGGTTCCGTCGGGAGACCAGGTCGGCGTCGTGTTCAGCCCCTTCCGATTGAAAAACGAAAGCGGCTTCTTCGTCAACAAGGAAAAAATCATGATATCCGGGTTGTCACGCGCGTAGGTGGTAAAGGCGATCCGATCTCCTTCCAGCGAGATTGCCGGCGTGAGGGCCAAGGAATTCAGATGGGTGACCTGTTCCTGGTTGGCCCCGTCGTAGTCCATCATCCAGATTTCTTTGACGCGCGGCGACAGCCTGCGGACAAAAGCAATCTTGGTCTCGGCCACCCCGGGGATCCCTCCGCCGAGCCGGTAGATGATCTCATTGGCGAATTTATGCGCAATGCTCCGGACCTGCCCCTCCGTGGCCTCTTCGACGTATCGCTTGCCGATGACGACCGGATCGGTCCGGTTCCGCGGGTCCACCAGCCACCCTTCCACCGCAACCTGCTGGCCGGTCCGGGAAACATTTCCCAGCACAACCATGTGGGCGCTTACCGGAGGACTGCTCCATTCTTCCAGATTCACATCGGCGGGCCGGGCGGGCAAAGCCAGCGGATAGAAGCTGCGGCTGACCGTTTCAAAGATCCCCGCAAACTCGAGATCATTCCAGAGCGTGGCGTCAAACAGGCGCGTGAGGGCCGCGCTCTCCAGATGGGACTGGAAGCTGGAGACGGCCAAGCGGGTCCGTTCCATTCCAATCCCGGTCCCGGTCCGAATGAAGTCGTCCTGCGCGGAGACCGTGCTCAGGGTCCCGATCAGAAGAATCGCCAGTGCGCAGCAGATTCTTTTCAGAGTGCTCCCTCCTCCTTCTTGCGGCGGCGTCTTGGTGCCCGCTCTCCCGGCTGGCCGGGATCGCGGCGCGGATTCCTTCCGGGGCGCAGCGATCCAGCGGGCGCGGAAGTTTACCGCCGAAAATCAAACCAGAACTCTACCGCGACGTTCGATCCCGCGTAGTCCGGCGGCAACGCAGGCATCGGGTTGGAATCGAAGACAGCGCGCAACGCCGACCGATCGAGCGACGCCACGCCGCTCGATGCCGTCAGTTGCGCGTTGACGATCTGGCCGTCCCGCAAGATCTGAAACGTCACAAAGACGCGCGGCGCCACGCGCACGCCCGGATCCACGGTACTTTTCAGCCAGTTGCTGCTGATCCGGTTGCGGATGGCCGTGACGTACCAGCCGAACCGGGAGGCAAAATCCCCGGCGCCGCCGGAAAAAGTAAGCCCGCCCGTTCCGGAGTCGGTGGAGAAAATCCCGTAAGGACCCTGCGCGGGCCCCCCTTCTCCAAAGGGAATCTCGTTTCCCAACTGAGCTTCCGGAGCGGCGTTCCGCGACCGGGGCTGCGGCCGTGGAGGAGGCGCGGCGCTCGCCCTAGTCTCCGAAGGCGGGGCCGGTGGCTGTGATGTAGAGGCAATTCGTCTCGCGTTCCGGCCGGGCAATTCGACCGCTTTTTCCGGAGTGGGAGGCGGCGGCGTTGGACCCCGTCGGGTCCGGGGTGTTTCCGGGACCGGCTCCGGGCGGTGCAAGCCAGGATTTTCCGTAGCCAGCCGGTTGTTG
>MEKR01000140.1:0-1722 GCA_001767035.1 Acidobacteria bacterium RIFCSPLOWO2_02_FULL_61_28
AAAAACCGAGGAAAAAACAAGAGAGAAAAAACCAAAGACCAAAAGCGGAACTTCCTACTTTGCTCAGAACAGGAACTTTCTACTTTGCCTTGACAGAAGAAAGCGAAATTTTCGCAACACGGAAGTGGGGCAACGTTCGCACAGGACCGAGAAAAACCCGCTCGGGATCCGTGGTTTCACCGCTATTTGGGGGGGGGCTGAACGGAGAGGTCAGAGTCTCTGTGCTGTCACGAAGGCGTTATAATCCGGCGTCGTTCTCCGGGTCGAGGACCTGATCGAGCAGTAAGTTTCCAGAGGGCTACTCACTAATGAGTTGCCCCCGCCTCTTCACTGGAACGGAGACCGCCACCGTCAGGGTCGCGTCGGGTCCTGGGGTCAACTGCACGACGCTCGTCTCGGAAGTTGCCGTCGCTCCAGTCACCCGTAGGGTGTAGGTCTGACCATCTTGCGCATTGGCAGGGATTGTCATGGTGATGAACCCGAGGTCCTTGGTGCCCGACAGAAGTGGGTTAAACGCAGGGGATAACCAAGCGATTGCGATGAGGTTCGGTCCAGCGCCGGTATCTTTGAGGTTTGGCTCCTGTAAGGATGCAGCTGTTGTGAAGCTAAGCGTTCCCGTCAACGCGGGAGCGGGGTTGTTGGCAATGATCTCAACTCCAAAGGCCAGCGTGCCGATATTGACGCCGTCATTCAGGGTCAATGTTACCGGGATATGGAAGGCAGTTCCGGGCGATCCCGTCCCCCCCGTAGGGGACACTGTCCCCTGACCTTGCGCGACCAGGGAGGCCGGCGAAAGCAATAAGACGATGAGGCCTACTTTGAATCGTGACAAAGAATTTTCCTTGCTGGCGGGACGCCTCTTTACTGAATGGCGATCGTGACGGTGTTGCCCGCTATTCCGCCAAAGCAAGCAGCGGGCGGTGCCCGTCGGTTCCGAGTCTCCTGTGCGGCCCGTTAATCACGGCCTGCACTACGGTCCCACCGCGATCGTCACCGGATTCCCTGTCCGCCCGGCGACGCTGAGCACGACCGGAATGGTCGACAACGTCCGGGTGCTGGCGGGAATCCGCACGTTGACCTGATTCAGTCCCACAAAGCCCGGAGCCGCGCCGGAAAACAGGACCTCTCCGGCAACCCCGTCAATAGTGACGATGGGAGTCGTGACCGTTCGGTTCCCCGTGGAGGGCGCGCCGGTTGCGAGCGGCGGCGTGACCGATCCCAAGCCCGTGGCGTATAGAACAATGATTTCGCCCGGCCGGGCAGGACTTTGCGCGCTCACCGCCGTGACGCCATCCTGATGGAGGGCTGCGGCGGCGCCTCTGCCGTCCCGGCTGGCGGTAAAAATGCCGGGCGCGAAGCTGTCCAGGACAATCGTCCGCGAAACGCTGGTCTGGGCGCCGACCGTCACTTGAATCGTGGCGGAAGTCTGCCCGACCAGCTCGAAGGGAATCTGGACGCCGAGTTGTCCCGGAGTGGAATAGAACAGCGGCGCGGGACTGTTGTTGATCCGCACACTGGCGCCACTCAGGGTGGTGACCAGTCTGCCGTCCGGTCCAAAACTGGAAGAGGTCACCGAAGAGCCGTTGTTGAGATTGCCGCCAAAGACCGCCGCAATGGACCCCGGAGCGACTGCCGCGGGGCCAAGACTGTAGCCGGCGTTGTTGACGACCCCGCCGTCATTCACGGCCGGACCTGGAGGAGGCGGAGGGGGCGGAGGGGGCG
>MEKR01000140.1:1730-31092 GCA_001767035.1 Acidobacteria bacterium RIFCSPLOWO2_02_FULL_61_28
TGAGCGTCGCGCTCCGGGAAAAAGAGGTGGAGTTGGCCGCTACCGAGTATTCCACCGTGCCCTCTCCGTTGCCGCTACTGCCCGCGGTGATGGTTAGATAGGCGGCGCTGCTGGTGGCGGTCCAGAGACAGCCGATCGAGGTCGAAACGCTGATGGTTCCACTCTCACCACTGACGGAAACCGACCGGCTCAGCGGGGCAATCGTGTAGGTGCATCCGAGAGTGCCGTCTTGGGTTACCGTAAAGGTTTGCCCGGCGATAGTGAGCGTTCCGGCGCGGGTATTACTGCTGGTGTTTTCTTGGACTATATAGGTGATCGTGCCATTCCCGGTGCCGTTGTTGCCCGAGGAGATAGTGATAAAGCTGGCGTTGCTGGCGGCTATCCAGTTACAGCCGCTCGGAGCCGAGATGCTGACGCTCCCCGATCCGCCGTTCGTCGAAAACAACCGGTTCGTGGGGGAAATGGAGTAACTGCACGGGAACGTGGTCGAGAACTTGGCGACAAAGGCATCCACGAAACCCGTTCTGGTTTGTCCCGGCAAGGCGCCGCCGGTCTCCCCGATGAGGTAGACACCGGAGGCGTCCAGAGCCACTCCCCGCGCACTATCCTCATCCGCAGAGCCGAATTGCAGGGTTCCCAACTCCGTGCCGTTTAGGTCGTACTTGCGCAGAAAGGCTTCCGTTCCAAAGCTGATCTGTCCCGACAGGGCGCCGCTGGTTGTTCCGACGATGTAAACGGCGGTTCCATCAGCGGCCACTCCCAACGCGCGATCCAGACTTGGCGTGCCGAACTGGCGGGTCCACAGTTCCGTGCCACTGGCATCGTACTTCTGCACAAAGGCATCCTCCAGCCCGGCGCTGGTTTGTTCCAGCAGGACGTCTCCGGTTTCTCCAACGACATAGATGCCGGTTGAGTCTGTGGCTGCGCCGTACGCGATGTCCTGTTTCGTGGAACCGAACTGGCGCGTCCACTGTTCGGCGCCATTGGTGTCGTACTTCCGCACTAAGGCGTCAAAGAACCCGCTGCTGGTCTGGCCCCAATCCCCGACGGCGTAGACGCCGGTCAAGTCCGCAGCGACAGCGTACGCGTGATCGTGGCTGCCGGAGCCGAACTGGCGCGTCCACTGCTCGGTACCGTTGGCGTCGTACTTGCGCACAAAGGCGTCAAATCCACCGAGGGTGGTCTGGCCGGGCAAACCTTCGGAGACGAACCCGGCCACGTAGACTCCGGTAGAGTTCGCGGCCACTCCCTGCGCCGAATCGTAGATAGAAAAACCCGGTCTGGTCCCGGAGCCGAATTGGCGGGTCCACATCTCATTGCCGTTAAGGTCGTACTTGCGCACGAAGGCGTCAAAACCGCCGGCGTTGGTCTGGCCCGGGAAGGATCCATCGGTTCGCCCCACAACATAGACGCCCGTCGAGTCCACGGCCACGCCGAACGTATCATCGTTGCGCGCGGTGCCGAACTGTCGTGTCCAAAGCTCCAGGCCGTTGGGGTCAAATTTACGCACAAACGCATCCGATCCGCCGACGCTGGTCTGGTTCGGCAGAGCTTCGGTGACGCTCCCGGCGACATAGACGCCGCTCGAGTCCACGGCCACGCCCCGCGCCTGATTGTTTCCGGACGTCCCGAACTGGCGAATCCAGTGAACGGTTTGAGCGCGGACACTCAACGGAAGTAGTGTTGCAACCAACAGGGTGAACACCGAGGCGACAAATAGACTCCGAGCGCCGGACCAGTTCGAGGTGGCAATCATCTCGTTTCTCCTATCGTTGCTTCGTTGGCTTTTCCGTTTCGCAGTCCCTGACTCAGGCCTTCCGGACCGAAACTAAGACATTATAATCCGGCTCGCCGTTCTCCGGGTCGAGAACTTGATCGAGCAAACTGCTCGCTGCGGGCCAGTACGCTTGCAGGCACCCCGGCCACACCTCCTCCAGGGAGCAGATACCGCGACAATCCCCGTGTGCGGGGCGCAGCAATACGGAGTCGCCAGAAAATACGGCGCGCAACCACGAAGCTGTCGCGGTAATAATGAGGTTTTCGCTCGCCCAGCCGAAGGAGATCAGGCGGACGACTCCCTTACCCTGGCTTTTCTCGTCAGACCCGCCATGATCTCCAGAGGCTGAGCGCAATCGCGGCCACTCCTATGGCCCGACCGCGATGGTCACCGGGTTCGCGGCCTTGCCGCCCACATTCAAGACCAGCGGCTGAGCGCTGCCCGAGGCAGCGTTGGGAGGAATCTGGAAGTTCACCTGATAAAGGCCGACGAAGCCGGGTGAGGCCCCGGAGAAGTCAACGCGGGGCGAGGCAATCCCGCCGACCGAAACCGTGGTCGCAGCGACGGTGCGGTTGCCTTCTGAAGGCGCTCCGGTAGCCAGCGGCGGGTTGACCGCTCCCAGGCCGGTGGCGTAGAGCACTACAATTTCGCCATGCCTCGCGGGATTTTGCGGCGTTACCACCGTGACGCCATCCTGATGCAGGACGGCGGCCGCTCCTTTGCCATCGTTACTCAACGTAAATACGCCGGGCACGACGGAGTCCAAGCGAACCGTGCTCGTCACGCCAGCCTGGCCGCGCACGGTCACCTGCAGGGTTGCCGTGCTCTGCCCTTCGAGTTCGTAAGGAATCTGGATGGCAAGCTGCCCGGGAAATGAGAACAACATAGGCGCGGGGATTCCATTGAGGGTGGCACTGGCCTCTCCCAATCGGGTCACCAGCCGGCCTTCCGGCCCGAAGGCGCTGCTGCCCACCAGGGAACCGTCATTGACGTAGACGCCAAACACGGTGGCGATGGAGCCCGGAGCGACCGGCGCCGGGGCGGGAATGAAGGAAGCCGTGCTGACCACGCTGTTGTCGAAGGTGACCGGAGGCGGCAGCACTTTCAATACGTAGGCGTCGTTGCCGCCCAGCGCCGTCGTGCCCAGAGCACCCCCGCTCTTATTTCCAGCAACGTAGAAACCGGTGATGTCCGCAGCCGCTCCATATCCCGTGTCAGCGCCAAAAAACCCGTCGGGGGGGTCGCTATTGCCGAACTCACGTGTTCCCAAATGGTTCCCGTCAAAGTCGTACAGGCGAATAAAGGCGTCGCCATTGGAGGTATATATCTGCCCTGGAAAAGCGCCGCCAGTGACCCCACCGACCAAGACACTTGAAGTGCCCACGGCAACCGAGTAGGCATAGTCGTCGCCATTGGTTCCAAATTGCCGTACCCATTGCTGGGTGCCATTGACGTCGAACTTGATGACGTAGGCGTCCCACAATCCGCCGGAGAAGGTCTGTCCCGTGAAAGGGCCGGTGGTGTCCCCGGAAACGAAGACTCCGGCGGGGCCGACGGCGACGGCATGAACATTATCATTGTTGTTTGCGGCGGGCGGAGGGCTGCTTCCGAATTGTCGCGTCCACAGCACGTTTCCATTCACGTCGTACTTGCGGAGAAAGCCGTCATTACCGCCGGCCGACACCGCCAGTGCCCCGTTGGTGGCTCCGGCTATGTAAACTCCCGTTGCGTCCAGTGCAACTCCTCTCGCTTCATCCCCATTCCCGGTGCCGAACTGGCGCGTCCACAGCTCGTTGCCATTGGCGTCATACTTGCGCACAAAGGCGTCGGAGCCACCGGCGCCCGTCTGGCCCGGCAACACCCCAGTGCAGCAATCGACGTATCCTACGACGTAGACCCCCGAAGAGTTGACCGCCACCGCGAAAGCCTCATCGGTGGACATGGTTCCGAACTGCCGCGTCCAAAGCTCGGTGCCATTGACGTCATACTTGCGAATAAACGCATCCCATCCGCCGGAGCTGGTCTGCTGCGGCAATGTACCCTGGGTCCATCCGACCACATAGGCACCGCTCGAGTCCGCAGCCACCCCTGCAGCGACATCCTCGCCTCTGCTGGTGGACTCGAACTGCCGAAGCCAAAGCTGGTTCCCGAGAGCGTCATAACGGGCAACGAAAACATCCAAATCGTCCACTCCACCAGGGCTTGACTGCCCCGGGAATAGCCCTCTGGTCTGTCCCGCCACATAGACGCCGCTCGATGAAACAGCGACGGCGTTAGCTTGATCGTCCCGGCGCAGTTCCGGGTCACTTCCAAACTGGCGGGTCCATTGGATGTTCTGGGCGCCGGCCGGAGTAGGAAGGGCAGCCAGAAAGAAGGCGGCTGCAAAAATAGTCAGAGTGGAGACACGCAACAGGCGTGAGCTTGCACTGGACATCATTGGGAATTGCTCCTTATTGGGGATTGCTCCCTCGCATGAAGATAGTGTGGGGGGAACCGGAATTCAAGTCGTGCATCGGGAACGGGCATTATATCATGATAGCCTTCCCGATAACTCTACAAAAGCTGCCGCAGAACGTACGGCAGTATTCCGCCGTTCTTGTAATAAAGCAATTCTTCCGGGGTATCAATCCGAGCCTTCGCCGTAAACGAAAAGCCCTTGCCGTCCTCGGCGCGCACGCGCACCGTGACGCGCTTGTCGGACTCCAGCGCGGCGGCGATGCCTTCCATTCCGTACTCCTCCCGCCCCGTGAGGCCCAGGGAAGCGGCATTCTCGCCCCGCTGGAATTCGAGCGGCAGGATGCCCATGCCGACCAGGTTGCTGCGGTGGATGCGCTCGTAGCTCTCGGCGATCACGGCGCGCACCCCCAGGAGCAGCGTCCCCTTGGCGGCCCAGTCGCGTGACGAGCCGGAGCCATATTCTTTTCCGGCCAGGATGAGGAGCGGAACTTTTTCTTGTGCGTATTTCATCGCGGCGTCGTAAATGGTGAGCTTCTCGCGGTCGGGCAGATGGAGCGTCCAGCCGCCTTCGGTTCCCGCCGCGAGCAGGTTGCGCAGGCGGATGTTGGCGAAGGTGCCGCGCATCATGACTTCGTGATTGCCCCGGCGCGCGCCATAGGAATTGAAGTCGCGGGGCTGCACGCCTTGCGCGATAAGATATTTCCCTGCCGGGCTGTCGGGCTGGATGGAGCCGGCGGGAGAGATGTGGTCCGTGGTCACGCTGTCGCCGAGCACAGCCAGGACGCGCGCGGCGCGGATATCCTGGATGGGCGCGGCTTCTCGCGACATCCCGTCGAAGAACGGCGGGGCCTTGACGTAGGTGGAGTTCGCTTCCCACTGAAAGCGGTCGCCGGTGGGAATCGGAAGCGCACTCCAGGTCTCGTCTCCTTGGAATACGTCGGCGTACTGCTTGCGAAACATTTCGCTGCCGACCGCGGCGCGAACCGTTTCTTGAATCTCCTGCTGCGTCGGCCAGATGTCGCGGAGAAAAACGTCGCCGCCGGCGCTGCGGCCCAACGGTTCGTTGTGGAGGTCAATATCCATGCGCCCGGCAAGGGCATAGGCCACGACCAGCGGCGGCGAGGCGAGATAGTTGGCGCGGACTTGCGACTGGATGCGGCCCTCGAAATTCCGGTTGCCGCTCAGGACCGCGACCGCCACCAGGTCGCCTTCCTTGATGCCGCGCGAGACCGGCTCGGGCAGCGGGCCGCTGTTGCCGATGCAGGTGGTGCAGCCGTAACCGACGAGATGAAAGCCGAGTTTTTCGAGATACGGCAGCAGGCCGGATTTTGTCAGGTAATCCGTTACGACCTTCGATCCCGGCGCGAGGCTTGTCTTGACCCACGGCGCCGCCGCGAGACCTCGCTCGACCGCTTTCTTGGCGAGCAGGCCCGCGCCCAGCATCACCGAAGGGTTCGACGTGTTGGTGCAACTCGTGATGGCCGCGATCACGACCGAGCCGTCGCGCAGTTCTGCGGTTTTTCCATTGAGCGCAATCTTCACGGAGCGCGGAGCGGAGACGGATTTTCCGGCCAGCAGGGACGAAAGGGCTTCCTGGAACTTGGGCTTCGACTGGCGCAGCAGTACGCGGTCCTGCGGCCGGCGCGGACCGGCGATGCACGCCTCGACGGTCGAGAGATCGAGTTCGCTCCGCTCGGAGTAATTCGCTTCGGGGCTGCTCGCGGTGCGGAAGAGGCCTTGCGCCTGGGCATAGGCGCGAACCAGTTCGACCGCGTCCTCCTCACGCCCGGTGAACTGCAAATACCGCAACGTCTCTTCGTCAATCGGAAAGATCGCAATTGTCGCGCCGTACTCCGGCGCCATGTTGCCGATGGTGGCGCGGTCAGCGAGCGCAAGACTTTCAAGCCCCGGCCCATAGAACTCGACAAACTTCCCGACCACCCCGTGCTTGCGCAGACGCTCGCAGATCGTAAGGACAAGGTCCGTGGCCGTCGCGCCTTCGGGCAGGCTGCCCACCAGCTTGAAGCCGACCACCGGCGGGATCAGCATGGAGATCGGCTGGCCGAGCATGGCCGCTTCCGCCTCGATTCCGCCCACGCCCCAGCCGAGCACGCCGAGGCCGTTCACCATGGTCGTGTGCGAGTCGGTCCCGACCAGCGTGTCGGGATAAGCGAGCGCCTTGCCGTTGACTTCGCCTCGGAACACGACGCGGGCCAGGTATTCGAGATTCACCTGATGGACGATGCCGGTGTCGGGAGGCACGACGCGAAAGTTGCGGAACCCCGTCTGCGCCCAGCGCAGAAACGCGTAGCGCTCCTGGTTGCGCTCGAATTCGAGCTTGGCGTTGGCCTGAAAAGCGTCGGGTGTGCCGAAGTAGTCCACCTGTACCGAATGGTCAATCACCAACTCGGCGGGCAGGAGCGGGTTGATCTTCTTCGGGTCGCCGCCCATACGCGCCATCGCGTCCCGCATCACTGCCAGGTCCGCCACCGCCGGAACGCCGGTGAAATCCTGAAGAAGCACCCGGGCAGGCATGAAGGCGATCTCTCGCGCGTTTGACGCCGCCGGGTCCCACCGCGCCAGGTTCTCGATGTCTTCCTTTTTCACAAACCGCCCGTCCTCATTTCGCAGCAGGTTTTCGAGCAGGATTTTCAGACAAAAGGGAACACGCGACAGGTTGCCGACGCCGGCTTTCTCCAACGCCTCCAACCGGAAGATGTCATAGTTGCGCGCCCCGACGCGAAGCGGCGCGCGGGTTCCAAAACTATTCAACATGCGAATACCTTTCTTTGGATCGAGGTTCTCTTAACTCTCAATCCTAGCACAGGGAAAAAGAGGAGTCAGGAGACAGAAGCTGGCGCCGTAAGTCGGAGGTAGCCACGGCATGTCTTTCATGCCGTGGGCACGTTCTGAGTTCGTCCCGGCCAAAAGCCCACGGCATCCCGCCAAGCGGGACCGTGGCTACCCGCTACGCAGAAATCTTAAGCAACCTCGCGGCGGTTCCCCCGAGCATGGCTTCCCGCTCGGAGTCCGTCAGCGTCGGAGTATTCAGGATGTGATCCACCGCGCCCGACTCCCACTCGAAGGGAAAATCGGTGCCCAGGACAATCTGGCTCGCGCCGACCTCAGCAGCCAGGTGCCGCAACCCCTCGCCGGTGAACACCATCGAATCGAAGTACAGTTGCTTGAGGTACTCGCTCGGTTTTTTCCTGACCGGCTTGCACAGGTCCGGGTTCGGGAGGAAGCAGCGGTCGGAGCGGCCGCTGTACGACGGCAGAAAGCCGCCGCCGTGAGCGGCGCAGATTTTCAGTCCCGGAAAGCGGTCGAGCGTCCCCTCGAAAATCAGGTGCGACAGCGCCACGGTCGTCTCCAGCGGATTTCCGATCACGTTGGTCAACCAGCCGTTTCCCTGGAAACGCCGCTGCCCTTCCGGGAAGCCATTGGGGTGAATAAACACGACGCAGCCGAGCGCTTCGGCCTTCGCCCAGAAGGGATGGAACCGCGGCGAGGACAGTTCCTCGCCGTTGACGCTGCCCTGAATCCCGCAGCCGCGCATGCCGAGGTTTCTGACGGCGTCTTGCAACTGCTCGGCCGCCAAATCCGGATGCTGCAACGCGACCGCGCACAGGCCGACGAACCGGTCCGGATACCGTCCGCACATCTCCGCAATTTTTTCATTCTGCAGCTTGATGATCTGGCGCGCGCGGTCCGGCTCGGCCCAACTGTAAAAGGCGCCCGGGTACAGGCTGATGGCCTGGACGTCGATCCCCCACTCATCCATCTGCCGAAAACGCTGGGCGACGTTGGCGAAACTCAGCAGCGCCGGGTTGCCCGGCGGGCCGGTCGAGAGTTGCTGCAAATTGCGTTGGGTGGCTTGGTCTTTGACGAGGTCCCAGACTTCCGGGATGGCGCAATGGCTGTGCATATCCACGGTCTTTACCCGGCGCCCCCCTACCACGACCTCCCGCCGCCTGCCGGTCCCGCCGGCCTGCATCCGCCGGGCCGCAGCCTCCGCAAAACCGCAGCTTACAAAGACGAATCCCGCCGTGGCGCTTGCCAAGTCTTTCAAGAATTCCCTGCGATTGGACATGACTGCTCCTCACTCCGTTGAAGTTGTGGTCGCGGCTCACTGATCCTGGGGTCTCGTCCTACCGCAACGAACTCGACTGCATGGGCATCAAGCTGGAGCCGCGGAGGAACTCCTGAATCTTGGAATAGATTCGCCGCATCTCCTCGCGGGAAAAGCCGCCGTGTTTTCCGCCGGGCACAGTGACCAATTCATTCCGGATGCCGGCTTTTGCCAGCGCGTCGCGCAAGCGGGTGGCTTGCGTGTAGGGCACGGTGGGGTCGGCGTCTCCGTGGACCGTGATGACGGGCGGCAGCCCCGCACGGATGTAGCGCAGAGGGGATACCCGTTCCGCGACTTCCTGGCGGTTCGGCAAGCTGGCGAGCCACGCCACGGCGTACGTCTTCATGTTCGGGCCGTCCAGTAGTTCCGCGACATCGCTAATGCCGTACCAATTGACAATCGCGGCCACTCTCAAGTCTTCATTCCCTGGGGTCCCGGGGCACTGCCGGTCGAGGCCCGCCGAGGGCGGGATCATGCCCGTGGTGAGCGCCAGATGTCCGCCGGCGGAGTTGCCGGTCACGACGATCTTGGCGGTGTCGAAGCCATACTCCTTGGCGTTTCGGATCACCCATCGGAGCGCGCACAGACAGTCCTCGACGGCCGCCGGAGCCAAGGAGACGCGCGCCAGACGATACTCGACGTTGACGACGCTCCACCCCATTTCCAGATACGGCAGGAACGTCAGCACGCTCGCTTCTTTGCTGCCGCCCGTCCAGCCGCCTCCGTGAAAATACATCAGCGTGGGGTTGGGTCCGGCGCTCTCGCGCGGGAGATAGAGGTCGAGCTTGGCCTCCCAGTTATTGGCCGTCAGATACGTGAGGTTGGGAACTACGCGATATTGGTTGGAAAGCTGCGTACTCCAGGCCGCAGATTCGGAGAGCTGCGCCGGCGCGATGCGCGGCACAAACGCAATTCCAAAGGTTCCAACCAACACCAATGTTGCCAAACGACGTGTCCTGAACATGGTTCCTCCTTGCAGGCCTCTTAGGATCGAGACTGTAGTTTTCCTGTCACTTGTCACTCGCCACTCGTCACTGCTCTTTGGCCCGCTCCCTACTGTCGCGGCTCGCAATTCTTCTTCTGACTTCTGACTCCTGTCTTCTGACTCCTAGCTTTTCAGCGTGCGGCTCAACAAGCCCAGCGCGCGGGTCCAGGCATCCTGGGCGGCGGCGGGGTTATACACGTCCGGCCGCGTGTCGTTGAAGAAGGCGTGGTCGGCGTCGGGATAGACGCGGACCTCGCCGTGGACTCCGTACTGCTGGAAGGCTTCCTTGAGCTTCTGGACTTTGGCCGCATTGATCCAGCGGTCTTTGCCGCCGGCGATGAACAGGACCGGACAGCGGATGTTTTTCACCTGGTCAATGGGATCAGGCGTGTCGCCGTAAAAAGGTACTGCGGCCTTGAGCACGGGCGCGCGGCAGGCGAGCAGCAGCGCGTAGCTGCCGCCCATGCAGAAGCCGACGACGCCGATGTGCTCGGCGTAGATCGGCTCCTTTTCCTGGAAGAATCGCAAAGTGCCGAGCAGGATTTGCATGGCCTCTTCGCGGTCCAGAGCCGCCATCCAGGCCGAAGCCTGATTCGGGTCCTTGGTGACCCTGCCTTTGTAGAGGTCCGGTGTCAGGGTAACAAAGCCTTCCGCAGCTATGCGTTGCGCGACATCCCTGATGTGATCGTTCAAGCCCCACCACTCCTGCACAACGATGACACCGGGATACGCGCCCGCGCCGCTCGGCCGAGCCTCGAAAGCAACGGCGGTCCCGCCGCCTTCGACGGGGAACTCGACCATTCGGGTCTGCGGATGGGGATGCATGACGTGTCGGCCTCCACGGGACGATGCGGTCTGTTCGCCGGTTACGGACCTTTCAATCGCGGCTATTGTAGCAGTTCATTCCTCTTGTGACAAAGCGGAACCGCGCGGAACGCAGGCGCGGAAAACAGAGATTCCCGTCTGGACCAATCCCCGAAAACCATTCTCCGAAAACCAGTCCCCGAAAACCAGGCCCGATGGTACAATGCAAGAGCGATAGGAAGCCGAATCGAGATTCGGCACGCTCGGGAGTCGCGCCGGAGTCGCGTCAGCGATGCGTCCTGCCACTTTGTCTTGCTCACCACCGCTTCGGTCCCAAACCGCGTATGTCCGGAAACGACGCGCGCAGGCAGTCGCCTGTCTCGGATTGTGGCTGGGAATCGGTTTCCTGGGGCCGAACCTGCTTCCGCTCCGCGCAGCAAATCCGGCGGCGAAAAACCTGTTCGAGTTTCGGGGACAGGTGACGATCCCGCCGCGCACCATCTCACACCGGGTCCGGCGGATTTTTGTGGCGCTGTTCGGGGTGACCACGCCATTCAGCGGCCGGACTTGGGCGGACCCCAGAGGGCGCTTCCGGCTCCGCAACCTTCCGCCGGCCACCTACAGCCTGTCCATTTACATTCCGGGCGTCGGGGAGGTCCGGCAGACGGTGGAGATCACCCCGAGTTTCGCGGACCCGAAGGGACGGGTCGAAAAGAAGTTTGTCTTTGACGAGCAGACGCTGCGGGTCCAGGCGCGGCCCGTGCAGTCCGGGGTTGTTTCGGTGCGGGAGCTGAGTATTCCCGAGAAAGCGCGGAGAGAATTCGGAAAGGCCCAGAGCCGGTTGCGTTCCCGGGACGCGGAGGGCGCTATCCGGCGCTTGAAGCGAGCCGTGGAACTGGCTCCGCAATTTGTGGAGGCGGTGAACAACCTGGGGATCATTTACTATCAGAAGCAGGACTATTCCACGGCCGAGGGCTATTTTCGCAACGCGCTCGAGGCGGACCCGGAAGCCTTTGAGCCGCTGGTGAACCTGGGCGGCGTGCTGCTCGTCATCGGGGGAGCCACCGAAGCGATGGAGATCAACCAACGCGCCCAGGCCGCCCGGCCCCTGGATGCGCTGGCCAACTCCCAGTTGGGCCTCAGCTATTTCCGGCTCGGCGATTTCGAACATGCCGTGCAGTTCCTCCAGCAAACCAAACATCTGGACGCGGGCCACTTCACCAATCCGCAACTCGCTCTCGCTAGGATTTATCTGCGCCGCTCCCAGGAGAAAGAGGCCCTCCAAGAGTTGCAAGACTTCCTGGAGCAGCATCCGGATTCTCCCGAGGCCGACAATGTGCGGGCCACCATCGAGAGGATCCAGCAGTCGCAGGCCAGCCCTGCGGACGAAGGTCTCCCGCTGTAAAGAATCCGCAACACGCCAATCTTCCGCTCCATCCATTGCGAAAACTGTGACCGGGCGCTGGCGGGAATGCCATTGGTCCATCTACTTGTTCGCCGCTCTGTTTGCGCTCCAATACTGGCTGCTGCGGTAGGAAGCGCTCCGCGTCGCGCGACAATCTCCGTGTAATTCTCACCCCCGCTCAGTTACTATAGAACTGTCATGCCGGAAACACCCGAGAGTCTGCGCCATTTGCTTCGCACGAAACTGGGCAAGCAGAAATTGATTGTGGTCTCGAACCGCGAGCCGTACATGCATGTGTACCAGCAAGGACGGGTGCAGGCGTCCTCGAATCTTAAGGAGAAGAAACTTTCCAAGCTGGCATGAGCGGCCCGCGACATCTACTGGAAGCTTGGGAGGAGGTGCGGCGTCGCATCCTTCGGGCGAGCAATCTGGCGATCTTTACAGATTTTGACGGGACCCTAGTACCCATCGTTCGTTCGCCCGAGCAGGCTAGGCTTTCTCCGCCCGTGCGGCTCTTATTGTCCCGTCTCACCCGGAAGGGCGTAATGGTCGGTGTCGCCAGCGGTCGGAAATTGGCCGACGTGCGCGGGCGAGTGGGGCTGCGCGGCATTTGGTACGTCGGGTCGCACGGTTACTCTTTGTATCGCCCCGGAAGCAGGCCGCGGATTTTACTGGCACCGGCACAGAAAGCTCGCATGGCAGAAGTTCGACGCATCCTCAGACAGAAGCTAGGCGGCCTGGCGCGGATTCGAGTGGAACCCAAGGAAGCTACCGTCGCGGTTCATTACCGGAACGCCTCGCGCCGGACGGCTGCGGCCGCAGCGGCTGCGATTCGGCAAGTCCTGGGGATCCATCCGCGCTTGCGGCTTCTTCCTGGAAAGAAAGTCTGGGACCTGCTGCCGGACCAGCGCACGAGCAAGTGGACGGCGATTAAGGGTATTCTGCAAGAAGAGCGTCGGACCGGCTCCCGTCTGCTATTCTATTTAGGAGACGATTCCACGGACGAACACGTATTCCAGCGGATGCGGGGAATTTCGGTGGCGGTAGGTAAGCGCCGCCGGACGGCCGCCCGATTTTTCCTCCGTTCGCCGGGGGAAGTCCGCCTTTTTTTGGAAAGGCTTTGTGAGGTCGCCAAATGAAGCAAGCCAAACGCCCCTTCGAGTTTGTCGCCGCCTCCTACCTGATTCGCATCCGACCCGAGCGGGCCTGGACGCTCACCGAATTGGCGCAGCATTTGCAGGCCGTATCCGAGGCCTCGATCTTCTACCATACGTTTCAGAGCCTGGAGTCCCACCATTACACGACGTTCTCCAATGATTTCGCGCAATGGTCTCTCGCGGCGTGCAATGAGACCATTCTGGCGGAAGAGTTGTCGGCGATTGACTTGCGGGACATCGCCACCGTGGAGGAACTGCGCAGTGCGCTGACCGGCACCGTCGAAAACTACCTGCGGAAGACCCCCCAGTCGGGCGACCGGCCCGCCTTCGAGCCATTTTATTTCTGCGAAGCGGTCGAAACCGTCGTTCCGCTGGCGTCGCGCGCGTTCACGCTCAAAGAATTGGCCGAGGGTATCCGGCAGATGAGTCTCCACACCCTGCACCATCATTTCATCAACGCTCGCCTGCGACCCAAACTTGGAGTAAGCGATTTCTCCAACTGGACCGAGGACAGCCTCGGACTTCCGGAGTTGGCGAAGAGGCTGGACCGAATTGACTTTTATACGAACACCTTGGAAGGTGTTCGCAAGGAAATCTTGCAGGTGCTGGACTCATGGATTCACTGACGCACAGCGCGATTCCGGTTGATCCTCCGCCAGTGCCGCATCTGGAGGACTATGCCGCCGTCGTCGGGCAAGCCGAGATTCACGAACTCCGGGAACTGGCGATGCGGCTTTCCGGGCGGCGCGTCAAGATGGTGAACTCGACCGCCGTCGGCGGGGGCGTGGCGGAAATCCTGAACCGCCTGGTGCCGCTCCTGAACGAGTTGGGAGTCCAGACACAGTGGGAGGTCTTGAAAGGAGGGAATGACTTTTTTGCGGTCACCAAGGCGTTTCACAACGCTTTGCACGGGGAAAGCTGTGAGTGCCGCCCCGAGTGGTTCGACCTTTTCCTTACGGTGAACGAGGAAAACAGGCGGCAGATGGGATTCGACGAAGACTTTATTGTGATCCACGACCCGCAGCCCCTGGCGCTGGTCCAGGCCCGAGAAGGCCGGAACAATCACTGGATTTGGCGCTGCCACATTGACCTGTCGCGACCGAATGCCCAAGTGTGGAATTTCCTGCGCCCCATGGTCGAGCGGTTTGACGCCGCCATGTTTTCGGCGCCCCCCTTTACCCAGTCGCTGCCAATCCCGCAATACTTGTTCTATCCCTCCATTGATCCCCTTTCCGACAAGAACCGCGAACTCCCGCCGGAGTTTATTCAGAGCGTACTCGAACGGTTCCAGGTGGACCCAAAACGACCCATCCTGACTCAAATCTCGCGCTTTGACCGGCTCAAGGACCCGGTCGGAGTCGTTCAGGCGTACCGGAAAGTCCGCAAATACTTCGACTGCCAACTCGTTTTGGCCGGAGGAGGAGCTACGGATGATCCCGAGGGAGACATGGTTCTCCGCGAAGTGCAGGAAGCGGCCCAGACCGACCCGGACATCCACATCTTGAATTTGCCTCCCTGGAGCCACCTGGAGATCAACGCGTTGCAGCGGGCTTCCACCATTGTGATCCAGAAATCGCTGCGGGAGGGTTTTGGTCTTACTGTGGCGGAGGCTCTCTTAAAAAAGAAACCCGTCGTTGCCTCCGCGGTCGGCGGGATTCCCGTACAGGTCATCCATAAAGTAACCGGCGTGCTGGCCCACTCTATTGAGGGCACGGCCTATCAGATTCGGTTCCTGCTTTCCAATCCCGATTTTGCTCGCCGGCTAGGCGAGAACGGCCATGAGCACGTTAAGGAAAACTTCCTGCTCACGCATAACATTCGTCGCTACCTGCTTCTGTTCTTGACCTTGCAGCAGCAATAAGTGCAGCAGGTTGGGAGAGCCCGAAAGCAGTCCGTTCAAGGCCGCCTTTCCATCGGACTCCCGAGTTCGCGGAAGCGGGCGATGGCTTCTTCGAGCGGAGTTGTCCAGTGTAAGACCCGCCAGCGCTCATTTTCGTAAGCGAGCAGGGCCTCGCCTTCATATTCTCGGCCGATCTCCGGCGCGGCATCGCCGAAGATCCCGGCCGCCGGATGCAGTTGGGTCCAGCGATACCGAAACCGAACTTGGCGATTCCGGTCGTCGCCCCGGATTTCGAGCACTTGGGTTGCCTCCCGGCTGCCGGCTCCGACGATGGCCATGAACTGGCTACCGGCCCCGGAAAACAGGCGCAGGCCGGCGCTGGTGAGGCGGACTTCCAATAGAGCAGGGTTCCCGGAGCGCGGGTGAAGGGACCAAAGCCGCAGGCGCGCGCCGGGCTCGAGCAGCGTTCGATTCGCAGGCGTGTCGGGCACCACGCGCGGGAACATCGCCTGGAGCGGCGGATTGCGGAACCCGACCTGCTCGTTCACGACGCGCAGCATTTCCGCCCGCCTCAAACTTCGCCGAGTCCAGACGACCAGCGAGGTCAGCACGAGAAGGCCAATCCCCGTCGCGATCCAAAACCGTTTCTGCCCCAGAAGCGGGTGGCTCCCGAGTCGCCGAAGAAGTGGATTGTTACCGACCTTCTGAAGCAGGGGATGGCTCCGTAGTTTTGCAACCAGTGGAGCGAACCGGGAAAAGCGGAGTGGACTCACAAGGAATTCGCTGTGACCCAACCCAAGATTGCCAGGGCTATTCCGCTGACAACCAGCATCATGCCGGCGGGCATGAACTTCTTTGTCTTCCTAAAACGGAGACTAAACATTACGGTGAGCGCCAGGGACACGGCCGCAGCCATCAAATAGCCTGCCAGGGGACGGATGATCGAGAGCCGGAACGCGATCGCCAACAGCGCGGCGCTCGCCAGTCCGGCCGTGAGCGAGACGCGGCTGCCGGAGACCCGCCGGCCGACAAACCCGCCGACAATCAGAATCGCGGCATACGCCAAAATGACGCCCGCAGCCAGAGCGTGCATCGAGTTTTCTGCCTCGGCGTATAGGGTAACACAGTTAGTCTCGCGGGAGATTCTCCCGTCCTGCGCTCCCTTCTGGAAGCGCCGGGGGCAGAAAAACGAAATGGTCGCAGACCAGAAAGTTGATCACCGAGCACAGACCAATCGAGAGCAGATTAGCCACAACCGGTTCGAGTCCGGCGGCGCCCGCCAGCACGGACATGAACGCAAGGTTCCCGGCGATGGAAATCAGGCCGGTCGTCAGATTAAAGCGCAGCAGCAGGACGCCCCAGGCCGGAACGTCCACCCCCTGCCGGTCGGCCCAGGTCCAGCGCCGGTGCCAGAGAAAGTTGTGGAGCACCGCCGCCTCCACCGCCAGAGCGGTAGCCAGCAGGTAGTGCATCCCGAGCACGTGAATCAAGAAACCGAGTGAACCGAGCTGCACGATCATACCCAGGACGCCGACGGCGTTGAACTTGAGCCAGCGCATCAGGATTTCTCCATCCGGTAAAGCGCGAGCGTGTTGCGCGCCACCGAGATCAACAGGACGACGGCCATGCAGATGACGCCCACGAACCCGGCCACGTCGAAGAACCGCTCGCGCCCGCCGAATATGGTGACGGTCGGGTGCGCCCAAACGTACGTGTTGCCTATCGCCAGCAAAATCCTCATCTCGGTCGGACTCAGCTTCCCGAAGGAGAGTTGGAACGTGCCCAACGTATAGGTGGCCAGGTAGGCGTTAATCGAGAGCAGGAAAAAACAGAGGAGCAAGGCGAAGGCGACCCAACCCGACATGGTGCCGGAGAGCGCCAAGCCGCTCACCAGAAAGAGGGCGCCGAAGGAATCCACCATGTGGTCCACATAGAACCCGTAACGGGGTCGCTGCCGGTCGCGGACCCGCGCCAGCGTCCCATCGAGGCTGTCGCCGAACCAGTTGACCGCCAGCCACACGTTCACGACCAGCAGGGACGACGGCCACCATCCGGCGAGCGCATAGGAAGCGCCGGCGAAAAACATGGCCGTGAAACCGAGCAGGGTCAAGTGATCGGAGTTAATCCGGGCCGGCATCCGGCGCGCCAGCCAGTGCAGACATATTCTCTCGGAACCCGCCAGCAGGCTTTCCTGGCGGCGGACGGCGTTTTGAAATCCCGGCAACGCCCGGACCGGGGACAAGGAACTCAGCGTAGTCATGGTTGCTCCTCTTTCTGAATTTGCCAGTGATAGTCGAAATAGCTGATCTCTAACACAGCCCTCCCGAACAGCCGCAGGTCTGTTTCGCTGCGATGGCGGACGGGAAACCAAAAATCGCCGAACCGGGAGAACTCATGCACGAAGCGAGTCTGCCGGACAAACACCGAGTGGCGTCGGACGGGTTCCCCTTCAATGCGCTGCACGGCGAAGTCCTGTTCGTTGATCCAGATTTTCCCCCGCAGGAGATAGGGATTCGAGCCGCGCGGCTCGGCCGCAAAGACGTAGGCCCGCGCCGCCGGGTCATATTGCTCAAAGGTGAACTGATAGTTCCGGCGGTTCAGGTCCACCTGCTGGCGCACGGACTCGCGGGTGGTCTCCTGTTCGACTTCGAGCAGGCGGGAGAAGACTCTCCCCTGGACCTCGGACGGGCCGCCGCGCTCGATCACCCGGAACAGTTTTTCCTCCGGGGCGCGATACTGCTCCTCGACCACCAGGTACGCCGGCTTTCCCAGCATCGTGTGCGCCACCGAATAGCGCCGCCGGGCCTGGTAGGATTCCAGCACCCGGAGCTGGCTCTCGTAGCGCTGTTCCATCCGAGTCAGGATTTGGTCCGGCGCTAACGTTGCGGGAAGACCCGGCGCAGACGCCGCCGGCGCATTCAGCCCCCAAAGCAGCACCCCGCAGGAAAGAACGACCTTCCCTCGCCGCGTCGCGGCGGCAACGGACTGGCGCGTGATCCATCGCATCGTTCTCATTGGAATATCACCTCCATTCGGAACTGGCGCTTACTCCCAACCGCAGCACCCGCACTTCCAGGGTTGCAACCAAGTGGCTTTCTTGAGAATCGCCTTGCATCGCGGACAGCTTCGGACGATCATGTTGCCCTCCTTTCGATCCGGCGGCGTCGGGACTGCTGGCCCAACGTGGCCAGTATCAACAAGCTGAGTGGAAACTAAAGTAGGGAACGCATGGTTACTTCTCCTCCCCGGCAGACTGCTCCGATTCCTCCGATTGCGGGGTCTCAGTTTCCGTGGTCTCGGTTTCCACGGGCGCCGCGTCGCTTGGTTCTTCCGCTGCCGGCGGCTCCGCGGAATCTGGAGTGGCGCTCTCGCTCAATTCCGTTTCCGGTTGCGGTTGCTCTGTGGGGTTCTCGGTTTCCACAGGCTCGCTCGGAACTTCGGCGGCTGCCGCCTCGGAAACTGGGGCGGCCGTAATCACGATTTCAGTTTTACGGGAGCGGTGAGAATCCCGTCGCTTCCGCTCTCTGCGGGCCTGACGGGTGGTTTCGCGGTCACACTCCCGCTCCCAAGGGCTCCCGAACGTAGTGGTTTCCGAGGAGCAGCCACATGCGGGTTCTCTGGATATGCTCCCGCCGCGCGATGAGCCCAGGTCTACCCAAGGATCGGCGCGGTAAACCGTTACCGTGTCCGCCCAAATGCCAGAGCCGGATTGACCCCAGGTCCGCGGGCGCTCGGCCTTTACCTCGAGAACATCGGCGCGCCGGATGGCGACTTCTCCCCGGCCGGCATCCAAGAAAATCGCTTCGTCGGAAACCGAGAGGAATTTCCCGTCGTATGACTTCCTTCTCTGATCCAGCACCCGGACTTTTTGGAAGATCCGCAACGTCCTCAGATTGTCCCAGGACGGTTCAGGCCTCTGGTCTTGTGCTGAATCGGTGGCCTGCCTCTCTCGCAGTTCCGCTCGGACAATTTCTAGCGGCGACTGGTACATGACGGCGTCTGGGGAGCTCAATGCGCCGGCCACCGCGCCTAAACCACCGAAGACACCGGCCATCTTGGGAACGGCATCCCCAGCACCCGCGCCTAACGAGGCGACTGTGCCTATGAGAGCTCCCGCCCCTAAACCGATCAGCGTATTCTTCGCCCTCTGGCTCGGCCTGCTGGCGATGACGCGAATGACCTCCTTGCGGAGGATTGTTTCGTCATGCTTGTTCACCACCCCCCACTGGACGGAAATCCCCGCCGGAGTGAAACCAAGGAACTTACCGTTCAGGTACTGCTCTTCTTGGTAGACCACCTGGATTTCTTCGCCCACGCGCAGTTTCTTCAGGTTGTCCCAGGATTGCTCTGGTTTTTGGCCTCGGGAGCGTCCCGCGGCCGGCGCTACGGCTACCGTGGCCAGTAGCAGTACGTTTGCGGTCAACAGAATCAAGCGGCTCATGGTTTCCTCCTGTAACTCAACGTTTCACTCTCTCTTACGCGCCCATCCTTACGCACCCATCGTGCGGCAGGTCAGTAAGGGCTTCAATGCACAGCGGGTGAATCGTTCTGACCTCTCGCTGAATTCTTTCTGAACCGCATCGAAAAGGTGGGGTCTTCGATGCGCGCGGCTTCGAAGACCCCCAAGGTTTACCGCCCCACCACCCCGACACGGAACATCAGGAAATGCGAGGTGGGGACCCCATTCCGGCTCGGCCAGACGTGATCCCGAACCTCCAGGCGGAGTGCCGCGCGGTCGCGGAACCAGTAGTCCACGCCCCCGCCGAAGTTCCCCAGGTTGGCGTGGCCATCCCGGAAGGCCAGGGAGTAGCCCCCCGTCAGAAACGGGACCACCTTTTGCGAGGACCGGCCGGTCCAGAAGTGGTAAAAGCCGTTGGTCGAGAACAGTCCGAAGCCGTCGCCGAAACTCTCCGTCGGGTGAACATAGCCGATCTCGGCTCCGGCCCCCAGACCTTTGTAAATCCGCCCTTGGCCTCCACCACCGAATTGCAGAACTCCTGCTCTGTTGCCCTCGGCGAAGGCGCCCCCTCCGCCAAAGAAGGCATTCGCTGTCGCCCGCGGCGGCTCGCCCTCCTGCCCCTTCATCCCCAGGGGAAACAACAACAAACTGAACGCGATCAAGATCAAACGAGGCATACTTTTCTCCTTTGTCTGGCAACCCAACCGGGAACCTTCCTGACCCCTGAAATCGGTTCCGAGTTGGTGTCTGCTCGTCATGGTTTCAACCCCGGATGGCCGGGGTTCGACAGCGATCTTGGGAGAGGTCAGAGAGAGCCGCAATGCACGGGTGATAAATCCCTGCTGAAATAGCCCTGAACTACTTCTGAACCGATAAGTTGTTTAACTGGAGCGAATTCAAGCCGTAGTTAGAAGTCCGACAGGCGGTGTTATAATCGGGGCCGGTAATTGTTGATCTCCAGATCAGAATCCGATGTCTGAACAAGATCACTCCGGTCGGCTCCGCTTTGAGTCTTTTGAGCTTGACCTCCGGACCCTCGAACTCCGCAAAGAGGGGCGCGTAGTCAAACTGCAAGACCAGCCCGTGAAGCTGCTCGCCCTGTTGGCCAGCCGGCCGGGGGAATTGGTGTTGCGAGCGGAGATTGAGAAGGCGCTATGGGGCGAGGGCGAGTTTGTCGAGTTCGAGCACAGCATCAACACGGCCATGCGGAAAATCCGGGAAGCGTTGGGGGATGACCTGGAAAAGCCGCGGTTTATCGAAACCCTTCCGCGAAAGGGCTACCGCTTCATTGCGCCGGTCGAGAGTAGTGGAACCGCCGGGGAAGATCGTCTGCCTCGGGTTGAAGCTAACCAGCCCGCCCGAAATCTCCGGGATAAAATCCCGGTTCGAGGCAGTCCGTCCCCCGACCCCTTGCCGGCAGAAGTTTTAGAGCAAACGCCGGAACCACCGCAAGCCATTCCGAAATCTCAGCCCATTGCGGAATCGGAAGCGGAGTTTTCCATGGCCCGGCCGTTGGCCCGGTCATTATTCTTGCTGATCCAGGTCGGCTACCTGGCCATGTACTGCGCGGCGCTTTATCGAGCGGATGCCCTGGAAGAGGTTTTGGGGCGAGTGCTCCCGTCCTCAGCAGGACTGGTTGCGCCGCTGATCCTGGTCTCGGCCATGTGCGGGATCGCGGTACGTCTCTACTTGCTCTCGGCGGTCGGTCTGGACCATCCCGCCGCGGGGTCGCAATTCCGACGGATGTTTGTGCCTCTCTTCGTCCTCGACGCGCTGTGGGCAACCTCCCCGCTGCTGCTGGTTCGCCAGATGGGTTACGGACTGGCCCTCGGCTCGGTCGCAGCCCTGGCCTATCTGCCGTTTGCGCAGCGGACGCTGATGCAAAGCGCCTGCCGCCATGTTAAGAGGACAAATTCGACGGCGACCCGAGTCCAGGCGTGACCGGCTCGCGGTCCGGAAACTAGCAATGGTTCTTCGAAGAAAGATCGCAAGACAGGAGCCAGCGTGCCCGCGGGGCGTTCTGATCGGCAACAGAGGATTCGTTCGCCTGCCGGTGCGAGCCTTTGTTTTGGTGGGATTCCTCCTTGTTGCCCAAGGGGTCCGCGCGGCGGAATTGCGCCCTGCCACGTTGGCAGCGTGGGAGAGCTACGTTCAGTTGACGGAACGCCGGATCACGGGAGAACTGGAAGACGGACAAAAAGCTCTCGCCACGGATTTCCTGACTGATTCCGAGTCCAGGACGACTCGCTCGCATCTTCGCAACGGGCAGGCCTCGATCCGCAGGATGAAAACGCCCGACAGAAACGGCAAAGATATCGCGGTCCCGGACGGGATGATCCATCACTGGCTCGGGGGGATTTTCGTGCCGGGCATGACGCTCGATTCCCTCCTCCGATGGCTCCAGGATTACGACCAGCACGAGCGGTATTTTCAGGAGGTGGAGCAGTCCAAGCTCCTCTCCCGGGAGGGTCCGGAGTTTCGGATATTTTATCGCCTCCGCCGCAAGAAGGTCATCACGGTCTATTACAACACGCTCCACACGGTGGTCTATCGGCAGCAAGAATCACACCGCGCCTCCAGCCGCAGTTTCACCACCAAGATCGCGGAACTGGACAATCCCGGGACCGCCGCGGAGAAGGAAAAACCGGACGGAACCGACCACGGCTTTCTTTGGCGCTTGAACAGCTATTGGCGCTTTCAAGAGGAAGACGGCGGGGTCTTCGTGGAGTGTGAGTCGGTCAGCCTGAGCCGCTCCATTCCCTTTGGTTTTGGCTGGCTCGTCAAAGGGTATGTGGAATCCATCCCCCGCGAGTCGCTCGAAAATACACTGACTTCGATTCGAGACGGCATTCGGACGGCAATGGGCCAGGCCGGAACCGAAAAACGGTTGCCGTGAATCGTCGTTGGCGTGCCGCCCAGACCATTTTTGTGGTTGCTGAAGAGTGCTTTCGTCAGGGCACGACTTTAGTCGTGCCGGAACGAGCCACCCAAGAGGAGAGGGGCTTCAGCCCCTGAGGACTGACCCTCAGCGGCTAAAGCCGGCCGGTTGGCCAGACTCTTTCGGCATGGCTGAAGCCATGCCCTGACGGAACATCCCTATATGGCAACTGTGAAAATGGTTCAGGGGCGAGATGGAACAGAACGACGGGAACCAGATTGTCTTACTAATCTTGCCTGAACGAAAGCGTAGTTTTGCCGACAGGAAGAGATAACATCCTTGCGTTCGGGGCGGAGCTATCCTCGCGCCGCTACCGGCTTACCCTGGCACGATACGTGTCCATGGCCGATTTCATCCGGCGCGAAATTGCAGTCCAACGGCGGCCGCTCCGGCTGTTGGACGTGGCGTGTGGACAAGGGCGGCTCATCCTATATGGACCATTCCCGGGGGCGGAACTGCACGGAATGGATGTCAGCCGCTCCAGTCTCTGCGAAGCCCGACAGAGAGGCTACACCGGCGCCGTGGAAGGCAACGTGGCCGGCGGACTGCCGTTTCCTGACGAATCGTTTGATGTGGTGGTATGCAGCCACATCCTCGAGCACTTGAGGCAGCCACAGGGCTTGGTTTCGGAAGCCTGCCGAGTCCTGCGGCCGGGCGGGCTCTTGGTCGTGGGGGTGCCGATCTGCGTGTGGTGGACGCGCCTGCTGCGGATTTATCTCCTGCCGCTGCTGGTCCCGAGCAAGCGATCCGATCTGCTGGCCGCCAGGTTTGGCCATGTACATTTCTTCACGCTGCCCTCCCTGAAAGCGATGCTCGGAAAGTTCCGGATCGAAGACGTTCGGGGATTTCGGTTCTTCTCCGATGGACGCTACCTGCCGCTGGAGAACTGGCAGTGGTATTACCGAATGAACGTTGCCTGGGGCAAGGCTTTTCCCCGCCTCACCTCCGAGGTCAACGTGATCGCCCGGAAGCCGGCCCCGTAGTCTGGCGAAGTGACGCTGAGTCTGCGTTCGCACAACTCCATGATTGAGGATTGCATCCAATTGTGGCAAGACGCGGCCGCGCGTTATTGCGCCGCAGCTCGCAAAGGCGTGCCGACTTGTTAACGTCCACCGGCAGAAAGTGTGGCGCGAGAGCGGACCGACAGGATGATATAATAGCGATTTCAGGGCTTGGCCCTGCTCCTTTGCGGAGGTGAGGAGATGTTTCGGCCGGCGGTCTTCATTTTATTCCTCTTGCTGAACCTGTTTGTCTACGTGGTGTTGCGCCGCGCCGTGGTGGTGTGGGTCCGCAACCAACAGCACCAGCGCCTGGCCTTGAACGTCCTTTGCCTCTCGATTGTCCTGATCAACATTCCCCTGGGAACCTTTTTTCTCCGCGAGTCGCATTTGATTCTGCGGCAGGTCCCTCCGATTCTTCTCCGGATTTTCTTCTATCCCTCCACGGCGTGGCTGGCAACGATTCTTTGCTTTTTTCTCCTCGCCGCTCCGCCCACAATGATCTGGGCAGTAGTACGGGGTCTCCTGTTTGTGGGACGGACGATTGCCACGCAACTGCGGGAGTCCCGCGCCGCTGCCGCCCCTCCGGCCGTCGCGGCTTCCGGCCCGGCTCTGACCCGCCGGACGTTTCTGACCAGCAGCGCCGGCTTGCTGATCCCCGGCATCTACGGAGTGGCTGCGTACGGAGTCTACGGGAATCTGGACGAGTTGGATGTCTCCAAGGAGCAGGCCACCCCGATCCCCTATCTGCCCCGCTCACTCGAAGGACTCACCATTGTGCAGTTGTCCGACCTTCACGTTGGACCCTACATCCGCGAAAAGGACTTGAAGTATCTCGTCAGCCGCACCAACGAGCTGCGGCCGGACCTGGTGGTCCTCACGGGGGATATTCTCGACTGGAGTCTCGAGAGTCTTCCCGATGCGGTGCGCGGCCTGTCCGGAATCCAGTCTTCTCTCGGAGTCTTCGCCGTGTTGGGCAATCATGACATTTATTCCGACCGGTACAGCTTCTCGTCCGAGCATCGTGGAGGAGTCAACATTGTCAACGGGCTGGAGTCCATCGGCATCCGCACGCTGCGGAACCAGGTCATTCACCTCGGCTCCGGCCAGGACCGGTTGGCCCTGATGGGCCTGGATTGGCTGGGCGGGACCCCTGGCGGTCGGAACTTTTACAACTATCAGCAAGCCCGGACCCAGCAGCAGTTGGCCCTCATGGACGAGCAGGCGGGACCGGAAACGCCGCGCGTGTTGCTGGCGCATCATCCCGACACCTTTACCGACGCCATCCCATTCGGAATCGGCTTAACGCTGGCCGGGCACACCCACGGTGGCGGACAGGTGATCCTGGGAGTCGTGAACGGCGTCCCGCTGGGGCCCGGAGTGTTCCGGTTCAAGTATCTGAGTGGCCTCTACCAGGAACAGGGCTGTTCCCTATACGTCAATCGCGGCATCGGATACCTGGGGATCCCGATCCGGATTAATTGCCCTCCGGAAATCAGCCACTTCAAGCTGGTCAGCTCCCCAGCGGTTTCTTCTCCCACGCGCGAATCCGAGCCGCGCGCGTAAGCAAGTGGTGGCTGTGAATGGTGAGTCGGGAGTGGTTGGCCGGAAAACCACCGCTCCCTCACGGTTGCGGCTCTGTTCCCTCTTCCCCATCCCCTAGGGGTTTTGCTGCCTGCCGGCGGATTGTGTTTCGGAGGCTTCGATCAGAACGAGCAGTTCTTGGAACCGAGTGTCCAGGGCCAGAAATTGGAATACTTCGTCCTTGAGGATCGCCTGGCGGATCTCCGGAAATCCTTCTTCCCAGGCCTTTCGCAAGTACTGTAACGTTTCCTCGACATTCGCCGTACTGGCATAGGTCTTGGCCATGTAGAAATTGAATGCGGCGGCGTTTTTTTCGTCGCGTTGCTGCACGATGGTGCCAACGCGGCCCGACCGCCGGAATACCTCCGGGTCAAGTTGCAGCGCGTACTTGTAGCTCTGCGTGGCGTACTCGAACTTTTCCTGGGCAAAATAGGCCGTCCCCAGATTGCTATAGATAACGGGGTCTCTCGGCGTGAGCTTCAGCGCTCGCAAATAAGTCAGGATCGCGCTGCGGTATCTCTTCTGGGCGTATTCGACGGCCGCCAGATTGTTGATCGCCTGCGCATATTTGGGATTGACCTGGATGGCTTTCCGATACGCTTTCCGTGCGGTTTCCAGGTCCTGCAACTGGTGATATGCAATCCCCAGCTTGTTGTGAAAAACGGCGTTCTTTGGCTGGAGTACGGTCAGCTTGCGATACGCTTCCGCGGCCTCGGCGTAATACTTGCGAACCATGTAGAGGTCCCCGCGCTGCTCCAGGGAAGGAACGTCGTTGGGCAGTGGCGTCCCGGCAGTCGGAGCGGCAGCGGATTCCTGCGGCGCGTCCCCACCCGTCTGAGCCCAGGCCAAACCAGCGAGGCAAACGACACTCAAGACAGCCGCAGCGATGGCCCGCGGCCACAGGCGCAGACTGCGAACACGATCGTTCCGCAAAGAGGGCGGGCGTTTTCCAGCAGTCCAGCGCATCGCTACCTCAAATCAGAATCCGTCCAGGCAGGCATTCGAGCCTCCAGGTGTGGCCTGCCCTCATTCTAACGCCGCACTGGGGCCGACGCAACCATTTGTCATGATGCGTGTCCACCCCTTGGAGCGCGCCTCCCGAAGCAGACTTGGCCCAGGTTCTTGAATCCAGTGCGCGTCAGATGGATGAGCAGGCAATCGGGGCGGGTCAGGAATCACGTCGCGGAATTTCTAAAGACCCTCCCTAAAGACCCCCAAAGACGCGATGAAAGATGGCGTCCACGTGGCGAAGCTGGCGCTTCAAGTCAAACGCGGTGCCGAGTTCGGCAGGAGTGAGCGCGCGGGAAATATCGGGGTCGGCTTCGACGAGCTGGCGAAAATCCTCACCCTTTTCCCAGGCGCGCATGGCGTTGCGTTGCACCCACTGGTAGGCTTCTTCCCGCAGCACGCCTTTGGCGGCGAGGTCGAGCAGCAACTGGCCGGAGAAGATCAGCCCCCGCGTCATTTCCAGGTTCGAGCGCATCCGCTCGGGATAGACGAGGAGCTTGTCAATCGTGCGGCGCGTGCGGTCCAGGAGATAGTCGGTCAGGATCGTGCTGTCGGGCAGGATGACGCGCTCGACGGAAGAATGCGAAATGTCACGCTCGTGCCAGAGGGCCACATTTTCAAGCGCGGCCTGGGCGTTCGAGCGCACCACGCGCGCCAAGCCGCAAATCTGCTCGCAGCCAACCGGGTTGCGCTTGTGCGGCATCGCGGAGGAGCCTTTTTGCCCGGCGCTGAAATACTCCTCCGCCTCGCGGACTTCGGTGCGCTGAAGGGAACGAATTTCGAGAGCGATCTTTTCAAGCGACGCCGCGATGACGGCCAGCGTCGAGAGGTAATAGGCGTGGCGGTCGCGCTGGATGACTTGGCTCGAAATCGCCGCCGGTTGGAGACCGAGCTTCGCGCAAATCGCTTCCTCGACTTTCGGCCCCACGTGGGCGAACGTCCCGACGGCGCCGGAGATTTTTCCGACGTTCATTTCTTCGGCGGCGCGCTCCATGCGGGCGATGTTGCGGCAGTTCTCCGAATACCAGTTGGCGAGCTTCAGGCCAAAGGTAATCGGCTCGGCGTGGACGCCGTGCGTGCGCCCGACCATCACCGTGTCTTTGAACTCGTAAGCGCGGCGGAGGAGGACTTCGCCCAAGCGTCGCTGGCCGTCCAAAATGAGCCGCGAAGCGTCGCGGACGAGCAGGGCCTGCGCGGTGTCCACCACGTCGTTCGACGTGAGGCCGAAATGCAGGTAGCGCGACTCCGGGCCGAGGTTCTCCGCGACCGCCGTCGTAAAGGCCACCACGTCATGCTTGACCTCGGCCTCGATCTCGGCGATGCGCTTCGCGTCAAAGCGCGCATGTTGCCGGATCGCGCGAGCCGCCTCGGCGGGGATTTCGCCGCGCTCGGCCAGCACCTCCGCGGCAACAATCTCGACTTCCAGCCACTTGGTGAATTTATTTTCTTCGTTCCAGATGGCGCCCATCTCGGGGCGTGTGTAGCGAGGGATCAAGGCGAGTCCTCAAAACCAAAATACTTGGGTCGGCTCATACTGGGAGCTGACGGCAAGCTTCGTCTCGCGGGCCGACTGCGCTTCAAGAGCCGCGGCGGCTGCCATCCGCGCGATTTCCGGGTGATTGTTCTGCTGGCTCAGATGCGCGAGCACGAGCACGCGGGCCTCGCGGTCAAATTCCTCGCGCAGGAAGTCGCCGAGCGCCTTGTTCGAGAGATGTCCGTCGCGGCCCATGACGCGCTGCTTGACGTACCACGGGTACGGCCCATTGCGCAGCATTTCCAAATCGTGATTGGATTCGAGAATCAAGCCGTGGCAGCCCGCGAGGTAATGCCTGACGTTCTGCGGCATATAGCCCAAGTCGGTTACGATGGCGATGCGGACGCCTTCCGCCGTGAATCGGAACGCCACCGGGTCCACGGCGTCGTGGGGGATGGTGAACGGCTCGACGGTGATGTCCCCGATTGCAAAGAGACGCCCCGGCTGGAACGGTTCCACGGCGGGCAACTTGATCTGCGGGGGCAGCGCGGCCAGGGTCAGAGGGGAGAGGAAAACGGGAATCCGCCGCTCGGTCGCCAGACGAGCCAGACCGTTGATGTGGTCGGAATGCTCGTGGGTAACCAAGATGGCGTCGAGCGATTCCAGTCGCTCGCCAATCACAGCCAGCCGCCGGAGCGTCTCCTTCCGGCTGAGACCGGCATCAATCAAGAGCCGGACTCGCTCCGTTGCCAGGAAGGTCGAATTGCCGGAGCTGCCGCTTCCCAGGACCGCCACTCGGACGCTAATGGACCCTCCTCAACTAGAGAATTCAGGAGTCAGAAGCCAGAAGCCAGGAAAAAAACAGCAATTCATATCTTCCAGTAAACCGGTCAGGAAAAATCTCCCTCAATCAGCACGCCAGCATTTTCCGGTCAATCTTCAGCCCGTCCAAACGCCCCAGGACGGTCAAGGAAATCCGCTCGGTTTGGAAGAAGTCGCTCGTGATGGCATCAATCTCCTTGGTCGTCACGGCATCAATATTGGCGATCATTTCATCGAGCGAGAGGAAGCGGCCAAAGTACATTTGCTGGCGCGCCAGGTTGGACATGCGGCTGGCCGTGGACTCGAGACTCAGCATCAAGCTTCCCTTCAGGTGGTCTTTGGCTCGCTGCAGTTCATCGGCGCCGACCCCGTTTTCTTTCAGGTCGCGGAATTGCTCGATGATGCTCGACACCACGCGCGGAGCCGATTCCCGCGATGTTCCCGCATAGACCAACAAGCATCCGGTGTCCTTGTACGGAGTCAATTCGGAGAAGACGGCGTACGCCAGGCCCTGCTTCTCGCGGATGGTTTGAAAGAGCCGCGAACTCATGCCGCCTCCGAGGAGCGTGTTCAGGACGTAGCAGGCGTACCGCCGCTCGTGGG
This sequence comes from Acidobacteria bacterium RIFCSPLOWO2_02_FULL_61_28, assembly GCA_001767035.1. Lineage (GTDB taxonomy): Bacteria > Acidobacteriota > Terriglobia > 2-12-FULL-54-10 > 2-12-FULL-54-10 > 2-02-FULL-61-28. The sequence continues at coordinate 30,171 of MEKR01000140.1, forward strand.
TGAGCGGGTAGGAGGGGACCCCCAGGCAGAGTTGGACTTGCTCGAGAGCCGGCTTGTTCTTGAGCGTGATGCGAGACCGAATGACCGGGCTGGGGTCCGTAAACCGATCGGTGTGCGGCTTCACGCGGTGAAACCGCTCTTGGACCAGATCCAGAATCTGCGCATGGCGCAGGTGACCGGCCGCGGCGATGACCATGTTGTTCGGCCGATAGAAACGGGAAAACTGTTCCCGGATGGCCTCCCGCGTGAGCGCCTGGACGGTCTTGCGCGTCCCCAGAATGGGCTTGCCCAGGGCATGGCCTTTCCAGAAACCCTGGGTGAAGAGTTCGTGGAGCAGATACTCGGGATTGTCCTCTTCGGACTTGATTTCTTCCAGCACCACTTTTTGTTCTCGCGTGACATCCTCGGGCTTGAACAGAGGATTGAGCACCAGGTCGCTGAGCACATCGAAGGCTTTCTTCAGGTGTTGGTCCAGGACCACGGTGTTGAAGCTCACGCATTCCTTGGCAGTGAAGGCGTCCAGATGCCCCCCGACCGAATCCATCGAACGGGCAATCTGCTCCGCGGTGCGATTTCGCGTCCCCTTGAAGACCATGTGCTCGATGAAGTGGGTGATCCCGTTTCGCTGCGGGTTTTCCTGACGGGAGCCGGTCCGCAACCAGATTCCCACCGCGATGGACCGGACGTGCGGCATGGATTCGGTGAGGACAATCAGCCCGTTGGGTAACGTTTCTTTCCGAATGTTGCGCGGTTCTTGGCTTGACATGGTTCCGTAAGGGGACTGGACGAAAACTCCGCCATATCTGCCAGTCACATTTACCATTTCCGGCAGAGGCAATCGCCACGGTCGAATTGTGCCCAACAATCCATTGTTAACCTAAACGCCTTTTTTTTCAATCCGAAAGCGGGCCGGATTCGGCCC
>MEKR01000140.1:31109-41090 GCA_001767035.1 Acidobacteria bacterium RIFCSPLOWO2_02_FULL_61_28
AGAGCAAAATTAGAGCATTTCTCTCATTACTGTATAGGCTTACGATGTCGTCATTCTGAGCGCAGCGAAGAATCTGCTCTTGGTTAGTTTCCCATCCTTCAGGGGAAAAAACAGATTCTTCGGGCCCCGGCGAGCCGGGGCCCTCAGAATGACGTCATCGGAGGCAACGGCGCTATACATTAGCTGTGAAACCGCTAGAGCGCCCCGCTGGACCGCCCGGGGCTGCTTTCTCCTCCGCCGCCATTTCGCCAGCCGTTATGCCCCTACCCACGGCCAGCTTTTCCTTGTTCAGCAATGCGGCAAATTCTCAAATGGCTGCGATCGCTGGCTGGCTGGAAGATTGCCTCGAAGCAGGCGCGTCTTGTATACTGGCGCTTGCGATTCCCTGCGAACCCTGTTCCGGTCTGTGCGGCGCCGGCTTCGGCGAAGACTACAGGCCCGGCAGTGGCGGAACCAGGGAATCCAACTCCAAACGGAACCCGCGAGGCAAAGTGGAAGGGTTTACTCTTGTATTGCTGATTGGCTGGCTGGTCTTGTTGGCTACGTTCGGGGCCATGTATCGAATGGATCAGGTCTCGAAAAGAGCAGCCGAAAAACAGACCAGCGAAGCGCCCCCGCGCATCGTCCGCCGCGGGTAACCGGAAATTCGTTATCCGGTGGCCGCGGCTCCTTAGATTTATCCCACCTTTTTAGCTGCCAGCGACCGATGGCTCTTTTTCCCCGCCCAGGGGAGGGGCCGGGGTTGCCCCAAGCCCAGCTAGAAATTCCACAGGATTCCGGCCGTCACCAGCGTGCCCGCGATGGCGGCTCCGTAGCATACCACCGCCAGGAGCATGTCCACGCCGCGGATGCCGAGGTCCACGAGCGTAAAGCGGATGCGGTGCGCCCCATGGAAGAGCGGGAGCGAGATCAGGACGAAACAATAAAGGCGGGTGATGGGATGAGAGAGCAGGGCCTGAAGCCGAGCATAATCGAACGCTTCCGGAGGCAGCCAGCCGAGCGGCCCGGCGATGCCCGTCAGGAAGATGTGGACCGGAATCAGGAGCGCCGCGACCACGCCCCCCGCGGAGAATAACGACCACCAGATCGGTTCATTGGATTTCGCCATCGCTCAACCTCCCAACACAATCCAGGCAACCACCCCGGAGAGAACAACCCAGGCCACGTAATTGGGAATGATCAGCATCGCCGGCGGAACTCGCTCTTCGCCCTTCCAGACGGCCATGGCCTTGGGAGTCAATTGAAACCACGAAATGGTGTGGAGCAGGGCGAACAACAGGGCCACGACATGGAATAGAATTGCGAGCGGAGATTGCAGGTCCGCCCGAAACGCCTCGTAGGCGGCCTGCCCCTGCGAAATGCGAAGAATCATGACCAGGAATATGATTACGTACGCAGCAATGAACACGGCGCTAAACTCCCGCAGCATAAAGCGCAGATAAGGCATGCGGTGGAGCCACCACCCGGCGGATATGGGCCGCACATATGGCTTCATCGTTTTCCTCCCCACGGCCAGAGTAATTCTTTGTACCAGTCCATGGTGCTGGCGAGCTTGGCCTGCTGGATCGCCCCGGCCGGGTCCACGTGCTTGGGACAGACGACGGAACATTCCCCCACCAGGGTGCACTGCCAGATCCCGATGTGGCTCGAGACGGTTTCCTGGCGGATCTCGCGCCCTTCGTCGCGCGAATCCAGGTTGTAGCGCTGCGCCAGGGCAATCGCCGCCGGCCCCAGGAAGTGCGGCTCCAGCTCGGTGACCGGGCACGCCGCGTAGCACAGCAGGCAATTGATGCACATGCTGAAGTCCTTGTAGCGGGCGTGCTGGGCCGGACTTTGCAGGTATTCGCCTTGCTCCACCGGCTTTTCTTCCTTCCGGATGATCCAGGGCTGGACGCTCTGGAGCTTCGCCATGAAACCGTCCAGTTGCACCACCAGGTCCCGGATAATGGGGAAATGGGCCAGCGGCTCGACCCGGATGGGGTTGGGATAATAATCCCGGAGAAAGGCCGAGCAACCCAGCTTCGCGACGCCGTTGACCATCATGCCGCAACTTCCGCAAACCCCCATGCGGCAGGACCAGCGGTGGGTCAGCGTCCCGTCTATCTGATCCTTGATGTGGTTGATTGCGTCCAGAACCACCCACTCTTCCTGAAACGGGACTTCGTAGCTCTGGTAGCGCGGCGCCGAATCCTTCTCGGGGTCGTAACGCAAGATTTCCAAACGAATGGTAGGCTGGGATGTTTTATTTGCCATAGACTCGCTCTGCGGGTGGCCAGCGCGTAATGACCACGTCCTTGTATCCGATGCGGGGCGCTCCATCGGTCCGATACGCCATCGAGTGTTTGAGAAACGTTTGATCGTCCCTCTTCGGGAAGTCCGTGCGCTGATGGGAACCGCGCGATTCCTTGCGCTGGAACGCCGAATGGATCGCGGCCTCCGCCACTTCGAGCATGAATTCCAGCTCGATGGCTGAGATCAGCTCCGTATTGAAGGGGGCCGTCCGGTCATCCAACGTCACGTTGCGGAAGCGCTCTTTGAGTGCGGCGATCTTCGGGAGGGCGGGTTCTAAGGTCTTTCCGTCGCGATAGATGCCCGTGCTCTCCTCCATAACCAGATTCATCTCGCGGCGCAAGGTGGCAATCCGTTCCTTTCCTCCCTGCTTGCGGATGAATTGTGCGGCGATCCGCCCTTCCTCATCCGCTGCCTGTTTCTTCAGCAACTCTTTGGCCAATTTGGGATGCTCCGTCGCAAAGCGCGCGGCAGCGGCGGCGGCCCGGCGGCCAAACACTAGAAGCTCCGTCAGCGAATTCGAGCCGAGCCGGTTCGCGCCGTTCAGGCTGATGCAGGCGCACTCGCCCGCCGCAAACAAGCCGGGCACGGTCGTCGCTCCGTGGATGTCCGTATCAATGCCGCCCATGGCGTAGTGAACCACGGGCCGCACCGGGATCGGATCGTGGACCGGATCAATTCCGGCATAATTCTTCGCCAGTTCCCGCACAAAGGGGAGTTTCTTGTTGATCTTGGCCTCTCCCAGGTGACGGAGGTCCAGGTGGACCGCCGTCCCAAACGGAGTTTGAATGGTGCGGCCTTTGGCGTCTTCATGCACGAAGGCCTGCGAAAGCCGGTCGCGGGGACCGAGCTCCATGGCGCGCAGACGCGGCCACGGGTCCGGCGGCCCCAAGCCGTAATCCTGGAGGTAGCGGTAACCATCCTTATTGACCAGAATCCCGCCGTCGCCGCGCGCCCCTTCGGTGATCAGAATGCCGGAACCGGGCAGCCCGGTGGGATGATACTGCACGAACTCCATATCTTTGAGCGCGACCCCGGCTCGATAGGACAGGGCCATGCCGTCGGCGGTCTTGATCGCTCCGTTGGTGGTGTAGGGATAGAGCCGGCCCATTCCCCCGGTGCAGAGGATGACGGCTTTGGCGAGAATGGCGTGCACCTGCCCGGTCAGCAACTCTATGGCTGTGATTCCCTGACACCGCCCCTCGTCCACCAGGAGCTTCGTCGCAAACCATTCGTGGTACCACTTGGTGGCCTGGAACTTGAGCGCGGTTTGGAAGAGGGTGTGGAGCATGTGGAAGCCGCTCTTGTCCGCCGCGTACCAAGTCCGCTCGATGGTCATCCCGCCAAATGGACGCACCGCGACGTGGCCGTCAGGCTCGCGGCTCCAGGGACAGCCCCAATGGTCCATCCGGATCATCTCGCCGGGCGCTTCCTTAACGAAAGCCTCAATCGCGTCCTGGTCACCCAACCAGTCCGAGCCGGAGACCGTGTCGTAGGCGTGGTGGTCGAGACTGTCGTTGGGTTTAATCACGGCGGCCGATCCACCCTCAGCGGCAACCGTGTGGCTGCGCATCGGATAGACCTTGGAAACAACCGCAACGCGGAGATGGGGGTGCGCTTCGCCCAATTCAATCGCTGCCCGCAAGCCCGCCCCGCCGCCGCCGACAATCACGACGTCGTGCTCGTGAATCTCCATCCAGAACCTGCCTTCTAATTACAAGAAAAATTCGGAGGCCGCCCGCTCCGTGAACCAACTCCCCGCAGAAAACTAATCATTGTGGAAGCATTCCCGGCTTCTGTCAAGACTTTCAACACGATAATTCTGAGCCGCGCTGAAGGCGGGGAATAGGAAGTAGGGAATAGGGAATGGGGAAAAGCAATCTGAGCCGCGCCTGCCCTGGTCCCGCTCTGCGGAACGAAGGGACGGGGAAACACGGTGACGGGTGAGAACCGCTCAGCGCGTCTCGAGCCGCTGGCCTTCATTGCGGCGGCGGATGAAAGCGGGGACGTCGAGGTCCTCGCGTTGCGCCACGGGCAGGGCATCGGCCCGTTCCGCGGGCGCAGGTCCGGCATTCCAGGCCGGCACTGGTTTCAAGGAAGGCGGAGCGGCCACCCCAGCCAGTTCTTGCTTGCGCCGGTGATTCATGGTCTCCGGCTTGTAGCCGGTCGCAATGACGGTGATCTTCACCTGGTCCTTCATCGCCTCATCGAGCACGGCCCCGAAGATGATGTTGGCGTCCTCATGCGCGGCCTGCTGGATGATGCTCGAGGCCGCGTGGACTTCCTGCAACAGCAGATCGGTCGAGCCGGTGATGTTGATCAGGATGCCGCGCGCGCCGGTGATCAAAGCATCTTCGAGCAGGGGGCTGGCCATGGCGCGCGTGGCGGCCTCCACGGCGCGGTTGGGGCCGTGCGCCACCGCGGTCCCCATCACGGCGTAGCCCATCCCGTGCATGATCGTCTTCACGTCGGCGAAGTCCCGGTTGATGATGCCGGGGATCACGATAATGTCGCTGATGCCCTGCACGGCCTGCCGCAGAACATCGTCGGCCAAGCCAAAGGCTTGAAAGAAGCCGGTGTTCTTGTCCAGTTGGAGGAGGCGCTCGTTGGGGATGGTGATGACCGTGTCCACGCTCTCGGCCAACTCCGCCAGGCCCTGCTCGGCCTGCTGCATCCGGCGCTTGCCCTCAAAGGAAAACGGCTTGGTCACGACCGCGACGGTCAGCGCGCCGAGTTCGTTGGCGAGACTCGCCACGATCGGCGCCGCGCCCGTGCCCGTGCCGCCGCCCAGGCCCGCCGTCACGAAGACCATGTCGGCGCCTTCGAGCACTTCGATCAGTTTGTCGGTGTCTTCGAGCGCAGCCTTGCGGCCCACTTCCGGATTGGAGCCCGCGCCGAGGCCTTGGGTGAGCTTGGCCCCGATCTGAATCTTCACCGGAGCGCGGGAGAGCTGCAAGGCTTGCAGGTCCGTGTTGGTCACGATGAACTCGACGCCTTCCAGACCCTCCTCAATCATGCGGTTAACGGCATTCAAGCCGCCGCCCCCGACGCCGATGACTTTGATCCTAGCCCCGTTGTGATTCTCTTCCAGAAACGTGAAGCGAACCGCATCCTCTGTGACGATGTTTCCGAGTGCCATGCTTCCTTCCTTATGCCGGCGAAATCTGCTGCTGGAAGCTACGATACGGCATGGGGCAGGCGGGCGTCAGCCCCTTTTTGAAGAAAGGACGACGTTGTTTCTTATCGGACACCCTCCCGGGCCTTGCCCGCGAGGAGACTTTTCCAGCGCTTGGCCGGGGTTCGCCGCCGGGCCATGCGGAGTCGCCGCAGCCGGAGCCCGTAGAGCAACAGCGCGCCTACGGTAGTGTATTCGGGACCATCCCAGCTTCGCGGCGAATCGAGAATCATGGCCGGGACCCCCTCCTCGTCCCAAACGTCGGAGGGCAAGCCAAGGCGCGCGGGGCCCGAAAAGACGTTTTCGGCCAAATCACACAGTCCATGCAAACGGGCTCCCCCGCCCGCGAAGATCACTCCGGCTCCCAGACGCGGCTCCAGATCAGCTTGGCGTAGTTCCTCGATGGCCATCGCCAGCAGCTCCTGGGCGCGCGGTTCCAGGATTTCGAGCAGATCGCGCCGGGGAACCATCCGAGACGGCCGGTTCGCCAGGCCGGGGACCTCAAAGGAGGCGCCATCATGGCTCCAGCCGGAATACACCGAGCCGAACATCTTCTTGATGATTTCGGCTTCCGGAGAGGGCGTGTGGAGACCAATCGCCACGTCGCTGGTGAAATGGTCGCCGCCAATCGCGATCCCGGAAGACATCCGCAGGCCACCTTGATAATAGGCCGCCAGCTCCGCGCTGCCGCCGCCCAAGACGACCACCAACACGCCCAGTTCGCGCTCCTCGGGAGTCAGCACGGCCTCGCCGACCGCAAAGGCTTCGGCGACCACCGTCTCGACGACGACGCCGGCCCGATTCACCGCCGCGACGACGCTTTGCGACGCCGCCTGGGAACCGGTGATGAGGTGTACTTTGACCGCCAGGGAACCCGCCTGCATCCCGATGGGATCGCGGACGCCGGACTGCGAGTCCAGAGCAAATTCCTGGGGAAGCATGTGCAAAATCTCCCGGCCTTTTGGGAGCGGGACGCTGCGGGCGGACTCCATGACGCGGCGCACATCGTCGCGGGTGACCTCACGAGGCCGGGCTGCCAGCGGCAGGCCCGCGCGACTGGAAATCCCCTGGATGTGCGGTCCCCCAATGCCCACCACGGCGGACTCGATCGAGACGCCGGCCGCCGCTTCGGCCTGCTCGAGCGCTTTCTTGACCGAGCCGGCGACCGCATCGAGGTCGGCGACAACACCCTTGCGCCAACCCAGCGATTCGCTCTCTCCGAAGCCCAGGAAACGCACCTGGGGGTCCTCCTCGCCCGAATCCAGCACCTCGGCGAACAGCGCACGGGTCATCGTGCTCCCCAAATCAAGCGCGGCAAGATAATCGCGTTCCTGGTTCATGGAGATGGTGGCCGAGAGCTGGAACCCGCCACGGGCCGGGATGCCGTCGGTGTGCGCGGCGGGTCCGGGTTGATGACGACTTGCCCCTCAAATCGCAGGTCTATGGATTGGAGATTCGCAAATTTCTTTTTCCACTCGCCAATGCGGCTGGCGTATAGCAAGTACCGCGTGAGGAACTCCTGGTGGCCCAGATGCAACAATATTGCGCCGGAGGAATCCGTTACCACCGCGCGAGCGTCTTGCGGATCGCTCACATCCACTTCGGAAATCTCGTCCCGCAGGCGGCGGTCTCCGCGATCCAAATCGTTCAGCAGGGCTGTGAACAACTCCATCTTCGCGCGCCGGTCCGCCGGGGACTCGCCCGCAGAAATCCCCCGGACCACCGGAAACGTAAAGGACGCATCGGAGGGAAAATCCAGGACCATGCCCGCTGCGTCTATCAACGCGATGCCGTCGTCCGTCCACAGAAACGCGACCGGGACTCGCTCCTGAATGGTGACCGCGATCCGGGCGGGAAACACGCGCGTGACCGTTGCCGAGCGCACCCAGGGAATCTGCTCGACCGCCCGGCGACGCTCCTCGAGCGGAACCCGCAGGAGGCTGCGGCCGCGGTCGGAAACAAACCTGTCTTCGACCTGGCTGGCCGGCGCAAAGCTTCTGCCGTGCAACTCCACCGTGGCAAGATAGAAGCGCGGGTCGTCCAGAAGAAACCGGGCCGTCCCCCAGCCCACGCCGCCCAGCCCGCCGAGCGCCAGAATCGCAAATACAATTGTCCGCCACCGCAGCGCCAAACGGCGCCGCGAACCGCTTCTCCCTGCTGCCCGACGGGAGGAAGACGTCCCGGCTCCCTGGTCTCCTCGCAACTCTTCCCACCCGGCCCTCATCAGCGGATCTGCTCCTGTTCCCGACGATAGGTCCTATCCGCCCGAGCCTGGCGCCGGGGCGGCAATCAATTCTTCCAGACGATGACTTCTTCCTCGAGTTCCACTCCGTAGGCGCGCAGGACGCGCTCGCGGATGAGGTCCATCAGACGAAAGAAGTCGGACGCCGTGGCGCTATGGCGGTTCACCAGGAAGTTGGCGTGTCGCTCGCTGACGACCGCGCCGCCGACGCCTGTTCCCTTCATCCCCAGTTCATCAATCAACTTGCCGGTCGAGAGGCCGGGGGGGTTCTTGAAGATGCACCCGGCGCTCTTTTCCTTGAGCGGCTGCGAGCCGCGCCGCCGTTGATTGAGCAGCTTCACGTGATCGAGAATTTCACGGAACGGCCTTTCTTTCAGTTCGAGCGTGACACCCAGCATGATGTCGTCGGACGCAAAGCTCGATTTCCGGTACTGGAAGCTGACCCCGCCCTGCGGGACCAATTCCTCGCGCCGGCCCGTCGAGCCGCGAAAGACGGTGATCGAGCGGACCAGGGGACCGATCTCAGTCCCGTACGCGCCGGCGTTCATCCGCAACGCGCCGCCGACGGAGCCCGGCACGCCCACCAGTCCTTCCATGCCGCCGAGGTTCCGCTTGGCGCATTCCATCACCGAGCGGCCGAGTTCAGCGGCGGCGGGCACGCGGACCGTGTTGCCGCGAAACTCGATGTCGTGCGAATTCGGGGCCAGGCGCAGATAGACTTTCTGATGCGGCTCATCGGCGGCCAGCACGTTGGTTCCGCCGCCGAGCAGCCCCCACGCGATGCCGCGCTGGCGCAGCCCTTCGGTGACCGGTTCGAGCGCCTCCAGGCGTTGGATGACAATCAAGTCCGCCGGGCCGCCGACGCCGAGCGACGTGTGTTCGCGCAACGGCTGCTCCGGCGCAAAGCGCGCGCCCCATGTTTCGATCTGCGCGACGAATTGTGGATCGCTGAGGATCATTCTCCCTTGCTCGCTGCGGTAGCTGTCTGTCGCCCCTACCGGGGCTTGGCTACTTTCCGACTCTCGTTCCCAGGACTCACGTCCTGGGCTAGAATCTGCCGCTCCTCCGGAGCTAGGGGCATCCTGGCCTTGCACGTCCCCCGCTACGCTCGGGATGACACCGCCTGGACTCTTGTGCTCCGTTCTCGGAGCAATTCCAGAAACCGTTCCCCCACCTGCCAGACGTTGCCCGCGCCGAGCGTCAAGACCAGATCGCCGGGCTGCACCTGCCCCAGGAGCTTCTGCAAAACGTCTTCGACGCGAGATTGATACTCCACAGTTCCGCGCGCGCCCGCGCGCATCCGCTCGACCAATGTCGCGGAGGAAATCCCTTCGATTGGCGGCTCCCCGGCGGGATAGATGTCCAGGACGAACACTGCATCGGCGGCGTCAAAACACGGCCCAAAGTCATCGAGCAGCAGCGCTGTTCGCGTGTAGCGATGCGGCTGGAAGACGGCCAGCACGCGGGCATAGCCGCAATCGCGCGCCGCCGCCAGTGTGGCGCGAATCTCCGTCGGGTGATGCCCGTAATCATCCACGACCGTTACGCCCCCGACCATGCCGCGCACCTGGAAGCGGCGCTCCACGCCGGCGAACTCCGCCAGGGCCGCGCGGATGGTTTCGACCTCGATCTTGAGTTCCAGGCAGACCGCCGCAGCCGCAGTGGCGTTCAACACATTGTGCTTTCCGGGCACGCGCAGCTCGAAGCCGCCCAAGTCCTCCTCGCGGTATCGCAAATGGAAGCGAGACTGGAAATGCCCGCATTCGACACTCTCCGCGATCACGTCCGCGCCCGGCTCCATTCCGTAGGAGACGATGCGCCGCCGGAGCTGCGGCACAATCGCGCGGACGTTTTCGTCATCGAGACACACAATGGCGGCGCCGTAAAACGGGACCTTGTTGGCGAACTCGGCGTAGGCATGGCGCAGCTCTTCGAGCGATCCATAGCAATCCAGGTGCTCGCGGTCAATCGAAGTGATGACGGCGAGGATCGGAGCCAGATGCAGGAACGATCGGTCGCTTTCATCGGACTCGACCACCATGAAATCACCCTTCCCGAGCCGCGCGTTGGTGCCCAGGCTGTTCAGCCGCCCGCCGACCACCATGGTGGGGTCAAGGCCCGCGGCAGCGAGCACCGAAGCCACCATCGAAGTGGTGGTCGTCTTGCCGTGGCTGCCGGCAATGGCGATGCCGTATTTCAAGCGCATCAACTCGGCGAGCATCTCGCCGCGCGGGATGACGGGAATTTGCAGCCGGTGGGCTTCGATCACTTCCGG
>MEKR01000141.1:0-412 GCA_001767035.1 Acidobacteria bacterium RIFCSPLOWO2_02_FULL_61_28
CGGTCGAAAACTTGGTGAAAAACAGCGGCGCTTTCTTGGGAGCCTGGACCGCCGCTTCCGCGCCGTGCTCTTCGTAGTTCACCCAAACGGCAATCAACTTGGGCGGGCGCGGGACCGGCGCGAGCAGCGTCATGGCGGCCAGAGGGACCACGATGCCCTGGCGGCGCAGGGATTCGGTCGCGCCCCCTTCGATCTGCTTTTCGACAAACCGCAAGGTGTTTCGCGCCGCCTCCATCGCCTCGTGTCCTGCTTCGAGGAAAGGAACCATCGCAGCCGGCAAGAGGTGGCCCTCGCCGCGACCGGCCGGGAGGTTGCGGTGGGTCGGGAGCCATTCATGATGGGCGCGGCTCAAGTCCACGATCCAGTTGCCGCTGATGGCTCCCAGCCGGGGCTGGTGGGAAAAAAGGTAAGT
>MEKR01000141.1:430-5884 GCA_001767035.1 Acidobacteria bacterium RIFCSPLOWO2_02_FULL_61_28
AAGTGACGAGTTTCATGTCTAGTAACTGGTAGCCACGGCAAATTCGCAGTTCCAATTTGCCGTGGGTTTGTAAATCCGAAAAAAAGAACAAGCCCACGGCAAGGAAAGCGCTTGCCGTGGCTACCTGGACCCTTGAAAAACCGAGCGCACAGCCTGGAACCCGCCGTTCTCCGGATACGGTTCTGACCGCAGCAGGCCGAGCGGCGCCAGCACCGGCTCGTCCGTCACAGAGAACAATACCGCGTCTTCTGTCGGGGCGGCGTGCTCGTGCCAGAGCCAGATGGGCACGGCGAAGGTGTCCCCTTTTCGCCAGTCGAACCGGATGCCGTCGAGGATGGAATGGCCGCTTCCCTCGGCCACGTGATAGACGGCGCTCGTGGTGTGGCGGTGCGCGGCCATGCGCTCACCCTTGCGGAGCAACTGCAAGCGGCAACCCATGCTCGGCAGCACTTCGCCGCCGTTGGCGGGATTGACGTACCGCAGGATCGTTCCGTCAAAGCGGTCGGGCGCAGAGCCTTGGGCGAGGCACGCGAGCGCTTCGCGCGCCTCGGCCCAGCGGTAGGCCCAGACGGGCGAGTACGGTTTCGCGGCAGGCGCCAGCGTTTCCGAAGGGAACAAAGCCCGGCCGTAGAGCTTCTCCGACCGCTCGCGCGGCGCGCTCTCCGTCTGGCTCAAACTTGGGAACTCATCGAGAAACATGCAATTCAGCGCCGCCGTCAGCGGGATGTCGAGGCCGTCGAGCCACATGACCGGCTCGTTGCCATCATTGCCGTGATCGTGCCACACCATCGCCGGAGTAAGAACCAGGTCGCCGGGCTTCATAAAAATCTTCTCGCCTTCGACGCAGGTGTAGGCCCCCTCGCCTTCGATGACGAAGCGCAACGCGGCGGGCGAGTGCCGGTGAGCGCGCGCCGTCTCGCCCGGCAGGATCAACTGCGCGGCGGCGTAGAGGGTGGCCGTGGCGCCGATCTGGGCCGGGTTGCCTGGATTCAGAAACATCAGCACCCGCCGTTCCGCTTCCGCCGCCGTGATGAGTCCCCCGGCGCGGAGCAGCAAGGGCCGGACGACGTTCCAGGACCAGAGGAAGGGAACCTCCCGCGCGCGGGGTTGCTTGGTAAGTACGTCGCGGTAGATGAGCCAGAGCGGCTTCATCTCGAAACGTTCCAGCTCCGCAGAAAACTGCTCGCGCTCGCTGAGCGATGCGACTGCGCCAGACGGGGAAGAAACCTTTGATTCCGGGCTCATGATGCCTTGCTCCTTGTTCGGGATTGCGTTCGTGCTCCCCTACTTCGGATTCTCATTCTTCACCGACACACACCGGCCTGCTGCGCTGCCTCAGATGCCTTCATAGATCCAGCGGTAGCCACGGCACGGTTTTCGTGCCGTGGGTTTTTTCCGAAGGAACCAGAAACGTGCCCACGGCATGGAGAACATGCCGTGGCTACCACTACGATGATCTCGGCGGCGTCCCCTCAATTCCGTCATAGATCCAGGCGAGGCCGTCGTAGGCCTGTTGCGGGGTCCGCTGCGAGAGCACCTGGTTGCGGACCTCTCGCGCCACACCCGAGGCATGATACACCTCGCCGTACAAACGGGCCGTCAGTTGCGCGCGGGCCGTCCGCAGATAGCGCATCTGATTATAGGCCTGGAAAGCGCGCTCGAAGTCGCCGCCCGCCTGCTCCAACTGGTTTGCCAGGCACACGGCGTCTTCGACAGCCATGCAGGCTCCCTGCGCGAGGTATTGCAGCATGGGGTGCGCCGCGTCCCCGAGCAGCGCCACCCGCCCGCGCGTCCAGCACTTCACCGGCTCCCGGTCGCAGAGCACCCACATGCGCCAGGACTCGATTTTCGAGAGCATGGTCCTGACCTCTTCGCAGGTGCCCGCGAATCGCTCGTGGAGTTCAGCCGGGTCGCCGAAGCTGTCCCAGCCTTCCTCGTACCGCTTGCTGTGGAAGACCGCGACCAGGTTGGTGAGTTCCCCGCCGCGAATGGGATAAATAACCAGATGCGTCTTCTCTCCCGCCCAGAACGCCATCGTCTGCCACCGCAGCCGCTCCGGGACCTCTGCCGTCGGCAGGACCGCGCGATAGGCAATGTGGCCGGAGACCCTCGGCTTGTCGTCGTGGAGCAAGAGCGAGCGGATGGTGGACCAGAGGCCGTCCGCACCGATCAGGGCCGCGCCATCGTGGGTGGGGCCTTCCTTGGTTGTAACCGTAACGTGATCGCCGTGGTCTGTCATGGCCGTGACCTGGCGCGATGTCTCCAATGTGATCCGGTCACACTGTTGACATGCTTCCAGGAGGACATTCAACAAATCCGCGCGATGGATGAGCGCGTAGGGGAACTGGAAGCGGGCGAGGAACTCCTGGCCCAGCGGGATTCGGGCCACGACCTCCCCTGTGACGCAATCCATCATGATGAGACTCTCTGGAAAGGTGGCAAGCCGGCGGATGTTTTCCGCCAATCCCATGCCCAGGCCCATGCCCAGGATGGAAAACATCTTGAAGACGTTCGGGCCGAGCTGGATTCCGGCGCCGATTTCTTTGAATTCGGCGGCCTGCTCCAGCACATGGGAACGATACCCCTTCGTCGCCAGCGCCAGAGCCGTAGCCAGTCCGCCGATGCCGCCGCCGACAATCAGGATGGGCCGGGTCGCCTCGGCCATTCGTTGCGCTCCGTGGAAAGTTCGGGACGAGTCCCGAATGCCGCGCTTGTCTAGGAGTTTGCTGCAAAACTGCTTTGATGGCGTCATTCTGATCCCGCGAAGCGGGAGAAGAATCTGCTTGAAGTCGCCAGGTTGAAAACAAGAGCAGATTCTTCAGCCCGCCGCACCCCGGCGGGATTCAGAATGACGCCACACGAAGTTGTTCAACAACCGCTAGGCGCGGGCTGCCGCCGCCACCGGGTTGCCGGCTTTGTCCACTTCCTGAATCTGACTGAGGCCGCCGTACTTGGCGTACCACGGCTTGGCCCCCTTCAGGACTTCGTTCAATGCTTGAATATTCTTGACGCCGCGATCGAGCAACCAGGCTTCAAAGGCCTGGAGACCTTGCTTGCCATAGACGGGGATGCCGTCCTTCCAGGTGGCGCGCCCGCAGAGCACCCCGGCGAAGTTCACTCCGGCCTCCACGGCCAGCTCCAGACTCTCGCGGAACTGTGCGTCGCTGACCCCGGCGCTCAGATAGATGAACGGCTTCTTGGCAACCTCGGCCGTGCGGAGATAGTGCGCCGTCGCTTCTTTCCTGCTGTAGGCGGCCTGACCCGACTTGTTGCAGCGCGCGCCTTCCACGTACTGCATGTTTACCGGGATTTCAATCTTCAGCACGTCCACACAGTATTCGGGCTTGGTAAATTCCTCCACACTTCCGTTGACGATTTCCGGCTTCTTCCTGGCGTACTCGACGCCGCTCTCGTCGCCGCCCGCCGGATCGTAGCCGACAAATTCCAGAAAAAAAGGAATCTCGTAATGCTCGCACTCGACTCCGATCCGGGACACGAAGGCGTGCTTGATCTCGCGGACCGATTTCGGCTCGAAGGGGCTGTAGTAGAGGAGCAGTTTGACGGCGTCGGCCCCCGCCGCAATCGTTTTCTTGGCCGTCCAATAAGGGATCAGGCTGGGGATGCGCCCCGGCTGGGTTTGATCGTACCCGGTCTGCTCGTAGGCGAGCAGCACCCCGGCCTTGGGCGCCCTCGCCTTCATTGCCTCCAGCCCAAATTCCGGATCGAGCAGGATGGCGCTGGCGTGCGGCGTGAGGACCCGCGTCACCGCCGTCTTGAACTCCGCCATCATCTCCGGCGACACCGCGTCCGGCGCCACGCCGCGTTCCTTGGCAATGGACTTCTGGAGCGACCCCCGCTGATCCATCGCCGCCGCCGCGATCACCCCGTTCGCTCCGGCCAGCCGGTTCATGCGTTGCAACTTCCCTGGTGTGATTTTCATGGTTTTCTGCCTTCCGTTGTAAGAAATAGAAATGCGGTTACCAGCCGATCCCCGCAAACCCGCCCTGCCTATTATGAAACTCCGCCCGCAGCGAGTCCAGGGGCAAATACGACGAAGCCTGATCCATGTCCCGGCCCAGACCAGTCACGGCATCACGGCGGCAGCCGACAGCCGCCTGGTCATCCTGTTCGTCAAATCTCCTGGCTCGACGGCCTCGGTTCTCTCGGAAGAAAAATAATTCCGCCCAAGCAACCCGGAGCATTCCCTCCGGCGTCATGGTAGACTGTACGCAAGCGAGGTCTTTCCGGGAAGCAATCCGGTGGTGACCCCGGCGGATCACCCGGCAGGGGGGAGCGGATGAAAAAATTATCCTGGGCGTTGCTGAGTCTTTTTGTAAGCTGGAGCGCGAGCGTCCCGGCGCGGGCCGAGTCGGTCACGTTGCCCGCCGGCGCGCAGCTTCATGTGGTCATGGAGACCACGCTCACGACCAAGGGGAGCAAAGCAGGTGATTCGTTCCGCGCCCGCCTGGTGATTCCGATGTTCGTGAACGAGCGGGAAGCCCTCCCGGTCGGGACCGTGATCGAAGGCACGCTCGCCAGCCTGCAAGCTCCGGGACGGGTCAAGGGCAAGGCCGAGATGCAATTGCGCCCCGAAAAGATTCTTCTCCCCGATGGCCGGGACTTCTCGCTCGCCGCCACGCTCACGGACGCGCAGACGGGTGACGATATCGAAGTGGACTCCAAAGAGGGGACCGTCAGCCGCTCCGGCAAGGAAGGCATGGACGTGAAGCAGACCGCCGGAGGAGCCGTCATGGGCGCGGGGATCGGCACGATGGTCGGCGGCGGCAAAGGCGCCTTGATCGGCGCAGGCGCGGTCGGCGCGATCGCGGTGCTGCGCCAGGTCTTCAAGCGCGGCAAAGACGCCGACCTGCCCGCCGGCAGCGAGATTGTCCTGGAACTGAACCGCCCGGTCGCAATCCCCTTGATGGAAGAAGTGGCCCCGCCAGATCGCCCCGCGCTGCGCCGCAGCAACTCCAGCGAACCTCGATAGCTTTTTCCGAGCCGCGACCGCCTGCCCGGAGCGAAGCCGAAGGGTAAGCGAGCGGTCATCCGAGCCACTCCCGAATCAGAGCCGCGCGCGTCAGCAAGCGGTGGTTTGGGTTTTGGTACGAGCCGTTGACGAACCACCGCTCCCTTGCGGTCGCGGCTCGGATTACTCGTCACTCATCACTTATCACTGTATTTACCCCGGATCGCCTTCGCCCGAGCTTCCATTGCCTTCGCCTCGGCCTCTCGACCCGTAGCCCGAAGCAGGGCAGCGTAGTTGCTCAGAGCAAGGGCCACATTCGGATGCTCCGGCCCCAGCGCTTTCTCCACGATGGCCAACGCCTGCCGATACAAAGGCTCCGCCTCCCCGTACTGTCCTTGCGTTTTGTAGAGCGCCGCCAGATTGTTCAGGCTCGCGGCCACATTGG
Organism: Acidobacteria bacterium RIFCSPLOWO2_02_FULL_61_28; assembly: GCA_001767035.1. Taxonomy (GTDB): domain Bacteria; phylum Acidobacteriota; class Terriglobia; order 2-12-FULL-54-10; family 2-12-FULL-54-10; genus 2-02-FULL-61-28. The sequence goes on from MEKR01000141.1 coordinate 5,845, forward strand.
GATGCTCCGGCCCCAGGGCCTTCTCCGCAATCGCCAGCGC
>MEKR01000141.1:5920-24113 GCA_001767035.1 Acidobacteria bacterium RIFCSPLOWO2_02_FULL_61_28
CCAGGGCCTTCTCCGCAATCGCCAGCGCCCGCCGATACAACGGCTCCGCCTCTCCGTACCGCCCTTGCGATGTGTAGAGTCCCGCCAGACTGTTCAGGCTCGTCGCCACATTGGGATGCTCCGGCCCCAGCGCCTTCTCCTTGATCGCCAGCGCCCGCCTTAAAAACGGCTCCGCCTCCCCGTATCGCGCCTGCGAACGATATAGCTCCGCCAGATTGTTCAGGCCCGCCGCCACATCGGGATGCTCCGGCCCCAGCGCCTTCTCCCCGATCGCCAGCGCCCGCTGGTACAACGGCTCCGCTTCCCCGTATCGTCCTTGAGAGTGGTAAAGTGACGCCAGGTTGTTCAGGCTCGCCGCCACATCGGGATGCTCCGGCCCCAGCGCCTTCTCCAGTATCGCCAGCGCCCGCTGGTGCAACGGTTCCGCCTCCTTGTAACGTCCTTGCGATTTGTAGAGCACCGCCAGATTGTTCAGGCTCGCCGCCACATCGGGATGCTCCGGCTCCAGCGCCTTCTCCCTGATCGCCAGCGCCCGCTGGTACAATGGCTCCGCCTCCCCGTACCGCCCTTGCGAATCGTAGAGCGCCGCCAGATTGTTCAGGCTCGCCGCCACATCGGGATGCTCCGGCCCCAGCGCCTTCTCCCGGATCGCCAGAGAGCGCCGATAGAGAGGTTCGGCTTCGGCGTAATTGCCCTGACCTTCGTACAGTGTCGCCAGGTCGTTTAGGCTCGCTCCTACGTTCGGATGATCGGGGCCGTAGGCTGCTTCGTCAATCGTCAGGGCTGACTCGAACTGAGTCTGTGCCAGTCGGAGGTCCCCCAGTTCCAAGCATAAAGCGCCCATCTTCCTACGTAACGCGGCTACTGCTGGGTGCGCCTCTCCGAACCGAGCAATGGCCACAGAAAGTGCCCTTTCGTAATAGGGAAGGGCGGCCCTTGAGTCGCCTGACAGCCGGAGTCGGTCACCCACCTCCTCGTCGTTTACCGTCTCGCCTGTCTCAGGGTCCGTTGCGAGCGTTGCAGCTAGACGATTGAATTGGCTAGTTGGCTCGATAACCTTTCTGAGGTCCACCGTCTGATATTGTTGGACGGCCGATGGAAGGCTGCGAATATCACTGCCGGGCAAGAGTACCGGCACGATTCGGAGCTTCGGGTCACGAACTGCTCTATCGAGCGCGGCACGTGTCTCCATTTGCTGCCATGTGCTAACGCTTTCCTTGCCTACCAGAAGCAGAAAGGTATCAACTTTGGCGATCATCTCCGCAACGCTGGACCGCCAATCGGCACCGGGCACGAGAACAGCTTCGTCAAGCCATACATTCATCCCCGCACTTTGCAGCACATTGTAAAGCTTACGTGCCTCTAACCTGTCATTAGAGGAGTAGCTGAGGAATACTTTGTGTTCTCTTGCCGAAGACATTGCTTTCCTACCTCTTATCCTCAAACCACCGGTTTAGAATTTTCCGCTCGAACTCGATCACGACCTCTTCATGAACGCCCAGCGGTTTCATTCTGTGAAGCTCCGTTAGCTTGCGCTCGTAATCGCTGAGTGTTTTGCCACCTCCTGGTGCTGCAGCAGCCGGCCAGCGACCGATTGGCTCGCCTCGGATGCCCTGGACGAGAACGTGAATGGCGTATCCCTGGTCTTGACCTGTACGAAAGTCGGCCCAAGTTCTGAGTGACACAAATTCGGGAACAACGTCCGCGGACGCTTCGGGAAGTAGGACGGGAATCACGCGAAACTCGGGATTTCTCGTTTGGAGATCCAAGGCCCGCTCAATTTCCTCCCGAAACCACCCTATTGGGGTTTTCATACCTATACACACTGCGCAAGTCCCTGCTTCGTTCAGACCTTTTGCCATTTCCTGCTGCCAGCTCTTGCCCGGAGTTAAGGACCACCTATCAAGCCATACCTTCACCGAGTGCTGGTCAGTTAGTCGCCGGGCAAGATTCTCAACCCATTCAGCATCGTCATGGGAATAGCTTAGGAAAACGTCGTACACTGAACGCACTGGTTCTCCCGGGTGCATCTTCGACCTCAGCGGCAACTCAAATTCCAAGCTTGCTGACGGAGAATCATATCCCTTCGTCCCCTCCGCCGCAACTGAAAGACGCGCCCATGCGAGCCGCGCACGCCAGCAAGCGGGGGTTTGCCGTTTGGAGGGGAGAGAACCACCGCTCCCTTGCGGTCGCGGCTCCGTTACAAATGCCCGCTCCCTCACGGTCGCGGCTCGGATCAGACGGTTTTGTCCTTCGAGTAGCAGAGGGCTTCGAGCGAGCAGGCGGGGCAGTTGGGCTTGCGGGCCGTGCAGCAGCGGCGGCCGTGGAAGATCAGTTGGTGGGCGAAGTTGATCCACTGGTTCTGCGGGATGATTCGCATCAGGTCTTGCTCGATCTTCTCCGGCGTCTTCTCGCGCGAGAGGTCGAGGCGCTGCGCGATGCGATGGACGTGGGTGTCCACGACGACGCCGGTGGCCTTGCCGTAGGCCGTCCCCAGAACCACGTTGGCGGTCTTGCGCGCGACGCCGGGGAGCGTGAGCAGTTCGTCCATGGTCTCCGGCACGCGCCCGCCGAAGTCTTGGACGATCGTGCGCGCGGCGCCGATGATGGACTTCGACTTGTTGCGGAAAAAACCGGTGGAGCGGATTTCCGCTTCGAGCACTTCCTGTTGCAACGTGGCGAAGTCGCGCGGCGTGGGGAATTTTTGAAACAGGGCGGGAGTAACTTTGTTGACCCGCTCGTCGGTGCATTGCGCCGAAAGGATGGTGGCTACCAAAAGCTGAAACGGGTTCGAGTGATGGAGCGCGCACTTTGCGCCCGGGTAAGTTCTCTCGAGACGCTTCACAATCTCCCGGACGCGGGCGGGGTCCTGGCCGCGCGGGGAGTTTCTTGGCGCCGGCTTTGAACGTGCCGGGGGACGCGCCGCCGTCGCAGTCCGTTTCACATTTACTCCTTCCTTAACCGAGGGAAGAAAGTCAACCGAATCATTCCGAGAATTCCGAGGATCCCGAGAATTCCGAGGGAACCGCGACTTCCGAATAGACCGAATCTTCCGAGAGAACCGAGAAAACCGAGAGAACCGAATTAGCCGAGCGTATCGAGAGTGGCTTTCACGTCCTTGAGGATGCAGGTGAAGATCGGCGTGTCGCGGGCCGTGTAGCGGCTGGTGTCGGCCTCGCGCAGCTCCATCACCAGGTCCACGAAATCCTCCGGCTGGTCGCCCTCAAACGCCACGACAAATTCCTGGTCGTCGAGGCCGAAGGAGTACGTGGTGTTGAGCTTGATCTGGGGATACTTGTGGCCGATGGCGATGTGCTCGTTCATGGAACCCTGGCGCGCAGGAAGCGACATGCGGTACCAGTCGCGCGTCTTGACGAAGGGATAGACGAACAGATACTTGTGCTGGCCGGGACGAAGCTGACCGCGCGAGTCCGCCTGGCCTTCGTGCTGGTGCTCGATGACGTAGGTCGAGCGCTTGGTCATCGCCAGCAGGGAGTAGGGCATGGTCAGATACTGGCCGAGTTCGGTGTTGAGCAGGGCCGTGGTCATCTCCTGGATTTCGTCCAGGCTATAGCAAATCCTCCACAGCATGAAGTCGGTGTCCGCGCGCATCCCCACCGTGGTGTAGGAAAGCACGTTCATGCGCCCCGAGTGGCCCCACTCGGTGGCCACCTGGCAGAACTGCACCTTGCCGCGCTCGCGGTCCTTCGCCGGAAGCCGGCGCCACGCCGGGTCCACTTTGAAGAAACCAAAATTGACGACCTGCCGCTTTAATTCTTCCGTTGCCATTCCTACCTCCGCCCTTTCGATTGAGTCTTTCTATCTTACCGTTCGGAAAACCGTTTGCACAAGGGCACGCCAGGCCCGAGGAAGGCCGTGCCGCGGGGCTGGTCCACGCCGGGAGAATTGCGAGGGACGGGGGACGACGGCGCGGAAGTTCAAACCCGCACGGTCGGGGCAGGAGTCTCGGTCTCGACCGGTTGGTATTCTACAAAGAACCGCAACAACTGTAAGAAGATGGCGAAAATCACCGGGCCCACCAGGAATCCGATGAACCCAAACACCTTCGTGCCGCCGATGATGCCGATCAGGATCACCACGGGATGAACCTGCGTGTGGAAGGCGATCAAACGGGGGCGCAGAAAATTATCAATGTTCATGACCAGCACGAATCCGTAAATGGCCAGGCCCACTCCCTGCCAGGTCTGGCCGGCCATCAGCTTCAGCAGGGCCGCCGGTCCCCAGACCAGCGGGGTGCCGAACACCGGGAAAAACGCCACCAGCATCGTGGCCGACATCCACAGAAACGGCTGGGGGACCTCAAAGATCACGTAGCCGAGGCCCGCCAGCAGGCCCTGCGCCAAGGCGGTCAGAAGCTGCCCGAAGAAAATCGCCCGCAGAATGCCGCCGACCTCCTGGGTGAGTTGCGATTTCAAAAGGGTAGGCAGCGGAAGGGCCTCCAGAAACGCTTTCCAAATGCCGGCGCCTTCTTTGATAAAGTAGTAGAAGACGAACAGGCACACAAAAATTCCCAGCGCCATATTGAAGACGGAGCCGAACAAGTTGGGGATCGAAGCCAGCAGAAAATCGCGGCTCTGCTCCAGACCCTCCGACATCCAGTCCGCCACTGCTGCGGCATTATGTCCGACCAGCCATCCCTTGGCGCTGTCCAGCAACTGCCGGATGCGGCCTACATACATCCCGGACGCGATTTCTCGTGTGATCCGTTGCACCGCATAGACCAGCGGCAGCGCCACGGCGATCGTCACAAACAGAGTCAGCAGCCCTGCCCGAACGGCGGCAGAAGGGATGGCTTTCTGGAGCCGCGCCTCGACGGGATGAAGCAGGTAGGCCAGCAGAATCGCCAGCACGACATAGGGGAAGACCGGCCAAATCAGCAGGATGGTGAGCGTCAGGAACGCGACCAGGAAAAACAAGAAGTAGCCGATCCCGACGATCATCCCTTCCCCCGAACGACGCAGGCCAGGGTGGGCAAACACCCTTCGGCCCCCGGATTGTTCTGCAAGGTTCGCCTCATTCGGTGAACCGGAAATTCCGCGGAGTCCACACCCATTTTCATTCTGTGGGAAGCAGGCCGCAAACGCAAGGATTTCCAACGGAAACGAGGACAGGTTGCCCACCACCGGGGAAGTATGGTACAAAATCTGACAAGGGGGTTTATGAGCGAATTGAAACTGTGGGCGGCGGATTCTGAGAACGTACCCTCCCCGCCGGAAGGAGTTCCCACTGCCGGAGGGAGCCTGATCCCGGATCTGCGGTCCTGGTTCCGCGACGTGGCCGTTTCGTTGGTCATCGCCGGCGTCATCATCGTGTTCCTCTACCAGCCGGTGAAGGTCGAAGGGACCAGCATGATGCCTCGCCTGGTGGATCAAGAACGGATTTTCATCAATAAGTTCGTCTATCAACTGGAGCCGATTCACCGCGGCGACGTGGTTGTATTCCGCTACCCCCTGGACCCGGCCAAATCCTATATCAAGCGTGTGATCGGGCTGCCGGGCGAGACGGTGCGCATGGTGGATGGGGAAGTCTGGATCAACGGGCAGAAGCTCCGGGAACCGTATATCGTCCCGGAATACCGGGATCAGCAGAGCCACCCCCCGATGCTGGTTCCCTCCGGTGAATTCTATGTGCTCGGCGACCGGCGGAATTCGTCCAACGACAGCCGGGTGTGGGGTACGGTGGCGCAGAAGTATATCTATGGCAAAGCGGTTTTTGTCTACTGGCCCGTGGACCGGCTCGGATTCCTGCCGTGAACCGATTCTCCGTGATCCGCCTCCGGTTCACGGACTTTTTTCTCCCACTTTTTTCCGGACACTAGGGCCGTTCCAACTTATTTCGACTATGTTCTACACCTATGTCTTACGCAGCGCCCGAGACGGTGAGTGGTACACTGGGGCGACATCGGATTTGAGGGCAAGGGTCCGAGATCACATTCAAGGTCGAGTTCGTTCCACGCAAAACCGAGCTCCCTTGGAATTGGTTTACTACGAAGCCTGCTTGAATCAGGCGGATGCCTTCCGAAGGGAACGGTATCTCAAGACGGGGAAGGGGAAACGCTACCTCCGCCAGAGGCTCACGAAATGGTTAGCGCCTCTTAATCCCCAGAAGTTGGAACGGCCCTAGGGGGACCGCGTGCAAGCTCTGTTAGCCTTGGAGGACGGTAAGGTTTACGCCGGGACGAGTTGCGGCGCCGAGGGAGAGTGTTACGGCGAAGTCGTCTTCAACACCTCCATTACCGGCTACCAGGAAATCTTCACCGACCCGTCCTACGCGGGTCAGATCGTCATTCTCACCCACCCGCAGATCGGCAACTACGGGACCAATCCCGACGACAACGAAGCGACCCGCCCGTATATCGAGGGGCTGGTTGTGCGGGAGTTCAGCGTGCTGGCGAGCAACTGGCGGAGCCGGGAACACGGCGGGCAGTTCCTCGAACGCTACCGCATCCCCGCCATCGAAGGGCTGGACACGCGCGCCGTCGTGCGCCACCTGCGAAACTGCGGCGTCATGCGCGGCGTGATCTCCAGCATCGAAACCGATGCGGAGAAGCTGGTCGCCAAGGCGCGGACGATTCCGACCATGGCCGGGCGCGACCTGGCCGAGGGCGTTTCGACCAAGCAGCGCTACGTGTGGGACGCGCCGGCTATTTCGCTCGGTCCCAGTCCCATAGAGGAGGAGCGTCCTGAGCCTTCGCTGCACGTGGTGGCCTACGATTATGGGATCAAGCAGAATATCCTGCGCCGCCTGGTCTCGGAAGGATGCAAAGTCACGGTGGTGCCGGCTTTAACATCGGCCGAGGATGTGCTCGGCCTGAAACCCGACGGTGTTTTCCTCTCCAACGGGCCGGGCGATCCCGCGCCGCTCCAGGTCGAGGCGGCCAACGTCCGAAAGCTCTTCGGCAAGAAACCGATTTTCGGCATCTGCCTGGGACATCAGGTCCTCGGGTTGGCGTTCGGCGGGAAGACTTACAAGTTAAAATTCGGGCACCGCGGCGGCAATCATCCGGTTTTGAATGCTACGACCAACAAGGTCGAGATCACAGCCCATAATCACGGCTTCGCCGTGGACCCGGATTCCCTGCCCGCCGCCGATGTCGAACTGACGCACTGGAATTTGAACGATAAGACGCTCGAAGGCTTTCGCCATCGGTCGCTGCCGATCTTCTGCGTGCAGTACCACCCGGAAGCCTCCCCCGGCCCGCACGATTCGTATTACCTGTTCAAGGATTTTGTGAAGACGATGGAGGCGTGGCGGGAGAAGGGAGCATAGAGAAATGAGCACGTTGTCTCTCACGCGACGAGATCAAAAATTGGTGGCGTTGTTCCTTCCTGAGTATAACAATCTCACTAGCAGCACGTATGAGATAAAGGACTGGCCTGATCAAAGCGACAGAAAAAACCCGGCGGTTGAAGCCATTGCCTTTGACCAATGTGGCAGCGGAATTGCAATTGAGCATACCCTCATCCAACCCTTCATTGGTGAAAAGAATGATACTCAGCCTTTTATTGCGGCGTTTAGAAGGCTTGAGCAAGATTGTACGCTGCATGTTCCGGAATACGACATCACTGTCTGGATACCTGTAGGCGCCATCCCCAAAGGCGTGAAATGGGGTGATGTAGGGGTGAAAGTAAGGGAGTGGCTCCTAGTCAATAAGGAGACACTGCCAGTCGATCGCTCGCAGCATCAGATTCCTGGGTTGCCCTTCGATCTGACTATTTTTGCCGATAAGATGGAACTCCCTGGACATCCAGGTACTTTGTCGCTAGGGCGCTGTGAGATGCCCAACACGTTCGCGGAAGTAGTCAGAAAAGCACTGCGCACCAAGCTTCCCAAGCTTATCAGCACGCAAGTGGAAAAGCGGATTTTGCTTCTTGAAAAGGACAATCTTCCACACGGATATGGAGAGATTGCACAATCCATTGAATCCATGGAGGCGGAGTTTCCCGATCTCCGCCACATTGATCAAATATGGGTTGTGAACACTGTCGCCTGGGAGACCGAGAACTCACTCTTTTTCTATGCCGTGTGGCCCGGCGGCGTTGGGCTACGCTTTCGAGTCACTGTTGAGGGTCGCTTTGCATAGATGTTTTCAAAGTCAATGTGGAACTAGACGCAGCGATCCTTTGAGACCCGCGGTTCGAGGCGGGAGGGTTCGTCAGGGCACGGCTTCAGCCGGGTCCCACGGTCAGCCCCGCAGGGGCGGTAGATTCTAGCCCAGGGCGCAAGCCCTGGGTAGAGGAATTCAAAGTCGCAACAAGCCCCGGAGGGGCGAAAGAAGATGGCCCAAACCTTCACGAATCTGCTGACACACGTGATCTTCAGCACGAAGGGACGGGTCCGGAGCATTCAGCCGCAATGGAAACCGAGACTTCTGGCTTACATGGGCGGCATCATTCGCGAACTGGATGGCAAGGCCGTGGCGATTGACGGAACGGGCGACCATGTTCATATGCTCCTATGGATGCCGCCGACCCGCTCGATTTCGGAGACGTTGCGTGTCTTGAAAACGAATTCCTCGCGGTGGGTCAACCGGGAACGTGGCATGAGGCGGGACTTTACTTGGCAAGCCGGTTACGGAGCCTTCAGCGTGAGTCATTCCAACGCGCCGGCGGTTGTGAGATACATTCGCGGTCAGGAAAAGCATCACCGACGGGTTTCGTTCCAGGAAGAGTTTGTGAAGCTCTTGCAGAAGAATAATATCGAATACGACGAGCGATATATATGGGAATGAGCGAGATGATCTTTCGCCCCTCCGGGGCTTGTTTCAATCGCCCTTCTTACCCAGGGCTTGCGCCCTGGGCTAGAATCTGCCGCCCCTGCGGGGCTTACGAAAGACCCATGTCTAAAGCCCCGTTCTACTGTGCCTTGTATCGGCACGGCTGAAGCCGTGCCCTGACGAATAACCGGAGTTCAATAGAATTGCCGAAGATGGAGATCGGAAAGTTCCAATATACGGTGGTCGTCGAGCGGGGTGAGGATGGGGTTTATATCTCCTCCTGCCCCGCTCTGCAAGGGTGCCACTCATATGGGGACACATACGAAGAGGCGCTCAAAAACCTAAAGGACGCGATCCGGCTCCATATCGAAGCGCGGCAAAGCGTTGGCGATCCTATCCCCAACCAGGTGTAATACGGCTCAGAAGGTACCATGCCCCGACGCAATGACATTCACAAAATCCTGATCATCGGCTCCGGGCCGATCATCATCGGGCAGGCCTGCGAGTTTGACTACTCGGGGACGCAGGCGTGCAAGGCACTGCGCAGCGAAGGATACCAGATCATTCTTGTCAACTCGAACCCGGCCACGATCATGACGGACCCGGAGCTGGCCGACCGGACCTACATCGAGCCGCTCGAAGTCGAATACCTGGAAGCGATCATCGAAGCCGAGCGTCCCGACGCGCTCCTTTCAACCGTTGGCGGCCAGACAGCCTTGAACCTCTCGGTCCAGCTTGCCGAGAAGGGAGTGCTTGAAAAATATGGCGTCGAGCTGATCGGAGCGGGCCTGCGCGCGATCCAGATGGCCGAGGACCGTCTGATGTTCAAGGACGCCATGGCGCGGATCGGCCTGGACACGCCGCTCAGCACCCTCGTGAACAATCTCCAAGACGGCTTGGAATTTGCCGGGCGCATCGGCTATCCGGTTATCATCCGGCCTTCGTTCACGCTCGGCGGGACAGGCGGCGGCCTGGCCTACAATCGCGAGGAGTTCATGGAGCTTCTTGCGCGCGGCCTCGACTTAAGTCCTGTGCACGAGGCGCTGGTCGAAGAGAGCGTGCTCGGCTGGAAGGAGTTTGAGCTGGAGGTGATGCGCGACCTCGCTGACAACGTCATCATCATTTGCTCGATTGAAAACTTCGATCCGATGGGCGTCCACACGGGCGATTCGATCACGGTGGCGCCCGCGCAGACGCTGACCGACAAGGAATACCAGCAGATGCGCGACGCGGCCATTGCGGTGATCCGGGAAATCGGGGTCGAGACGGGCGGCTCGAACATCCAGTTTGCCGTCCATCCCGAGACGGGCCGCCTCGTCGTGATTGAAATGAACCCGCGCGTTTCGCGCAGCTCGGCTCTGGCGTCGAAAGCCACCGGCTTCCCGATTGCCAAGATCGCCAGCAAACTGGCGGTCGGCTACCGGCTCGATGAAATTCCGAACGACATCACGCGCAAGACCCCGTCCTGCTTCGAGCCGACGCTCGACTACGTAGTGGTCAAGATTCCCAAGTGGGCGTTCGAAAAGTTTCCGGGCGCGGATGCCACTCTGGGCGTGCAGATGAAGTCGGTCGGCGAAGTCATGGCCATCGGCCGCACGTTCAAGGAAGCGTTGCTGAAGGGACTGCGGTCGCTCGAAACCGGCAAGCAGCTCTCGGCCATGGAAGTGGACGAGCGGCTGCTGGTTCAGAAGCTCGTGACGCCCAACCCGGACCGCCTGAACTACATCCGCCTTGCGTTTCAGAAGGATTGGAGCGTGGCACAAGTCGCGCAGATGACGGCCATTGACCCCTGGTTCTTGCAGCAGGTTCGGGAAGTCGAAGCGGTCCGCGCCCGGATGAAGGAGAAAACTCCGGAGACGGTTTCCCGCGACGAACTCTGGGAGGCCAAGCGGGCGGGGCTTTCCGACCGCCGTCTGGCTTCCTTGTGGAATCTCAGTCAGGAGCAGGTCCACGAGCTGCGGGGGAAACTCGGTGTGAAGCCCGTCTACAAGCGCGTGGACACCTGCGCCGCGGAGTTTGAGTCCTACACTCCGTACCTCTATTCCTGTTACGAGCAGGAGAACGAAGCTGACCCCTCGGACCGCAGGAAGATCATGATCCTCGGCAGCGGCCCCAACCGCATCGGCCAGGGGATTGAGTTTGACTATTGCTGCTGCCACGCGTCGTTCGCGTTGCGGGAGGACGGTTACGAGACCATCATGGTGAACTGCAACCCGGAGACGGTCTCGACCGATTACGACACCTCGGACCGGCTTTACTTCGAGCCGCTCACCTACGAGGACGTGATGGCCGTAGCGGCCGAGGAAAAACCCGAGGGGGTCATCGTGCAGTTCGGCGGGCAGACGCCGCTCAATTTGGCCCTGCCGTTGCTGCGGGCGGGAGTTCCCATCATTGGGACCAGCCCCGATTCGATTGATCTGGCGGAAGACCGGCGCCGCTTTGGAGAGTTATTGCGGGAGCTGAGCATCCCGCAACCGGAGAACGGTACGGCCACCACCTTAGCCGCAGCCCGCGAAATCGCCGCGCGGATCGGCTACCCGGTTCTGGTGCGCCCGTCTTATGTGCTCGGAGGCCGGGCAATGGTCATCGCCTATGACGAGACGATTCTTGACGAGTACATGCGCGAGGCTGTGGCCTACTCCGACCCAGGCCGGCCGATTCTGATTGACCGCTTCCTGGAGGACGCGATCGAAGTGGACGTGGACGCGCTCTGCGACGGGAAAGAAGTAGTGATCGCGGGCATCATGGAACATATCGAAGAGGCCGGCATCCATTCCGGGGATTCCAGTTGTGTTCTGCCCACCTTTACCCTCGGCGCGGGACAGCTTCAAACTCTCTGCGATTACACGGTTCGGCTCGCCCTGGCCTTAAACGTGGTTGGGCTGATGAACGCCCAATATGCGATTCAGGACGGGAAAGTGTACGTGCTGGAAGTGAATCCGCGGGCGTCGCGCACTGTGCCCTACGTCAGCAAAGCGACCGGCGTCCCCTTGGCCAAGCTGGCGTCCCGCTTGATGACGGGGCGAAAGCTCCGGGACTTCTCCTTGCCGCTCGAAGCAGCGCCCGTAACAATTCCGGGAACGGGCCGCCGAGCCGGCCCGCTACTCGGCACCTTGCCCGTAAAGCAATTCTGCGTGAAGTCCCCCGTCTTCCCGTTCTCGAAATTCCCCGGCGTGGATCCCATCCTGGGGCCGGAGATGAAATCCACGGGCGAAGTGATGGGCATCGGCGAGGGATTCGGCGAGGCGTTTGCCAAGGCGCAGTTGAGCGCGGGGGTCCGCTTGCCGCTGGAGGGTCGCGCATTCTTGAGCGTGCAGGACAGGGACAAGCCCAAGGCAGTGGTCGTGGCGAAGAAGCTCATGGAGATTGGATTTGAAATTGTTTCCACGCGCGGGACCGCGGAGTACCTTGCGGCGGAGGGCATCCCGGTTCGGACGGTCTATAAGGTCATGGAGGGCCGGCCCAACGTGGTGGACCTGATCAAGGGCGGCGACCTCCAACTGCTCATCAACACGCCCATCGGCGCGCGCTCCTTCCTGGATGAGAAGACGATTCGCCGGGCGGCCGTGCAACATCGCGTGCCGTGCATTACGACGGTAGCCGGGGCGTTGGCGGCGGTCGAGGGCATTGCCGCGCTGAAAACCCGGCCCATTCGGGTCCTGGCGTTGCAGGACCTCCATGCGATGACCGTGGAGTCGAGTTAGCAGTACGGCGGGTCCACCTCGTTGAAGTCACGCCGGACGGGAACGCTCGCGCGGAGACAACCTCGGCTGGATCAGACAGCGGGGCCGAATCCGAGTGTGTTGCGAAACGAAAATTTCGATGGAAAACCACTGCATTCCCTTTACTGAGCTTCCTCACGTCCCGCGCCTGTTCACGGACTTTCTCTATGACTTTACCCGCGTGCGAGAATTTCTTCCGCTGAATCCATTCGAGGAAGGGAGCTATTCCCAGGCGGCCCGGTCGCTTCGGTATAGCGATTCGCTGCGGCAAGCCGTGGTGGGCGTTCTCGAAGAGCAAAACCAGCGGTTTGCGGCCGGCGAGGCCACGAAGGAGAATTTGCGGAAGCTCGCCAAGCCGGGTTGCTTTGCCGTGGTCACGGGGCAGCAAACCGGCTTGTTTACCGGCCCCGCGTTCGCCCTCTACAAGGCGCTGACGGCAATCAAGCTGGCCCGGACGCTGAGCGAACGGGGACTGGAGGCTGTCCCCATCTTCTGGCTTGCCACCGAAGATCACGACCTGGCCGAGGTGAACCATTGCTTTGTCCAGGATCGAGAGGGCCATCCGCAACGGCTGGAGTACTCCGGAGCGCCGCCGGTCCCGGACGCGCCAGTCGGAGCGATTCGGTTAACCGAGGCCATTCAAGCGCCCCTGGATGCCCTGGGCACGTTCTTGCCGGAGTCTTTGGATCGGACAGAAATGTTGCGTATCCTGGCGGAGTGTTACCAGCCGGGGGAGGGTTTGGGGGCGGCGTTCGGCCGCTTCCTGGCCCGGCTCTTCGCTCCCTACGGCGTCGTGCTGGTGGACTCTTTGGACGCGCGCCTGCATGCGCTGAGCGCGAATGTGTTTCAAGCGGCGGTCGGGTCCGCCACCGAGCTGGGCAATGAATTGATGGAACGCAGCCGGCGCCTCGCCGAGAGCGGTTACCACCCCCAGGTCCGCGTGGCGGAAAACTCCTCGCTGCTGTTCTATTACGACGAAGGCCGGCGCGTTCCGCTGCGCCTGCGGGACGGGCGCTTGGCGTTGCCCAACGGCCAAACCTACTCTGCGGAGCAATTGCTGGCCCGGCTCCGGGAGCAACCCGGAATTCTCTCGCCGAACGTGCTCCTGCGGCCGGTGATGCAAGATGCTCTGCTGCCCACGATCGCCTATGTTGGAGGACCTTCGGAGCTTGCCTATCTCGCCCAGACTGCCCCGGTGTACCAGCGAGTGTTAGGGCGAATGCCGGTGCTGGTCCCCCGCGCCAGCTTTACCCTTCTGGAACCTCCCATCCACCGTCTCTTACAGAAATACAGCTTGACGCTCCCGGACGTTTGTTCCGGGAAACAGGCCTTGCGGGAAAAAATGGCGGCACGCTTTTTGCCTCCGGGCTTGACCGACCTCTTTCAAAAGGCGACGACCGGATTGAACGAAAGTCTCGATGCCATTCAATTGGCCCTTGCCAAGCTGGACCCGACGCTGGCGGACGCGGCGGCCAACAGCGGCCGCAAGATGCACTACCAGCTTTCGTCCCTGGAGCGAAAAACAGCGCTTGCAGCCCAGACCCGCTCCGAGCAGGTCGAACGCGACGCGCAACGGCTGGAAAACAGTCTCTACCCGCATAAGACGTTGCAGGAACGGTTCTATAGCGGGATCAGCTATCTTGCCCGCTATGGGCCATCTCTCCTCGATCAAGTCTACGAACAAATTTCTGCCCAGTGCAGCGACCACCAGGTTTTGCTGCTCAGTTGATTTCGATGCCTCTCTGCCCTGTTATGGATTCCGGGAGGTTGCGTCCGTCCTCCTTGACGCAGGCGCAGCGGACTCTCTGAACCCGGGCGCTTCTGGCGTGGCAAACGAAATGGTTCGCTGAGGGAAGGGGATTTCGATCCGCTCTTTGTCGAACCGGTACTTGAGCCGCCGTCGAAACTCTCGCCCCACGTCAAACTGCCGGATCGGCAGCGTCTTGATTCGCAGCTTCAGGGTAACCCGAGAATCCCCGAACTGCTCCACTCCCAGGATTTCAACCGGCTCCAGGATCGAAGGTCCCCATTCCGCATCCGCTTGCATTTCCGCGCCGAGCTCCCGCAACACCTGGGAAACGCGGTCAGTATCTTCCTTGTAAGCAATCCCCAAGTCCAGGACGAAGTAGGAGAAGTCCTTGGTCATATTGGAGAGCGTCTGGATGGTCCCGTTGCGGAAGGTGTGGACCGAGCCGTCCAGTCCCCGCAAGACAGTAATTCGCAACTGAATCTCCTCGACCTTGCCGCCGATTCCGTTGATTACGACCACATCCCCGATCCGGATCTGGTTCTCGAAGATGAGGAAGAACCCGGCAATCAAATCGCCGACGAGTTGCTGGGCGCCGAACCCGATGGCCACCCCGGCCACGCCCAGGCCGGTCAGCACCGGGGCGGTGCTGATATTGAGCTCGCCCAGCAGCGTCAGGCTGGTCATGGCGACCACCGCGACTGTAGTAAGCTTGCGGAGTACTCCGCTGACAGTCTCCGCCCGCTTCTGCCGTTCGATTCCTGCGGCGGGCGTGTCATCGTACGGACGAATCAACAGGACGGCCTTCGCGCAGAGCTGGTGGGTCAGTTTCAGTATCACGAACGCGCCGGCCAGGATCAGGATGATGCGGACGCCCCGTTCGAGCAGCCAGTCCACAATCGAGAAGGGGTTCCATCCAACGGCCACGGGATGCCCCATCGCCCGCAGAACAAAGAACACGCCCAGGATCATTCCCACGGCAATCACCGCCGGGCGAATCCCCAAGGAGGTCTCATTCACCCAATCGGCCAGCGCAGCCTCTTGGATGGTTTGCTTGGCTCCCCGCTCGACCAGCCGCCGCATCTCAAAGCGGATCATTCGCATCAGCAGAACGCCGCCAAGAACGATCGCAGCGATCTGGATCGCCGGCCAAATCCAAATCATCCACTGTTGCTCCCACATGCTTCCTCCTGGAAATCGAGAGAGTCGAACGCGCGAGCGCCTTCCGCTCCCACACGGCTTCCTCCGCAACCCGGTCGCGCCAGCTTTCCCGGGACCGGGACAAGCGCGATGGGGAGTTGCCGGTCAAGCAACCGCCGCTTCCTTGATCTTGACCAAGGGAAGGGGCGTCCCTCTGCGTATTCTATGCTGCTTTCCTTGATTGGAAGTCAGGAATGAAAAAGAAGTAGGCAGTCTTCAAGTGGAGGAGGGCGAGGTTTTTTGCATATAGCGCCAGGTGTGATAAATCCGGTGGACGACGGTAATGTTGGAGAGCACTGCAATGATCCACAGGACCGGGGCCATCCGGTCCCACAAGGCTCCGATGATGATCAAAACGATTCGCTCCGGACGTTCCAGGAATCCGACTTTGCAGCTTGGGATCAGGGATTCGGCCCGCGCCCGCGCATAGCTGATCATGACGGAGCCGGCCATGACGAGCGCCACCAGCACCACGTAAAAAAAGCGTTCGCCGCGCGCGTAGTAGACCAGCAGGCCCATATAGAGCGCCATGTCCGAATAGCGGTCAATCACGGAATCGAAGAACGCTCCGAAGGGCGTGACGCGGTTAGTGAGGCGGGCTACCCGGCCGTCCACCATATCAAACAGCCCGGCGGCAACCACCACCAGTCCCGCCGCAAAAAACCTCCCCTGTCCGAACAATATGGCGGCCCCAATGTTGAGCACCAGACCGAGGGACGTCAGGGCATTCGGGTTCACCCGGGCCAGCGAGAGGGCGCGCACAATCCGGTCCAGCAGCCATTGTGCTCCGGCGCCGATCAACCAGGTCGCCGAACGCACCTGCCGCAGCAGTTGCGCCAGGCGGCCGGCACGCGGTTGGGCTTCGAGGTCAATCCCCTGTGTGGCCATGATAAAAAAGCGGTATCCTCCGCCCGCACTCTACGTTCAGGCTGCTCTAACCCCGATCCCGGATTCCTTCTCGAAAGTTACGGCGGCCTCCCCGGCAGGCCGGGGCCTCCCCGTTCAGGCCTCGTCGTGAATGGTCGTCAGTTTCAGAACCTCAAACTCTTTCTTGCCGGAGGGCGTCTGCACGGTGACGAGGTCTCCGACCTGTTTCCCCAGCAAGCCCCGGCCGATGGGCGAAGAGGTGGAAATCATGCCCTTCGAGACGTCGGCCTCCTCGCTGGCTACAATCTTGTACTCCACTTCCACTCCCTTGTCCACGTCATAAAGCATGACGGTGGACCCGAAGGCCGCGCGGTCCCGAGGAATATTGTTCATGTTGATCAAGGCGATTTCGGAAAGCCGCTTGCTGAGCTGCCCCAAACGCGCCCGGACATAATCCTGGCGCTGCCGGGCCGCGCTGTATTCGGCGTTTTCGCTCAGGTCCCCGTGCGCCACGGCCTTCTTCAGCTCCTTCGGAAGTTCCGAGTTCAGCTCATACTCGAGAGCCCGGATCTCTTCTTCCAATTTTTTGCGGAGTGCGGCCGACATACGAATTCCTCTCCCCATGGACTGGGGCCAAAATTATTATAGCCCCCTGCTCCGTCCCGCGTTAAGATTTTTCCGGGGAGAGGATCGGACCGGCACCCTCCGAGCGTTCGAACAGCGGATTGGAATCCACCTATTTTCAATAACCCGCCAGCCGGTCCGTGCATCTAATCCAAAGACGGGTCGGGGGAACGAAGGCGGGCAAAGGGCTAAAAGAGGATGCAACGAACTTATTCGAAAGCGTGGCGAACCCTTTGCCTTGTCGCAATGGGGGGCGTGGTTGCCCTGGCCTCTCCGGATCCAAACCTGGAGCGCGCGGCGGAACTTTACCAGCGCACAGCATATCGAGAGGCGCTCCGCTTGCTGGAGGCCGCCCCGGCGAAAACCGCTCCGACCTATGAGCTGATGGGCAAGTGCTATTACCGTTTGGAAGAGTTCAACAAGGCTACGGACGCTTTGGAAAAAGCGGTGGCTGCCGATCCTCAAAATGCGAATTCCTGGGATTGGTTGGGAAAAGCGTATGGACGGCGCGCGGAGACTTCGAGCTTCTTCACGGCTCCGCGATACGCCGTCAAGGCGCGCGAACATTTCGAGCGGGCGCTCGCGCTCGACCCGCAGAACCAGGAGGCGCTCTCCGACCTCTTTGATTATTATCTCGAAGCGCCTGGATTTCTGGGCGGGGGCCTGGACAAGGCCGCACACCTGAGTGAGCGAATCCGGGACCGCGACCCCTCCCGGTACCATGCGATGAAGGCCCGCCTGGCGGAGAAGCGCAAAGAGTTCCCGCGGGCCGAGCAGTTCTGGCGGCAGGCCGTACAATTGGCTCCCTCCCAGGCGGGTCGGCTGGCGGACCTCGCCAAGTTCCTGGCCCGACGGGGCCGGTTCTCGGAGAGCGAGGAAGCGTTTGACGGAGCCGCAAGACTCGCTCCCGACAACGCCGAGTTGAAATTCGAGCGGGCCAGGACTTACGTAGCATCGAAACGAAATCTCGATCTGGCCCGCCGATTGTTGGAAGAATATTTGAAAGCAACTCTGACTCCCGATGATCCGCCCCGCGCCGAAGCCGAGCGGCTGCTCAAATCCATTGCCCGTAGCGGATAGTGGATTTGTTCCGGAACCAGTTCTTTGGCTGTCTCCGCTTTCCTCCATACTCACGTTGATAAATATTATCATATATGATAACTTCAGGGTCTGAATGCCGTTGACGATCCGAGAGTACATTACGAAGAATGGGCGATGCCCGTTCCGCGAGTGGCTCGACACGCTCGATATTGTGGCAAAAGCGAGGATTCAGGCCCGCGTGCTCCGGTTTGGGAC
>MEKR01000142.1:0-39813 GCA_001767035.1 Acidobacteria bacterium RIFCSPLOWO2_02_FULL_61_28
CCCTTTTCAGCGGCGGCGGTGCGGAACGAATCCGAATCAAGAGCGACGGCAAGGTCGGCATCGGCACCACCGACCCCAAGCGGCCGCTCCATGTCAAGGGCGGCGACATCATCGTGGAGAAAGGCGGCGGGTTTGGTCTGATCGAACCCGGAAATGCCGACCCCAACACCGTGTTGTACCGGCCGGGTATTCCTGTTCCCCCGCCGGACCCGATACCGGAAGGAGTGGATATTACCATCCTCCGTACCTATAAGAACGAAGCGTATGCGAGTCCAAAGTATACGATCTTGAAAATCTGGGCTCCGCCCAACGCCGTTGCCAACGACAGAGAGGCTACCTTGTCGCTGACTCGAGGCGACAACGACGAAGAGTCCATGGACGTTTACAACAACGGTTACTCGTCGGAAACCCAGTTTGGGATCAGAATCCAGAAGAGGGGAAGTGGCTCTTATCGCGACTTCGTGTTCGACAAATATGACGGGTCAAACCCAAAGGTTAAATTACTGGTTATCAAGACAGAGAGCGGCAATGTAGGTATCGGAGATAAAGCGACCCCGGCGGCGAAGCTGGACGTTTCCGGTGGAGATATTTACGTCTCGGACGCGGGCAAGGGGATTATCCTGAAAAATGCAGCAGGCACGATCTGCAGACGTGTAAGGCTCAACGATGCTGGCGACGGACTGATTTTTGATTCGATCTCTTGTCCATAGCCGTGCAGTGTGCGGAAGGAACGGTCAGGAGCCGAATCCAAACAATATTACCCCCTGTGGCTTCGGCGGAGGCATCTACAAAATCGGAGGTTACAAAACGAATGACGAATGACTTAGAGAAGGTGATTCGAAGTTTGGCGATTTATGTCCTCGCGGGCCTAGTTTTAGGGGGAGCTAGTTTCGCACAGCAAGCGAAGGTCAAACCAGTGGGACGGGTCGTTATTGTGGACAGCAAGGGCAAGATCATCGGCACCACTCTCGGTGGTCTCGGTATCCATAACATCGAGATAAGTGGCGGTTCGTCTTTGGCAGTTCGGTCTATCGTTCTGCTGGCGGTGGACCAACACCTGGTTCCTGTCGCGGTGGGCCGGGACCGCTTCTATGGTAGCGGGGTCTTCTACTTCGAGTTAGAGAACTGCGCTGGCGCGCCTTGGTTTCCCGTTATCACATCCACAAGCGAACCGCCCGGATTGCTGTCCCGGGTAGGAATCGGTCCCCCGGGGCAGACTGTTTACCTACAGACAGACGATGCCGCACCACAGTCAATCACAATTCGTTCAATGCTGCAGCCTCCTCTTCCCTGTAGCAATCAGACTTTCCATGACATCGGTGCGCTGCCAACGCAACCCTTGGTGGACCTTTTGACCATCTTCACGCCGCCGTTCAGCCTGCGCGCCGCGCCGTGAGTCTGGAAAAGCAAGGCCGACGAGTTTCAACCCCCGTACACGCTGCGGTGATGAAAGACAGTGACGAGTGGCAAGTGACAAGTGACGAGCGGGAAGAAGATAGAAGTTAGGAGTTAGAAGGCAGGAGTCAGGAGAAAAGCAATCCGGGCGGGAGCAGAGTTCCTTCCCCACACAACCCGAAAGGAAGGGTCCCATGGAAAGCAACGTCGTGATTGAAACGATGCCGCCCGCAGAAGAACTCCGGATGAAAGGAATTAACATCTATATGTCGGGTCCTGGTTGCGGAATTATTTTCCAAAGCCCCGATGGGCGAACCTACAAGATGCTCTCGATTGACAACAGCGGGAACCCGGTTTGGGCTACGGTCCCATCTCCCTAAGACCGCGACGACGGTGGACCCGGCGACGGTCAAACTGGCGGGCGCGCCCGTGGCTACGCAGGGCCGGGGCACTCCGATGACCTCGGTGGCCGACCTCAACCGCGACGGACGCCTTGACCTGCTGCTGCACTTCCGCACGCAAGACCTGCAACTCACGCCCGCCTCGACCGAAGCCGTCCTCAAGGGCAAGACCTTCTCCGGCCAACTGATCCGGGGAACAGACTCAATCCGCCTCGTTCCGTAGTCGGGATTTCTCACAAGCATTCGGGGAAGGAGGTCGCGTCTTCGAAAATCCCCGAAGGGGATTTGCAGGGAAAGCCGGGGGCAACGCCCCCGGAAATGGGCGTTGGACGGTTCGACCCTGAAAGGGTCGCACAAAACCCCGCACGCACGAGTGCGACCCTTACAGGGTCGCTCCGGAATTACACACCGTTCCGGGGGCGTTGCCCCCGGCTACTTTCTTTTGTCCTTTCAGGACAACCAGAAATGAATCTGTGATGCTCATTACTGTCGAGAAATCTAGGCTAGCCAGCACCCGCCGGGTGTGGAACTCTACCTTTACTTAGGACGTGAGGGGCGAATCAACAAGAATCATTGGTATAATCGGTTCGACGGAAAGAATTGAATCAACGGGGAGGGCCGCTCACTGCCGGCGCCGAGCAACACGGAACGAAGCGTATCGGTCGTCATCCCGACCTGGCGGCGAGGAGACCTGCTCGGAAACTGCCTGGAGTCGCTCCGCGCCCAGACCTGGAAGGATTTCGAGACGGTTCTGGTGTCGAACGGCGCAGGCGATTGGGTGGAACAGTTGGCCAAGGAGTTCGGATGCGAACTGGTGAAATTGCCCGTTAACCGCGGCTTTGCGGCAGCGGTCAATGCCGGGATTGCCGCCGGCCGCTCCCGGTACGTCACGGTGCTGAACGATGACGTCGAACTCGACCGGCATTGGCTGGAACGCACGGTGGCGTTCCTCGAAATCCACACGGACGTTTCGTTCTGCTGCGGAAAGATTTTCCAGGCCGACGGGGTAGTGCTTGACGACGCGGGGGATGCTCTTTCGCTCGGTGGATCGGCGTGGCGGCTCGGCTTCGGCCGCAAGGACACCGGGGAATTCGATCTTCCGCGAGTGATCTGGGCCGCCTCCGGAACGGCTACCCTGTTTCGCCGGAGCGTGTTTGAACAGGTAGGCCACGAAGTAGGCCACGAGGTAGGCAAAGAGGTAGGAATGTTCGATGAGAACTTTTTCGCGTACCTCGAAGACATGGACTTTTCGCTGCGGGCCGCGCGCGCCGGCCTGCCAGGGTTCTATCTACCCCAGGCGACGTGCCGCCATCGAGGAAGCGCCACGCTCGGCGGAGCGAATTCCGCGCCGACCTTCCGGCTGCTCACTCGGAACCAGTTGCTGCTCCTGGTGAAGCACTATCCCGGATCGCTACTCGCGCGCCTGGGGCCGCGCATTGCCTGGGCTCAGTTCCTATGGGCGCTCCTGGCAATTCGAAAAAAACGGTTCGCGGCGTATCTCGGTGGCGTGGCCGGATTCCTTCGCCTGCTTCCCCGAGCTGTCCGCCAGCGCGGCACTTTCCGACCGGACCAGCGACACGCCTTCCTGGCCCGGCTGAAACAATCGGAGCGGGAAATCTATGCCGATGTCTGCGCGCCGGATCGAACCGAGCGCGACACGTTTTGGAAACTGTACTTCGGACTTTTTCCGCCACGGGGCAAAGCGGACGCCTCGGCCTCGGCGGGACTCGATCATCTGCCGGCGGGCGAAACGCAGAAACCAATGTAGCCGGGAGAGCCGAGAATTCCGAGAGAACCCAAAAGAATCCGCTGCCTGGAAGGGAACGTTCGAGCATAAACGCAGATGATCTCCGTCATCGTGGTTACTTATAATTCGAGGGCGCACATTGTCCGTTGCCTGGACTCGCTGCAAGGATCGGGCGCGGAGATTGTGGTAGCGGACAACGCCTCCTCCGACGGCACCGCAGACCTGATCCGCGAACGGTATCCGCGTGTAAAGCTGGTTCCGTCCGCGTCGAATCTCGGATTCGCCGCCGCCGCCAACATGGGAGTTCATCACAGCACGGGCAGCGCCCTTTTGTTTCTCAATCCGGACACCGTCTGTCTGGATTCGCTCGGCCCGTTGGAGAAGGCACTGGAGAGTTCCGAGCGGATCGCCGCAGTTGCGCCGCGGCTGGTGGATCCCGATGGCCGGACGCAAGTCGGGTTCACGGTGCGGCGATTGCCCACGGCAGCTTCCCTTGTTTTTGAAATCCTGCTCCTGAACCGGCTCTTTCCCGGCAATCCCGTCAATCGGAGATACCGGTGCCTGGACCTGGACGTCGAGCGGCCCAGCGAAGTGGAGCAGCCCGCCGGCGCTTGTCTGTTGGTGCGGCGGAGCCGTTTCGAAGCCTGCGGCGGCTTCGACGAATCTTTCTTTCCGCTCTGGTTTGAAGACGTGGACCTTTGCAAACGGCTTCGGGAACAGGGCGGAACCCTCGTGTTCTGGCCACAGGTCCGGGTGCGGCACCACGGCGCCCATTCTTTGGAATCGTTGACTTTTTCCGAGAAGCAGATTTACTGGTATCGCAACTTGCTTTATTATGTGCACAAGCATTTCCCCCGGAGGACCCGGGTGGCGATCCGGGGGGCACTGCTCGTCGGCATGGGCTTGCGGATGATGGGAGAGCTGTTCGGGGGGGCGGCTTCCGCGAGAACTCCCCGCCGCAGGGAACGCCTTCGGGCATACTGGAACGCGGCACAGTTGTCCGTTTGCGGCGTGAGGAGCGGGGCTGTGATCGGAGGAGTGTTCCGCCGAGGTTGCCCAGATCGAGCAGGGGTGGCTGGCTGGGCAAAGGACAATGGGGACAGATAAGAAACTCGTTTCCGTAACCATCGTCACGCATGACAGCGCTTCGTGCGTGCAACGCTGCCTGGACTCGGTCCTGTCTCAGGACTGGCCTAGGCTGGAAGTAACTGTGGCGGACAACGCGAGCCGCGACCAGACCCGCTCGCTTCTGGCGAATTACCAGAACCGCATCCAACTGATCCTAAATTCCGAAAACCGGGGGTTTGCGGCTGCGCAGAACCAGGCCATTCGCCAGGCGAAGGGAGAATGGATTCTGGTGCTGAACCCCGATGCATTACTCGCGCCGAACTTCGTTTCGTTACTCGTTCGCGGCGGAACTCTGGACCCCTCGGTGGGAACCGTGTGCGGGAAGCTGCTGCGCGCGTTGCCCGGTTTGGAAATCCCGCCGGAGCGACTGTTGGATTCAGCCGGAATTTACTTTACGCCCACCTTCCGCCATTTTGACCGGGGATTCCATCTCCCGGACGGAGAAGAATACGACCAACCCGTTTATGTTTTCGGCGCAACGGCGGCGGCGGCGCTTTACCGCCGGAGCATGATCGAAGATATCAGCGCAGAGGGGGAGTTCTTCGACGAGGACTTTTTCTTCTACCGGGAAGACGCCGACGTGGCTTGGCGCGCCCAGCTCCAAGGCTGGCGCTGCCTGTATCTCCCCGACGCCACCGGATACCACGTCCGCAGAGTTTTTCCCGAATGCCGCCGGCAACTTCCGGAGGCGGTCAATTTTCATTCGGTAAAGAACCGGTTCTTGATGCGCATTAAGAACGTGACGTGGCCGCTCTACCTGAGAAATTTCTTGCCCGTTGCCGCGCGGGACATCGCCATTGTGGCGTACTGTCTGGTCGTCGAGCGGAGCTCGTTGCCTGCGTTTCGAGCGGTGCTCCAAAACTGGCGGCGAATGCTCGCCAAACGGCGGCTCATCCAGCAGCGCCGCCGGGTCTCGCACGATTATTTGCGGAGCTGGTTCCGCTTTCGCCCCATGACCGTGCCGGTGGAGCTTCCCCGGAGCGACGCGCAACCTGCCTCCGTTCCTCCGAACCGGGAGCCTTATCCGATTCTCCCCTTGCGGACCACCCGGGCCGAGCCGGGCCGGATCCCTCCGCTGTAAGCATGAACATTGCCATCCTGGGTACGCGCGGTATTCCAGCCAACTACGGCGGCTTCGAGACGTTTGCCGAAGAACTCTCCTCCCGCCTCGTCCGCCACGGACATCGGGTGACCGTCTATGGGCGGACCAACAATATCCGCTATCAGGGAACCGAATATAAAGGCGTTCGGCTCGTTCTGCTGCCAACCATCCCGCACAAGTATTTCGATACGGTCGCTCACACCTTCCTCTCCGTCTGTCATGTCCTGTTCCAGGACGCGAAGGTCGTGCTGATCTGCAATGCCGCCAACAGCCTCTTCTCCTTTGTGCCCCGTCTCGCCGGGAAGAAGACGGTGGTGAATGTGGACGGCCTGGAACGCAAGCGCCAGAAATGGAATGCACTGGGAAAAGCGTATTACTTGCTCTCGGAGTGGCTGGCCACGTTTCTTCCGAATGCCATCGTCACGGATGCGCGGACGATTGAAGCGTATTATCGGAACCGGTATGGCAAGCGGTCCTACTTCATCCCCTACGGCGCCGACGCCGGGCGGAGTGAAAGCAAAGAGTGCCTCGAACGGCTGGGCCTGGAACCGGAAGGTTATTTTCTTTATGTGAGCCGGCTGGAGCCGGAAAACAACGCCCTCCTGGTCGTACAGGCATTTGAACGGGTTGCCACGGATAAGAAGCTGGTGATCGTCGGGGACGCTCCCTACGCCCGCGATTACATCACCCAGGTGAAAGCCACCACCGACGCCCGCATCCTGTTTCCGGGCGCCATCTACGGCGCGGGGTACCGGGAACTGCAATCGCACGCGCTGTGCTATATCCACGCCACTGAGGTCGGGGGAACCCATCCGGCCTTGATCGAGGCCCTGGGATGCGGCCGCTGTGTCCTCTACCTGGACACAGCCGAGAATCGGGAGGTGGCCGGCGGCGCCGCCATTTCCTTCACCAAATCCGCCGAGGACCTTGCCGGGAAAATGCAAACGTTGCTCCACGATCCCGCCTTGCGAGCCGAGTACCAGCAGCGCGCCGTGGAGCGGGTTCGTCAACGATACCGTTGGGAAGAGGTCACGGCGGAATACGAGCGGCTGTTCCAGGAGTTGCTCCGGAACTAGACGCAGAAGCCCGTCCTGGGGCGGTATGGAACCGATCCGTAAGAACTGTCTGCAGGACGCTGCGGACGGCGGCGCATACAGCGGCCATTTTCGTTCCCAACCAGTCCGGGTCCCGAACCGGTTCTTGCCGGGCCATTCGATGTAACCTATTCGGGAACCCCGCTTTTCCTTCGGCGCCCCAGGAGATGAAATCCGGGAGAAGTTTAGTGGCATAATGCAGGGGAGACGCGCCAGGGACGTCTCAAGAGATATGACGCGGAAAAAAGGGAAACGAACGAAGCGCGAGCGGATTCCCGGGGCAGGCGACGGGTCGCCCGGGAGCGCCGGACAGTTCGAGGAGGGAACCGAAACCGTCTCCCCAGAAACTTCGACTTCGGTCGAGACGTTCACATCGGAGCCGGCTGCGGTCGAGCCTGCACCGGAAGCAGGGTTGCCGAGTCCGGTCGCTTTCCGTGTGGAACACGAAGAGGCCAAGGTGATGCAGGAAGAGCCAGGACAAGACAAAGCAGGCCGCTACCGGGAACCAGAGCCCGCGCAACTCTCCCAGCCGGCTCCGGAACAGGGTGGGGGGGGGCTTTTCGCGCGGTTATCCCGCTGGTTTCTGGGGCCAAGCCAGCCGCTTGAGATTCCCTCGGAAGCCGCAGCGACTCCGCCAGCGCCGGCCGCTTCGTTTGAACCATCCCCACCGGCAAGCGCCGCCGTCCCCCAACCCCCCGTCGCTCTTCCTCCGCAGCGAGAGCCGCTGGCCCCGCCCGCGGAAGCGAAGTGGGCTTCTCCTCGCCAGCGTCCCGAAACTACCGGAGCAGCTCGTGTGGACCATCTGCTGGCGGTCCTGACGCTGGAACGGGTCCTGCCGGAACTGGACGCCGCGCGGCGGGAGATGGAGGAGATGAAGATCGGCTCCAACCACCGCATTCGGCAACTCGAAGCCGAACGCGATCAGGTCCGGGCGGAAGCCGAAAAGGTCCGCGCCGAGAAATCGGGATCCGACTCCCGCACCGGGACGCTCCGGACCGCTCTGGACGATCTGGAACGTCAGGCTCGCGAAGCGCAGGACACGGCCGCGGAGCGCATCCGGCAACTCGAGGTCGAACGAGATCAACGCCGCTCGGAAGCGGAAGCCTCCCGGGCGGAGCAGCATGATCTTCGCCTCCACATCCGCCAATTGGAGGCCCAACTCGAAATCAACCAGGCCGCCCGCCCGGTGGAAGAATGGGCCGCGCTCGAATCACGCATTCAAACCCTCGAAGAGGAATTGGCAGCGGCCCAACATCGCGGCCGGCAGCAGCGAGAGGCCGTCGAGGTGGAATTGGACGCAGCCCGCGAGCGGGTCCAGCAGGAAAAGGAATCGTTGGAGGCGCGCCTTCGGCAGAGCGAAACGGAACGGAAGGATTTGGCAGCAAGTCTGGCCGCGAAAGAGGAAGCATTGCGCGGCTCCTCCCGACCAGCCGAAATCGCGCACTCGCGAGTCCAAGAACTCGAGGCGGAACTGGCGGAGTGGAAAGCCCGTGCCGAAGCAGCCCCGTCGCGCCAAGAACCCCTGCCTGCCTCGCAGGAAGCCGCTCCTGCTCCGGTGGCAGCAGACGAAGGCCGGCTGGCGGACTTGTATCAGCAGAGCATGTCGCGCCTGACGGTGATTCTGGCCTGCGCCGACCTGCTGGCCATGAATCCGCGCATGGATGCTTCGTCCCGCGAAACTGCGCAAGCAATTCGCGACCAAGGGAAGCTGCTCGCAGACATCATCAAGACTTTCACCCTGCCCCCAGACACTCGGAAGGCTGAGTAAGTCTTTCCCGAATTTATCATTTTTTCGGGAACCGATTGTAACCCGGTATCCACAGGGGAGCGTCCATCGGCGGGACCTACATGTAGAGGCCCCCGTTGACGTGCAAGACGTGGCCGGTGATATAACCCGCTTCCTCCGAAGCCAAAAATTTTACAGCGTGAGCCACATCCAGAACCTGCCCCAGGCGTCCCAGCGGGATGCGCGAAGCCAATTTCTCCCGCGCCTCCGGGGTCATGCCGGCGGTCATGGCCGTTTCGATAAAGCCCGGGGCGACGGCATTGACGGTGATGTTGCGGGAAGCGATCTCTTGAGCCACGGCTCGCGTCAAGCCGATGAGACCGGCCTTCGAGGCCACGTAATTGGCTTGGCCGGCGTTTCCCAGCAGCGCCACCACGGAAGTAATATTGATGATCCTGCCATAGCGGCGGCGCACCATGCCGGGCAGGACTTGCTGGATGCAAAGATACGCAGCCGTCAAATTCGTATTGAGCACCTCGTCCCAGGCTTGACGCTTCATGCGCATCACCAGGCCGTCGTGCGTCACCCCCGCGTTATTAACCAGGATGTCAATCTTGCCGAACTGGTCGAGCGCCCGCCGGAAGGCTTCCTGAATCTGCTCCTCGCGGGTCACGTCCATCGCCAGGGCCAGCGCGGCGCCGGGTCGCTGTAGATTGATCTCTTCGGCGAGACGCTGGAGATTTTCGAGGTTGCGGCTCGCCAGGACGACACTGGCCCCGGCCCCGGCCAGCACTCGGGCGCACGCTTCTCCGATGCCCTGCGAGGCGCCGGTCACGAAAGCGACTTGTTCTTTCCACGGCATTGTATGAGTTTCCTAGGCCGCTCGGGATTCCCGACTCAGACCGCCCCATCACAGTGCAAGCCATCTACGAAGCGCTGCTTCGACAGGGGACAACTGATCCGCAGCCAGACTCCCAATTTTCCGCACCAACTTTGCATGGGGAATTGTCACGAGGCTCTGGACGTCAAACACACCCGCTCGAAGAAATCCGACGTTGATAGGGACTTCAAACCGAGAGCCACGGGCGCTCGTGGTGAGCGGGACAACGGTGGCGAGGGCGCGATCCTCGCCGAGCGCTGGAATGCGTACCACCAGGCATGGTCTTACTTTGGCAGCGAATCCCAGGTCCGTTATCCACACTTCCCCCCGACGCGGTTCAGCCATGTTGGGACTCGCGCTGGTCGAGTTCCAGGAAAATGTTATCGGCGGCCTCCACGAGCGCTTCGTCTTCCAACGGCGGGAGGTTGAGATGAACGGAACGCCGCAGGATTTCTAGCGCCGCTTCGCGCTTGGCTTCATCGGGCAACCGCTCGAAGGATTCCAGAAGACTTTCTACTGACTTGTTCATATCGCGCAATCACCGCTTTCATTATACCTTTGTTGAGCGGGGCGGGCGTTTACAAGGATGCCGCCTGGCTCGGGAGTCCCCGCAGGGCCGCCAGAGCCTTCTCCAAGCTCTTGTTGTCCTCGACGTTGACCACCGGGACTGCGGGGTCAATTTGGCGCATCATGCCGGCCAGCACCCGTCCCGGTCCCACTTCCACAAAACATTCCGCCCCCAGCGAACGGAGCCGCCGGATGCTCTGCTCCCACAGCACGGGAGCGCAAATCTGGTCAATCAATCCGCGCCGCGCGTCCGGCCCCCAGCGGACTTCTTCCGCGCGCGCGTTGTTCACCAGAGGAAATTGCAAATCCTGAAACCGCAGGGCTTCCAGCTCCGGGGTCAACCGTTGCTGCGCCGGGCGCATCAACGAACAATGAAACGGAGCACTGACCGGCAAGGGCAAGGCGCGCTTGGCTCCCGCCGCTGTCGCTCGTTCCATCACGCGCCGGACCGCGCCGATATGCCCGGCAACCACAATCTGGGCCGGCGTGTTGATATTGGCGGGAGCGACCACTTCCCCTTCGGCCGCCGCCTGGCACAACTGCTCCACGCGGTCCAAGCTGATCCCGAGCAAGGCGGCCATTCCGCCGGTTCCGACCGGAACAGCTTCCTGCATGTATTGCCCGCGATGCCGGACAATCCGCAACGCCTCGGCGAAGCCGATCGAGCCTGCGGCCACCAGCGCCGAATGCTCTCCCAGACTGTGGCCCGCCACAAACGAGGGCGATATCCCCTGCTGCGCGAGCACTCGATACGCCGCAACGGAACAGGCCAGAACCGCCGGCTGGGTATTGGCCGTGAGTTGCAGTTCCTCGGCGGGTCCTTCAAAACATAGGCGGGAGAGCGAGAATCCCAGCGCCTCGTCGGCCTCTTCGAGCGTCTGGCGGGCGAACGCGAAATGCTCGCACAAGTCGCGGCCCATGCCCGGCTGCTGCGAGCCTTGTCCTGGAAAGAGAAATGCAAGTTGGGTCATGAGGGTCGGATGCACAACCGTTAGCGGACGCTCCCGTCCGAAGAGGTCACTAACTTCTCCGCTGCCAAGACCGCACCATTGACTTCACAGCGAGCCGCAGGGTCGTCTCCCATGGCATCCACGGCAATCGTGATCGGAACACTGGGCATGAACCAGAAAGGCGGGTAGTTCGGGCCGCAGGTTTGCTCCGCGGCCTCGGAAAGACGGGCTACTTCGCTTCCTTGACCTCAATCACGCGTCTTCCCGCGTAGTATCCGCACTTCGGACAGGCGCGGTGGGGAAGCTTCTGTTCGTGGCACTGCCGGCACTCCACCAGACTCGCCGGCGTAAGAAAGTGGTGCGCCCGCCGCTTTCCCTGGCGGGCATGAGAATGTCTGCGTTTCGGGTTTGCCATGAATCTCCTTAGACCGTTTTCATCTTTCCTCTATCGCGGATTGGAATTTGTCAGGGCATCCCGGCTTGCCGGGATGCCGCAACACGCTCCAACTCGACGGGCTTTAGCCCCGCCCTCTGCGAAGCTCCTCTCGGCACGCCTGAAGGCGTGCCCTGACGCTTCCCCAAAGAAGTTGGAAATAGCTTCTACCGTTTGAGGCGAGCCAGGGGCGTCCAGCGCTCATCCGTCCGGGCGGGACCGCAGCCGCATTCCCCCACATTGCGGTTCTGCCCGCACTGCGGACAAAGCCCGGCGCAATCGGTCCGACAAATGCTCTTCATGGGAAGAGACAAGAGAATCTGCTCGCGCAGCGCCTCTTCTAACAGTAGCCCATCCCCATGATAAAAGCCAATGTCCAGGTCCTCCCCCTTGATCTCCACCTCTTCGTTGCGGCTGATCGTCTGAATGGGCCGATAAAAGAGGTCGAACTCCACTTCGACCGGGAGGCGGGTGCGTTCCAGACACCGGGCGCAGGGAACCTCGATGGTCGTCCGCAATGATCCGCGCAGGCGGATTTCCTCCTCCACCAGCTCCGCCCAGCCATGGACCTCCAAGCGTTCCACCTGCCAGACGTCTTCCCCGAAATCAATCCGGCCCGGCGGAAGCGTTTGATCCAGGGCAATCGGCTGCCGCGCCAGGTCGTGGATATCCAGAAACATGGTCGTTCTCCGAACTCAATCCTCGCCCCATTCCATTATACGGGAGAGTGGCGGGTTGTGTGAATTTAGAATCCGCATTGTAGTTCCCGGATTCTGCGGTCCGTGGGTACGACCGAATCCTTGTGCGGTGCTATAATCCGGTGTAATCGGATGGACATAAACACTGTCGCGTGGATTGGAGCAATCACAGGAATCATAGGCACATTGACAGGCGGATTTGCGCTCGCGTGGGACATTTACAAGTGGCGGAAGAGCAGAATCAATTTGCGGGTCACTGCGCTGCCCAGCCTTCCGAGATATGCAGGGTTGAATGCACGGGATGCTGGAAAGTTGTTCATACAAATTACGGTTGCCAACCGTTCCGACAGAAGGACGACGATCATCGGCGTCTACCTCTGTGGCGCTTCCTCTCTTTGGCAAAGAATCCGAGACCAAGAAGAGTTTTGGTTTTTCCCTAGCCATCTGAATGAAGGTTCTTTGCCAACCACGCTTGAGCCTGGAGCTATTTGGACTGGTTGTTTCGAGCAAGACAATCGAGCCTTGGAGATTGGACGCGACGGTAGGTTGTATTGCAGGGTGCTTCACTCCGCCTCGGATACACCCCACACCGAGCGGATCAGACTCTAACCGCTGTTCCCGGAGTCAAGGGCGGGTTGGGTCGCCCCCAACAATTCCTGGTGGAGCCTTTGGACGTAGTGGTCGGTCATCCCGGCAATATAATCGCAAATGACGCGATGGCGCAATCCTTGCCGGGCCTGTTCGGCGTACCACGGCGGCAACTTCTCCGGGTGATCCAAATAAAACTGGAACAAGCGCTCGACCACCTGAGCGCCTTGTTCCTTCTCGGGAACAAGGGCCGGATGGGAGTAGAGGTTGCGGTGGAGGAATTCGCGGATGATCCGGTTCTGGGGCTTTGCCTCCGGGCTAAATCCGATGAGCCGGTGCGGGTGTTGGCGCACTTGCTCCACGCTGCTCACGCCGCTCTGCTCGATTTGCGCCAGCGAGTTCTCCAGCAGGTCCGTCACCAGGCGGTCGAAGAGCCGCTTCAGTGTTTCGTTGAACTGGAGCTTGGGAACGGCGTTCGGATAACGGCGCTCCACCTCGTCATGGAACTCTCGAAACGGCGATAATTCCTCCCGCAACGTCCCCAGGTCGAAGAGCTTGGCCTCGAACCCATCGTCCAAGTCGGCGGTATCGTAGGCGATTTCATCGGTCAGATCAATGAGCTGCGCCTCGAGCGGCGGCCGCTGCTCGAGCAGGTATTCCGCCAACTCGGGGTGGTCGCCGGGCGAGTAGTCCCGCGAATGCTTGACAATGCCCTCCCGAACCTCAAAGGTGAGATTCAATCCCGGAAAGTCGGCGTAACGCTGCTCGAAGGACTCCACGATCCGCAGCGCGTGCAAATTGTGGTCAAACCGGTCGCCGAAGCTCTGCATGATCTGGTTCAGGCATTTCTCGCCCGAATGGCCGAACGGAGGGTGGCCGATGTCATGGACCAGAGCCAGGGCCTCGACCAAATCCACGTTCAGTCCCATCAGCCCGGCGACCGTGCGCGAGATCTGGGCGACCTCAATCGTATGGGTCAGCCGGTTGCGGAAATGATCGGAGAAGCGCGTCGTGAAGACTTGCGTCTTGTCTTCCAGCCGCCGAAAGGCCCGGGAATGGAGAATGCGGTCGCGGTCCCGCTGGTAATCGTTGCGATAGCGGTGCAAGGGTTCCGGGAACCGGCGTCCCCGACTCTGTTCCGGCCTGAGGGCAAATTCGCGCATGACAAGGAATGAACGGGAGAGGACGGATGAATCTCGAACGGTGTCCCTCCCCCTGGGTCTGGCCGGGCGGGCTAGGGGGCGGAACCGCGGAGCATTCTCGCGGCCTGGTCCCCGGCGGTGGTTCCCGGATTCTCTTTCTCAATCTGCTGATACAGCGCGGTCGCCTGGGAAGGGTTCGTCTTCTGATAAAGCTCCGCCAGAGCCATCTGTACCGCCGGCTTGGGGACCAGGGCGGTGGGGTTGCTCTCTAACTCCCGGTACGTTTTTTCCGCCTCTGCGGTTCGGGAGGTCTGCTGGTACAGCGCCGCCAGCGCCATCTTGGCCAAGGCTGCCACGTCCGGGTCGCTCTCCCTCGCGATTGCAGTCAGTTCCTTTTCCGCTTCCGCCGAATTCCCCAGCTCCCGCTGGCTGAGGGCCGCATAGTAGCGAGCCATGCGCCCCTGGCTTCGCCTCCGGAACTGGACGGAAACCTCAGTAAATTGCCGCAATGCCTCCTTGTACTTTTCTTCCCGGGTCTTGAAATGCGGGAGGGTCATACCCTGGGGCGGCGCGGGGGTTACCAGCGCATGATAGGTGACCAGGGCTGCGCTCAAGGCATCGGAAGCTTTGGTTTGCTGGCTGCGCAGATACAGCAGGACTGCCAAACTGACGCCCACCAGCAGCAGCAGCGTCCCTCCCCCCAGAATGATCCTGCGGCGGTTTTGCGTGAAAACGTGGGTGACCGTCGTGAGGCGGTCCGCGAATTCGTCCTTTTTCAATTCGTGGCGGGTTAGTCTAGCCACCGATTCTGATTGCCTCCTTGGAACGTCTGGGACCGGATCGCACCGGTACCCCCTTGGGCATCCTAACAAGCCTGCTTTTTCAGTGTCAACTTCGGATCGGGCATCTTGCCGCGAGAGGTGCGGTTCGAGCAAGCTATGATATGCTGAAAAACTGCTCCGGCGGAATGGGGCGCCGACAACGCACATGAAGGGAACGAGCATCGCCGAAGTTCGCGGATTCCCGGAGACCGGGCGCGGAAGTCTGTACCTGGTAGGGACCCCGATTGGAAATCTGGAGGACATCACGCTGCGAGCCTTGCGGATTCTGCGGCAGGTGGATCTGATTGCTTGCGAGGATACCCGCCAGACCCAGAAATTGCTGAATCACTTTGGGCTGAAAACCCAGACCACCAGCTACCACGAACACAACGAGATCACGAAGGCTGCGGAACTGGTCCTGCGGATGGAGGAAGGCGCGCGGATTGCCCTGGTCTCGGATGCAGGCATGCCCGGCATCTCGGACCCGGGCTACCGCTTGGTCCACCTGTGTATTCGGCACCGCATTTCGATTGTGCCGGTCCCCGGACCCTCGGCGGTGGTTGCCGCCTTGGCGGCCTCCGGCCTGCCGACGCATGCCTTCCAGTTTGTCGGCTTTCTGCCTCCCAAGAAAAGCGCCCGGCGAAAGTTTCTCCAAACCCTGGCGGCCTCCCTCAGCACCACCATCGCCTTTGAGTCGCCCCGCCGGGTCCTGGCGACGCTGCAAGACATCCGCGCGGTGTTAGGGGATCCCCCCGTGGTGGTGACAAGAGAACTCACCAAGGTCCACGAGGAATTTCTCCGCGGCAGGTGTTCGGAGGTGCTCGCGGAATTGCGGAAGCGTCCGGCGATCCCCGGCGAGATCACTTTGGTGATTGGCCCGGAAAGCGAACAGCCGCCTGCCGCCGTCCACACGCAGCCGCTCCGGGAACGAGTGCGGCAGCTCATGGAGGAACAAAAGCTGAGCCGGATGGACGCCCTCAAGGCTGTCGCCCGCGAGCGCCACCTTTCCAAGAGCCAGGCGTACCGGGAGTACGAATCCTGACCGTTCGTTCCGTGCCCGTTCCTTCGGAATGCACAACTGCTCGAAACCGGTTCCTTTTTGCGTCCGAAACAGTTTATCCTCAGTTACAATAGCGAGTTTAACCGCTCGTGGCAGTTGAAGTAGGGAATTTCCGGGGATGCGTTACCTGATCATCAGCGACCTGCACGCCAACATCGAAGCACTCCAGGCCGTCCTGGCCGCAACGGAAGGAGACTACACCGAGGTGATCTGTTGCGGGGACCTGGTCGGCTATGGACCCGATCCGGACCCGGTGACGGATTGGGTGCGGGCCAATGTGAAATTGGTCGTACGCGGCAACCACGACCGCGTCTGCTCGGGGGTGGACAGCGCCGAACAGTTCAACGAAACCGCGCGCCAAGCTGCCTATTGGACCCGGGCCCATCTCAGCGGCGAAAACATCGCCTACCTGCGGAATTTGGCGCCGGGACCGCTGGAAATCGCAGAACAATTTGCGATTCTGCACGGCAGTCCCCGGGATGAGGATGAATACGTGACCACTACGTGGGAGGCGGAGGAGAGCTTCCGCTTTCTGGATCACCCCGTCACTTTCTTCGGCCACACCCACTTGCAAGGAGGGTTCTTGCGGGGTTCGCAAGGACTCGCCGAGGCGCTGCCGATGCATGTGCCGAAAGCGAAATCCCGCCGGGTGTGGCAAATTCGCAGCGACCAAACGTATTACCTCAATCCCGGATCGGTGGGCCAGCCCCGCGATGCCGATAACCGCGCGGCCTTCGCCATTTATGACACCACGGGATTCGTCGAGTTCGGCCGCACCTCCTACGACATGCTCGCCACCATCGCCAAAATGCGCAAGGCGCGACTGCCGGATTTCCTCTCCCGCCGGCTTACGCTCGGCCGCTGACGCGGACTCCAGAACCCCCGATCATTCCTTCTGAAGCGGTCTCTTGAAAGCGAACGTCCCGGCTTGACAACCCGAAGTATCAAATCTATACTTACGAAATTAACTAATGATGATTAACATAATGGTTAATGTGATATTTAATGGAAATGAATCTGTGATTAAGACTGCTTCGTTGCCGTTTCCATGATTTTCGTGATCCGAGGGGGGATGATTCCATGGCAAACAGGTGCATGTCGGGGACGCTGCTCTCGATCCGCCGCCCGCGCCGGAAGATTCTGGCAGGGTTCAGGTGGGTCGCGGGAATGCTGGCTTGCCTCTGCGCCGCATCGCTCCAAGCGCAGGTCGGCGAAAGCGATCTCGCCGGCCGCATCCAGGCCCTGGAGCGGCAGGTGGCGGAACTGAACCGGCGACTGACCCCAGCCCCCGTTGGAAATTCTCCGGCAGTCGCCCCCGGCGCGGACCTCCCGCTCGAGGCTCGCGTGGCCGCGCTCGAAAACCACGTGCAACGGCTCCTAGCACAATTCGCCTCTTCCGCCGAACCGCAAACGGCAACCGCTCCACGGCTCCGTCCGCCGGAGCCTTCCGCTGCTGATTCGCCGCTAGCAGCCTCTTTTCCTCCGCTTCAGAGACTGGAGACACGCGCTACCTCGTCGGAAGAAACGCGCTTGCCCGTCGCCGGCTACATGGAACTGAACTTCACGAAACCCCAGCAGCAATCCCCGACCCTCGACTTTCGCCGATTCGTTTTGCTGTTCGGGCACAGTTTTTCCGACCGGCTGAAATTCTGGTCCGAGCTCGAAGTGGAACACGCGTTCGTCGAAGGGGGGGAAGAAAAAGGCGAACTGGAACTGGAGCAGGCCTATCTGGACTTTCTGCTGCACCCGGCGTTCAATTTTCGCGCCGGGATGCTCCTGACTCCGATGGGGATCATCAACGAGCGGCATGAGCCGCCGTCCTTCTACGGCGTTCTCCGCCCGCAGGTGGATACCGTGATTATTCCCTCGACGTGGTTTGACACCGGCGCGGGCTTTTTCGGCGACCTGGGGAAGGGATTTTCCTACAAGTTTTATGGAATGGCTCCGCTCGACGCCACCGGCTTCACTGCCGAGGAAGGCCTAAGAGGGGGACTCCAGAAAGGTTCCCAATCGTTCCTCCGAAATTGGGCGCAGGCGTTGCGCATCGAGTACCGGGGCGCTCCGCGGCTGGTATTGGGAACCAGCATATGGAACGGGAAAACGGGTCATGATTTGCCGACGGTCAATCCCGCCGTCCGGATTTTCGAGTTCGACGGCCGCACCCGCTGGAACCGCTTCGAAGCCCGCGGCGAATTCGCGTCGGCGTTTCTCACCCGCGCGCGCGAGTTGAACCTGGCGCTCGAGCGGCAAACCGGAATCAACCCGAATCTGGCGCGGCAGATGCGCGGGTATTATCTGGAAACCGCAGCCCACCTCTTGCCCCGCGCGAGCAAATATGACCTGGCGGGTTTCGTGCGCTACGAGAATTTCGACACCCAATTCCGGATGCCGCGCGGATTCCTGCCGCTCAAACAGTTTGACCGCTCCCTATGGACCGTGGGAGCCAGTTTCTACCCCCATCCCGACATCGCTCTGAAAGCCGACTACCAGATTCTGCGCAATCAGAGCGAGGCTGTCGGCGCCCCCAACCAATTCAACCTGGGTCTGGGCTGGTGGTTTTGAAGGAATGCCATGAATCGAAACAACCCACAACACGCTCCGGCTCTGGGGGCGGCCGTCCTGCTGGCAGTGTTCGCTCTCGGCTCCGCGGGCGCTACGGGCAAAGCTCCCACGTTGCCCCAGGAAGCACCGGAAAAGCCCGTCCAGAGAATCCGGATCACCGCGGAGCGGTTCAGCTTTACCCCTTCCCGCATCAAGGTCAAGGCCGGAACGATTGTGGAGATCGTGGCGGAGAGCGAGGACACTTCCCACGGGTTCCATCTTCCGGACGCGGGCATTGATACGCAAATCCCTGCTCGCGGCAAAGGAGAGTTGCGGCTGCGCTTTGAAGCCACCCAGCCCGGAACCTATTTCTTTGAGTGCTCGCGCCCCTGCGGAGCCGGCCACAATACCATGCGCGGGACCATTGTCGTGGAGGACTGAATCAACCGATGGCACGAAATCAGGTTCGGCAACTCCGTGGATGGGCGACCGTGGGAATGCTGGTGTCTGTTCTTCTTCTCAGCCTGCGATCCTCCGGGCAGCGCGCCGAGCCTTCTCCGGCGCCGTTCGGCGGTCCTTTGCCGGGAGTCACAGCGCAAGAGTTCGAGCGTTTTCGCGTGGGCCTGGAGGACTTCCTGGAAGTGGAAGAATCCGAGGAGGGTCTCGGGCCGGTCTTCAACGGACGCTCCTGCGCGGAGTGTCACAGTATTCCCGCCGTGGGAGGAGGCGGGACCGTCCTGGAGATGAGGGCAGGCCGGCGCAATCCGGATGGAACGTTCGATCCATTGCCCGGCGGGTCGGTCTTCCAGCTTTTCTCGATCCCGCCACACACCTGTCAAGAACGGATTCCGCCCGAGGCGAACGTGGTCGCGCCGCGCAAGTCCATTCCCTTATTTGGGGCCGGGCTGGTGGAGGCCATCCCGGACGAAGCCCTCGCTGCCCTGGCCGATCCGGACGACCGCGACGGAGACGGGGTTTCGGGACGCGTCCATTGGGTCATGGACCGTGGTACGGGGACCGCTCGCGCCGGACGCTTCGGCTGGAAGGCCCAACAAGCCACGCTGCTCTCCTTTGGCGCCGAAGCCTATCTCGAAGAGATGGGCATTACCAACGAGTTGTTTCCGCGTGAGAACGCCCCCAACGGCGACGAGGAGCGCCTGTTGCGGTGTCTGCCCTTGCGTGCCGTCCGTCATATCGAAGATGTGGCGGACCGTTTTACCGGCCTGCGCGGCATTGACAATTTCGAGGCCTTTTTGCGCTTCCTCGGCCCGCCGCCGCGCGGTGAGAGCACGGACCTCGCGCGCCGCGGGGAGCGGCTCTTCGCGGAAATCCAATGCGCTGCCTGTCATGTCCCCGTGCTGCTGACCGGCCCGAGTTCCAACCCCGTATTTGACCGCCGACTCGTGCAGCTTTATTCCGACCTGCTGCTGCACGACATCGGAACCGGCGACGGCATAGTGCAAGGGGACGCTCCGGGCGAGGAAATTCGCACCCCGGCACTTTGGGGGCTGCGAGTCCGGCGCGGCTTGCTCCACGACGGCAGCGCCGCCACCCTGACCGAGGCCATCCTTCGACACGATCAGGAAGCCGCAGAGGCCCGCCGGCTCTTCCAGACTCTGCCCGCGGGAGAAGTCGTAGCCCTCCTTGCATTCCTCGATTCCCTGTAACGCAGCCCGGGGCAATCCCCCTCAGAACGTTGGCGCTTTTCCAAACGCATCGTATAATCAGAACGTTTACCAGGCCCAAGGGGTCCATCGAGCGGCAGGAGGATTCATGAAAGGCGTAGTTCTGGCAGGGGGATTGGGATCGAGGCTTTTCCCGCTCACCAAGATCACCAACAAGCATCTGCTCCCGGTTTACAACGAGCCGATGGTGTACTACCCCATCCGCAAGCTGGTCGAGGCGGGCATTAAAGACATTTTGCTCGTCACCGGAGGCCAGAATGCCGGCGATTTCCTGCGGCTGCTCGGCAACGGCGAAGCCTTCGGCCTGCGCCAGTTCAATTATGCGTATCAGGTCGGCGAGGGAGGGATCGCGGATGCGCTCCGCCTGGCCGAGCCTTTCGCCGATGGGTCCCCGCTCTGCGTCATCCTGGGAGACAACATTATCGAGGGAAGCATTGCCCATATCGCCGAGGAATTTCGCCAGCGCGGCCGGGGCGCGCACATCGTCCTCAAAGAAGTGGCCGACCCGCAGCGCTTCGGGGTTCCGGTCTTTGCCAACGGCCGGATCGTGCGGGTCGAAGAGAAGCCGAAGATTCCCGCCTCGAAGTACGCCGTCATCGGCATCTATTTCTACGACAATACCGTCTTTGACCGCATCACCAGACTGGTCCCTTCCGGGCGCGGCGAACTGGAGATTACCGACCTCAACAATAGCTATCTGGAAGAAGGGCAACTGACCCACAGCATCCTGGACGGTTGGTGGACCGACGCCGGCACGTTTGAGTCGCTCCGCCTGGCGTCCAACCTGGTGGCCGAGTCGGTCGAAAAAAGAGAAGAAGACGAGTGAGGTTCAAGGGAAAGACGGGACAGCACCTCCAAACGAATCCGCCCTGCGCCCTACCCCGAGTTGTCCCGTGACTGGACCACGAGAACCAAATTCTTCCATGCATCCCCCAAGCATCTCAAGGAACGGCTAACCGATGCCTGATCTTCCCGACGTGGCCGCGCGGGCCCGCCGCCGAATCGCCCGCCGGTTGCTTCCCTTCCTCTTTGTTCTCTATATCATCGCCTTCCTCGACCGGGTTAACGTGGCGTACGCGGCTCTCCGCATGACCCGGGACCTCGGCTTCACCGCCGAAGTGTTCGGCTTCGGCGCGGGAATATTCTTCATCGGATACTTCTTGCTCGAAATCCCGGGGGCCTTGCTGGTCGAGAAGTGGAGCGCGCGAGGCTGGATCGCCCGCATCATGATTGCCTGGGGAATTGCGACCGTCCTGGTGGGATTCGTGAAGACCGCCCAGCAGTTTTACGCGGCGCGGTTTTTCTTGGGGATGGCGGAAGCGGGGTTCTTCCCCGGCATTATTGTTTACCTCACGCACTGGTTCCGCGCCGACGATCGCGCCAAAGCGGTGGCGCTGTTCATGTCGGCGGTCCCCGTCTCGAACATCCTCGGCGCGCCGATTGCAGGCCTGATCCTGGGCGTGAACTGGGCCGGGATGCCGGGTTGGCGATGGATTTTCATTCTGGAGGGAGTTCCGGCGATCATCTTCGGAGTCATTACCATCTTCTACCTCACCGACAGGCCCGAGCAGGCCCGCTGGCTGCCCCCCGAAGAACGGGAATGGATTCGCGCGGAGCTGGAACGCGAGAAACAACACAAGAAGGCCATCCGGTCGTTCACGGCGTGGGAGGCGGTGCGCTCCCGCGAGGTGATTCTCCTGGCGCTGGTTTACTTCCTGGGGGTGTCGGGAAGCTACGGGGTTTCCCTCTGGCTGCCCACGATGATTCAACAGCTTTCCGGTCTGCCGAATCTCGCCGTCACGTTTGTGGCAGCCTGCCCTTATGTCCTGGCGCTGGTTGCGATGGTGCTGCTCGGCTGGTCGTCGGATCGCTCCGGGGAGCGCCGGTGGCACACGGCCCTGCCGCTGTTCGTGGGCGGCGCCGCGC
Organism: Acidobacteria bacterium RIFCSPLOWO2_02_FULL_61_28; assembly: GCA_001767035.1. Taxonomy (GTDB): domain Bacteria; phylum Acidobacteriota; class Terriglobia; order 2-12-FULL-54-10; family 2-12-FULL-54-10; genus 2-02-FULL-61-28. The sequence continues at coordinate 21,885 of MEKR01000142.1, forward strand.
TGGCGCTGAGCGTGACTTGGGAGTCCCGACTCGTCGTTGGCATTGTCTTGCTCGCGCTCGCCACCGCTTGCGTTTGGACCTACCTGCCGCCGTTCTGGGCTTTGCCGACCGCAATTCTGAGCGAGGCGGCGGCCGCGGCTTCGATCGGTCTGATCAACTCCGTCGGGAATCTAGGCGGGTTTGCCGGGCCATACGTCGTCGGCTACCTCCAGACGGCTACCGGCTCGACTCATGGTGGGATGATGGCGCTGGTTGGTTCCATGCTGGCGGCGGGTGTCCTGGTCTTGCAACTTCGTCCGGCCCGGCGTCCGCCCCAAACCGTAGTTGATCCCACCATATCCACCGCCACGGAGCGGTGAACCGCCGCGCAAGACATATCTTTGTCGGCCAGCGCCATAGCACTGGCGAATTGTCCTGCCGACTCGCTTCAGGGATAAGAACTGATCCGCGCTTTCCGCCGCTCATCCGGAGTGGATAACTGTGCACGCCTTAAATGGGAGGGGGGAGCGGTCGGCATTGCCTGCCGCGCCCCCCCCTTGCCGTGGCGCACACTGAAACGAAGCAACTGGAAGTCAGGGCTTCGTAGTAGAGTGGCTGTGCTCTGCACCAGCCTCGCCACCGAGATTGTGCACGTCGCCGTCGTTAGGGAACTGGATCGAATGCACTACCAGGCTTCCATCCGCCTGACGAGTAGATTCGATTTTGAATTGTTTTACGGCTTCGGCTTGCGTCCGCCGGCAAATGGTCTTGACCGCCAGGTCCTTCTCCGTTTCGGAAGTTCCCCGATATACGAAGGTGCAGGCTTCCACTCCTTGCTTGTCTCCCATATCTTTATGGATCACCAAGTACGTACCGGGCTTCAGAGTAACTCCGCCCAATTGGTGGTCCCTTCCAATACGGACGACTTCCTTCTGTTTCGCAGGAGCAGCCTGCTGCGCCGTGGCTACCAGGTTCCAGCCCACCATGACCAACATCAGGGCCCCCGCAGTACCGAACAAAATGTTGTGCCTTTTCATGGAATCCTCCTTGTTGTGTCTTACTTTCTGGTCGGAGTCAATAGGAGCAATTTACTACCCAAATGCAAGAATCCAGCATTCGGACAAATGAAGTGACTGAATATGTGACAGTTACGTAACGAAATGATGGCGCAATAAAGAAACCAAAACTGCGCGAAATCCCCACCCTTCCCTGCGCAGGTGAGTGAGTTGCCCCAAAACTGCAACACCCAAGCAGATTGCCGCGGGGCAGGAGGGCCGAACCGTAGCCCTAGTACTTAGTCCTAGCACTAAAGTGCTATTGACTTTTTCTCCGGCAGGGTCGAGTCTATATGTGTTGGGTTGGTTGTCTGTCCAAGTGGTGCCCCCCCCCGGACGAAAGGAATATTCACAGTGCCGTATAAGCAAACTATCGTGTCCCTGATCGTCGGTATCCTGTGCGCGGGATGGACTGTGCAGGCGCAAAACCCGAGGCTGACAGTCAGCCCGGATGCGTTGTTCTTCCGCCAGGTTGGAACGATCTCAGCGCCACCTGCGCCAAGAAGCCTCACGGTCCACACGCGCGGCGGAGGCAGGTTTGACGCCTTTACCGCAGTGGCGGCAAGCACGGGGAATTGGCTCAGCGTTTCGCCCGGTAGTGGAACAGGCAATACCACCCTGACGGCGAGCGTAACTACGGCTGCTCTGGCTCCCGGAATGTACTCCGGGACCATTACCGTAACTGCGACAGCTTTCCCGAGCAACCCTTTCGTGGTCAAGGTTACTCTCGAAATTCTGACTACTCCGGTAGCGGGCGGCGGCGGGCCTCCGGTGTTGATCGTCCAACCCGACGAGCTGGAATTCGAAGTGAAAGACGATCGGCCTGCTCCTCCGGCGCGTCAGATCATCATCCAAAGCCCCAGCGGGGATAACTTTTCCTGGACGGCTGTGGCGGCGGTTCTGACCCCGGCAGGGGGAACGTGGCTCAAGACCTCGCCTGTCTCTCCCGCTTCCGGCACGGGCAAGACCATTCTCCAAGTAAGTGTGGATCCGACGAACCTTCCGAAAGGAGAGTACAAGGGCGAAATCACCGTCACCAGCGGCGCCAGCACGGCCAAAGTAAAAGTTGAACTGGAAGTGGAAACAACCCCCGCCGCGCCGAGTGGGCCCGGCGGAGGACCGGGTGGGCCGGGCGGCGGCCCAGGTGGTGGTGGCCCGGGCGGTGGACCGGGAGGGCAAGGTGGTCAGGGGGGAGGACAAGGCCAATCATCGAAACTGCTGGTCACCCCGCAGGCGTTGAATTTCAACCTCGAGCCGAACTCCAATAAGCCTCTGGAACCGAGAACTCTTCAAGTGCGGACCACGGGGCACGGTAATACCTTGAACTGGACGGCTACGCGAACCGTCAACTCCCCGCCAAACGGGACCTGGCTCACGATTACCCCTCTGAGCGGCAGCGCCCCCGGGACCATCACGGTGTCTGTGAACACCGCAGGTCTCGGTCCGGGTATGTACTCCGGCAGGGTCATCGTCAAGAACGGTTCGCAGGAAGAGGATGTCAAAGTCTTCCTTCGCATCCTGGGGCCGAATAAGCCCGTCGTGCGGGTCCGACCCAAGGTGTTGCACTTTACGGCCACACCGGGCACCGGCGGAACCGTTTCGCCCGCTTCGCTCCCCGTCTCCGTCGAGAGCACGGCCACGGGCCTCACTTTTACGGCCACCGCAAGCACCGGAAGCGGCGGCAACTGGCTGAGCATTACTCCTCTGTCCGGCAACGTACCGGGCACCATCACGGCTTCCGTCGTGGCGTCGGTTGCCACGGCCCTCGCGCCCGGTGTTTACACAGGCAAGATCGAGGTTCAAGTCACCGGAGCAACCCAGGAAGTGCACAACGTTCTGGTCACGCTCAAAGTCTTTGGGCCGAGCGACACACCGCGGCTGAGGGTTGAGCCGGCCGCCGTTTCCTTTGTGACCTCGCAAGGCGGCTCGAACCCTGCGGCCAAGCCCGTTCGTCTGCGGCCCGAAGGCGCGGCGAGCATTGCCTGGACCGCGACGGTCACCGTAGCGACCCCAACGGGAGGCACGTGGCTCAGCGTCCTGCCCGCCACCGGAACCGCGACAGCCGCCACCCCGTCAATCGTCAACGTTTCCGCCACGCTCGGCGCCCTGGCGCAGGGGAACTATCGCGGCACAGTGACCTTTACTCCGACGTCCCCGAGCGGCGTCCCGCCCGTTCAACTGCGGGTTCGGTTCATTGTGCGGCGCGCGGGAACAGGACCTTCGGGACTTTCCTTTACCACCCTCAGTCTCTCGGAGCAAGCAATGGCGGCCGGGAACTTGATCGCTCTCTTTACGGAGCCGGCGGACGGCTTCATCAGCCAAGTGGATACGCCCCCCAGCATCGGTGTGACGGTGCTCGATTCCGATGGCGCGCCCGTGGAAGGCGCCCGCGTGGTGATCAGCTCCTCTCATGGCGAACCCGACCTGACGCTCGAGGATGTTGGGGGCGGCCAGTACGAGGGGGTCTTCCGCGCGCTGTCCAGCGGGCCGCTGGCATTGACCGGAACGGCTGAGGTCGGGGGCCAGACTGCGTCTGCGTTCGGGGTGTTCGGCGACATGGAGTCGGCGGCAGGTCTGCTGACCGTTATCTTCCAGAATGGCGCAGTCAGCGCCGCCAGTTTCTCCCCGGCCCCAACGCCGATTGCCCCCGGCTCGCTCGTTTCCTTGTTCGGGTTGAACCTGGCGGCAGAGCCAGTCGCTGCCACGACGCTTCCCTTGCCTCAATCGTTGGACGGCGTCCGCGTCACGGTCGGCGGCTTCCCGGCTCCTCTGCTAAGCTTGGCCGCCGAGAGCGGGCAGATCAACCTTCAGATTCCTTTTGAACTCGAAGGGCAGTCCCAAGCGGAGGTCATCGTCAACAACAACGGCGTCTTGAGCCAGCCGGAAACGGTTTCGATCGGCGCGGCGCCCGCCTTGTTCACGCTTTCGCAGGACGGAATCGGCCCCGCCGCCGCGCAGCACGACTCGGATTCCTCCAACGTTACTGCCGGCCGGCCTGCCACCGCTGGCGAGGTCATCCGGTTGTACGCCACCGGCCTGGGCGCGGTCCAGCCGGGCGTGGAGAGCGGCGCGGCTCCAGGCGGGTTATCGAGAGCCGCCGGAACTGTCACGGTCACCATTGGCGGCCAGACCGCCGAGGCGCAATTTGCGGGACTGGCGCCGAACTTCGCGGGGCTGTATCAGATCAACGTGCGGGTCCCGGCCGGAGTGGCTGCCGGCGACGCCTCCGTGGTTGTCTCGGTGGACGGAACGCCCGCTACCGGGCGCGCCACCGTCGCCGTGCGGTAAACGGTCCTTGTAAGCCGGACTGCCATTGTCGGCTCGAATGTCCCAAGGCGCGCCGCGCGGGATGGCCCGCGGGCGCTGCCGAAGGGCCTCCTCGCAACCTTTGGTCTTTGTCTTCGCACGCCAAATAGGGAGCGCAGAAGTGTTCCCTTCTGATGACTCTCTTCCTATTGACAAGTTCTCAGCTTTTTGAGTAGGGTAGGAACAGTTACGGTCAAGATTCGCGGAAGTTTTACATGCCTGGGATGATTCCCTGGAAGAGGGGGATGTTTTGAGCGGCATGTACGGGGGTTTTTTCATCCGCTGGCGGTACCGATCAAAAAGGGAATGAGTTGCGGGTGGACTGAGTTGTTTGAGACACAACTCCGCAAAAGAGTAACGGAGGATATCATGAAAACGAAATTAGCGGCGAGTGTGCGGGGTGTCCGCCGTGCCGGCGGGCGCGGTTACATTTTGAGTTTATTCTTGCTGAGCGCTTCCGTGGCGCTGGCTCAATTGACCACGGGCACCATCACCGGGAGCGTGACCGATCCGTCGGGCGCGGCAGTGCCTGGGGCAACCGTAACGATCAAGAACGTGGACACGGGGAGCAGCCGGGGCACTACCACCGGCCCTACCGGCCGCTACGAAGCGCCGAATCTTTCCGTCGGCAACTATGAAATCACCGCGACATTAGCCGGGTTCCAGACCAGCATCCGAAAAGGGATCGCGGTGTCCGTAGGACAGACGGCGGTGGTGGACCATGCGCTGCAAGTCGGCGAGGTAACGCAACAGGTGACGGTCACGGGCGAAGCGCCCCTGGTCGAAACCAGCAGCGCCACAGTGGCCAACCTGGTGACGGAGAAGCAGGTGGAAGACCTGCCGCTCAATAACCGCGACCTGACCCAGTTGAGCTTCCTCCAGCCGGGCGTGCTGAAAATCCCGCGGTCCGGGGAACAGACCGTCTTCGGCGGGATGGGCGATACGCTGAGCGTCGCCGGGGCGCGCGGCAGTCAGAACGTTTACCTCCTGGACGGGGTGAGCAACTCCGACCTTTCAAGCAACGCCCAGGGAGCCACCGGATCCTATACCGGCGCGGAAACCGTCAAAGAATTCCAGATCATCACCAACAATTACTCCGCCGAATACCGCAGCCAGGCCGGAGCCATTGTCAGCGCGGTCACGAAATCCGGGACCAATTCCTTTCACGGCTCGGTCTTTGAGTTCCTTCGCAATGACAACCTCGATGCGGCGAACTTTTTCGACAATGCGTCCGGAAACAAGAAACCGGAATTCAAGCGCAACCAGTTCGGCGGTTCGCTCGGCGGACCGGTTCTCCGGGACAAGACGTTCTTTTTCGGAAGTTACGAAGGGACGCGAGAACGCCTCTCGACCACGGATATTGCCCGGGTTCCCTCGATCGCTGCCCGTCAAGGCATTTTGCCCGGCCGTGCTCCGCTTCAAGTCTCCCCGCTGATCCGGCCGTACCTAGAACTCTGGCCCACGCCCGGTCAAGGCAATTCGGTTGTGGAGGACCTAGGGGATGGGACCGTCCGCATTGTGGGCACGCAACGGACACCCACGAATGATGATTTTGTGGCTGTCCGCCTCGACCACCAGTTTTCGGGGCAAAAGGCCGGATTCCTCTCCGGGACCTACAATTTCGATGACAGTGACCGGTCTCCCATCGGACTGTTCGGTGAGGTGACCAATAGCGGCGAAGACCACGGAGGCCTTAGCAACCTCAGCAAGAAGCACGTTGCCTCTGTGCGGCATACCAGTGTTTTTTCTCCCACCATCCTGAACGAGTTCAATTTTGGCTTTAGCCGCACAGAAAACGGCGGAGAGATTCCCACCACGACGCGCGAGTTTGGGAACCTGGTTTTTCACCCCCAACGCAAGTTGATAGGGCAGCTTACGGTCCCCGGCACACTGGAGAACAACGGGGTTGGCTTTCGGGTGGGTGGCTCGACTTATGTACAGAAGAGCTTCCTCGCGAAGGAAGGTCTCTCGATCACCAGGGGGAACCATTCGTTTCGCCTGGGAGGGGAGGCCAACTGGTTTCGCTATACGCAAGCAAGCTGCTCTCGGGGCTGTAACGGAATTTACGAGTTCCGGAGCCTGCCGGACCTCTTAACGGCCACGCCCCGGCGACTTGACATCATGCTCCCCGGCGGCGACAGCCCGACCCGCCATCTCCGGCAACTCTTCTCCGGCATGTATTTCCAGGACAACTGGCAGATCCGTCCCTCCTTTACGCTGAACCTGGGACTGCGCTACGAGTTCGCCACGGTTCCGGACGACGACGATGGACTGATTTCGGGTCTGGTCAATTTCTTAGATCCGAACGTCTCCGTTTCCACCACGACTGCGCAGAAATATCAGGGCCAGACCTTTTCGGGAACGATTGACCAGTTCTTCACTAATGCGACAACGAAGAGCTTCAGCCCGCGGTTCGGATTTGCCTGGGCGCCCGGCTCGCGGAAAACTTCGGTCCGCGGCGGCTTCGGCATCTTCTACGAGCATCCCATGCTGTACGCCCTCCGCACCGCGTTGCAGGAATTGCCTCCGTTTGTTCTGGTCGGACGGGCCGAGACATCCACCGCAACTCCGCTGCGATTCCCCGATGCGTTCACCACGCAGCAAAACCTCCTCCGCGGTCGCCCCAATATCCGGACCCTGGAATACGACATGAAGACCACCTACATCTACCGCTGGAGCATGACCTTGCAGCGGGAGTTCCTGAACGAGTGGATGGTTTCGGCAGGCTATACCGGCTCGCGGGCGCTCCACTTGGTGCAACAAACCCTTGGGAACGTCCGCCGTTGGGAGGGCTACCCGAACAATCCCACGGGTCCCAAGTTCTTCCCGGCCGGCAGCCCGCTACTTAATCCCACCTTCGGGGAAATGCGCATGCAGTCGCCGAATGGGAACAGCTACTATCATGGGCTGCAAGTGGGCGCGCAGAAGCGGCTCAGCCATGGGGTCCAGATGCAGTTGGCGTATAACTTCTCCCACGTAATTGACCAGGGTTCCGGCGTGACCCAGGGCGGCGAAGCCCTCCCCCAGGGGCAGCGAGGAGTTTATTACTGGGATGTCCACATGAAACGGAGTCCGGCGGCGTTCGACATCAAGCATAGCTTCGTAACCAACTTCAGCTACGAGCCGACCTTCGGACGGGACCTTGCCGGAGTTGCCGGCGCTATCGTGAAGGGATGGCAATTGAACGGCGTCCTCTCGCTGTCCAGCGGCCACCCGCTCTCGGTTCTGGACGACGCGAACGCGGCGCAAATCACGAGGATCGGGGATGCGGAAAGCCTGCGGGTTGACTTGATTCCGGGTGGGAACAACAACCCGGTGCTGGGGGGCCCGGACCGCTACTACGACCCGAGCCAATTCACACCCTCCCAGACCGGTTATTTCGGTACGGTCGGACCAGGCACAGTGAGGGCGCCGGGCCTGGCGACGTTTGATCTCTCGGTCTTCAAGAGCTTCAACGTAACGGAGACCAACCGGTTCCAGTTCCGGGCCGAGTTCTTCAACCTCTTTAATCGGGTGAACTTCCACACGCCGGACATGATCCCGTTCGGCCCTACCGGAACCCCGAACCCCAACGCAGGGCAGATTGAACGCACCCGCACTCCGGCGCGGCAGATTCAGTTTGCGTTGAAGTATATTTTCTAGAAGGCAGGACCAACAAGACAAGTATCCGCCACGGAGACACCGAGGCACGGAGAACAGAATTAGGAAGTCAGAAGCAAAGGCAGAGTCATACTCCTGACCCATGCATTGCGCTGGGTCTCGGTGCCTCTGTGGCCCAGGTCACAGTTCCACGACAATATGCGTGTCGGTGGATTCGATCCCTTCCACACGGTGAAACCGCTGCAACACCAGTTCCCGCAGCTTCTTCATGTCGGCCACCTTGACGAAGGCAATGATATCGGGCCGGCCCCAGCAGCCGTGGACCGTCGCCACTTCTTCGAGTTCCGCTAATTCCCGGACAATCTTCTTCGCCCAACCCGGACGAATGTGGACGAAGATATAGGCCTCGACCATAGCGCCTCCTCTGGAAAGCCGCCATGTTACTACGGATCAGCGAGCTTCCGCCAGTTCCGGAGGGGTTTGCCCCAAAAAAACTCCGTGGTCCTTGTTGTTATTCGCTTGGAAAAGAAAGAGCCCCGGCCCGCGCGCCGGGCTTCCATCGGAAGGCAAGGTGACGCCGATCCGCAGCCGGGAATCGCGGCCGCGCGTAGCTTCAGGCCCGCCCCGCTCCGGGGCGGCTCTTCTTCTCGGAATACATTTTGGCGTCGGCCTCCGCCAGCACTTCGTCCAGGGTCCGAGCAGCATCAACCTCCTGGACACCGATGCTCAGGCTGAGTTGAAACTCCGGCAAGGGGGAACTGAGATTCCATTCTTCCACTCGCTGATTGATGCGCCCTTTAACGGTTTCTGCGCCTGGTAAGTCGGTATCCACCAGGGCGGCGAGAAACTCGTCGCCCCCCATCCGGATTACATAGTCGGAACCACGGACACAACGCTTCAGCAGGCCGCCCACCTCAGCCAGAACCAGATCGCCGGAGAGGTGGCCGAAGCGGCTGTTGACGTCCTTGAAGTCGTTCACGTCAATGTAGAGAAAGAACAGCGTGGACTGCCGCCGCTGGACTCGCTTGATCTCCCGGCCCAGGATCTCTTCCAAAGCCGAGCGGTTCAAGGCTTGCGTGAGCGGGTCCACCAGGCTCTGGATATGGGAGACCTCCGAAGTCCAGGCATCGCTGAGGGACTGCATCCGCAGCGCGCGAATTTGGAAATGCTTGTGGATGAGATAGGCGATGAACATCATGACCAGCACCAGCATTCCCAGAAGCAACTGCGGCGAGATGCTGGCATTGATCTGGATCGAACGCTGGCCCAAAAAAACCGAAGGCAGCAGGACAAAGAAAAAACCTCCGGCCAATACAGCCACCATCAGCAGGGCCAGAATCCACAGTTGCCAGTCCTGCTTCTCGATCGCGGCCATCCGCTCCCGAAGCTGCCGCGAAAATGTCCGTGACTGCTGTTGCTGCAAGCACTATCTCCTTCCGGGAATTCCGAGGACAAACCCTGCGTCTCTCGAATCGCCGACGGTCCTAGGCTTTCTAATCCTACATACCACCTCGTGCGAGCGCGCCTGAACGTACCCTGCGTCTACATCATCTTATCGGTAAGCGTATCGCTTCAGGCGAAGATTTTTCGTAGTACCTCGATTCATTTTGAACTTCTCAGTACCGTCCTAGGATTCCTGGGAGGAGTGGTTGCGCCTTGCAGAAAGTCTCCGGGCGCCCGCGGGACTTACAAGCCTAAGGGAACCGCCAAAGGGAACCAAGGATCAGTACCTGTTTTCGGCGGCAGCGCCCGCCCCAAGCCACCGCGTAAATGTCTCCAAGGGGAAGCAGCGCTCCGACGCCGCGCCCGCCATGGAAGAGCCTGCCGGCAGCACCCACCAAAGCTCCCGCCGGGAACTTGCCGGCTGTCCCGAGGCGCCGGCGGGAAGCAACCGCTCTTCGTTTTCCAACCGCCGTCTCCACACTTCCGCCTCTCCAGGAACGGGTTGTTCTCCGCAAAGAGCAATCAGCAGAACACAAGCAGTTTCGGGAGTATCCCGCCTGTTCCCGTGGAACCCGTAGCACCAAAATAACTCGATATTTCCGGACTGCTCGGAAGAAACCGCGCAGATTTCGGGCGGCTGGACGGGTCCGCCACTCCACTCCAAGTCCATCGGGAAACCTCGCTGGGGAAGCTCCAGAAGCCTCTGCCGGATCGAAATGGAAAGATCCGTCGCCCGGCGCCGCTCCCGCTTCTGCTCGACCCGAAGCAGGAGGGCCTGCAAGGCTCTGGCTTGCGCTCGTTGCGAGGGCGCGCCTTGCGATGCAGTGACCAACCAAAGCCAATCCCACTGGACCGGCTCCAGTTGCGGCTGCGGGCCAAGCGGGGTATCCACGGCCCATTCTTCCGCCACCAAACCGTCCCAGACCCGCTGCGGGAAGGACGGAGTGGGTGACGGAAGGCCTGTCTTTGCGAGACCTTCCAAGAACCTTGCGACCGTGACCCGATCGCGGCGATCCGGAAGAGCCCGTTCGAAGCGCGCCGCCAACCAGTTCCCTAAAGCGCCTGCGGCAAGCTCCTGGATGTAGGTGCGTCCCAATTCTTCAAGAGTATTCAAGGCGTGCCCGTGAATCGCCGCCGCGTCAACCAACGAACCGATCAGCCAGGGAGACGTTCCGGTCACCTCCAGCCACGCCTCCCACGCCTCCGGCGAAAACGGGACTTCTGCCGTTCGGCATTGCCGGTCCGCCTGGGCCAGGGCGTCTTCGAAGGAAAACGGTTCCAGGGGAGTAACCGGGAATGCCGCTTCTCCCGCCAGACGGCGCAGGAACGGTTGCCGCCCGCCGAGCAACCAGCTAAAGCCGGGCGACGCCAGCGCCGCAAAGATGGGAGACTGGCGGCCAAGTTCCTGGACCTCGTCAAGCAGCCAGCAGACGGGCCGCCTTTCGAGATGGGAAAATTGAGCCGGCAGGCTGGCTGCAAAAGCCATCTGGTACTCGGCCGGCAGTTCCAGGAAGGTTTGCGCCAGCTCCGTCAATGAGAGCGGAAGCCCCGGCCGCTCCAATTCTCGTTCCAGGAGTGCTACCGGCTCGCCGAGCAACTCTTCCTGCCGCATCAGGAAGGCGCGGACTTGCTGGCAAAAGGAAGCGAAACAATGGCGCGCCTGCGCGGCTTCCTCCCGCTTGTCCCCGGATGCGTCGCCAATAGAGTCGCCAAAAGAATAAAGGAACGGAACCGGCCCCTCCGCTCGCGCGAACAACTGCGCATGGACCTGGCGGAGCAGGTCCGACTTCCCTTCCCCCCGCTTCCCCAGAACGACCGCTCGGAAATGAGACCCCTCGCGGGAAACCAATTCCGCCAGTCGTTCCGCCTGCCGTCGGGGCTGCTGGTACCGAGAATTCATAACGGCTACGATCTTCGTCCTCGAGCCGCCGGCCCTTCTACGCTCGGTCTGTTCGGGGGGATGCGATTTGGCTCGTCTCTTTATTTACCGCAAGGCTTGGAAGAAAACAAGCGGTTTCTTGTCAACGCTGAAACGAGAACCAACGTCGAGGCCGGATCGCTTGCGGCTCCGGACGCCAGGGCAAGGGCTGGCCGTCCACGGCGGCGCGCGGATTGGCTTCCGCAAGAGCCTGCGCGGCCTCCTCGCCCCGGTCGGCGGCGATGGCGCGCCGGGCTTCGGATAGCAGCGGAGGACGCGAGGTCGTGTTGTGCGCATCGCTCGCGATGAAATGGACCATGTTGTGTCGCAGCAGTTGCCAGGCGGACCGCTCGGCCCGCTTCCCGAACCGGCCGAGGAATGATCCCGCCGTCACCTGGACAAAGCATCCGGCTTCGACCCACTGCCTTACTTGCTCCGGGTTTGCCGACAGCATGGGGTTCCGCTCCGGATGCGTAATGATCGGAAGCAGCTTGCGGGCCAGCAGATCAAAAAAAATCTGGTCCATGTGGGGCGGAATGCTGATGTCGGCAAACTCCACCAGCAAATACTGCCGCCCGTTGATGGTATAGCGGTCGGGACGCTGGCGCACGTCCTCCAGGTTCTCGTAGCTCAAATGGAAGTCGCAACCGAGCAGCAGGGTTAACGAATCCCCAATGATCGCTTGCAGCTCGTCCCGCTTGCGCTGGTTGATTTCGGGATCAAACTGGTAGCGGTAATTGGAATGCGGCGTGGCCACGATCTGCGTAATTCCGTCGGCCGCCGCCATCGCCGCCATTTCCCTGGAAACCAATTCCTCCGCCGCTCCGTCATCGAGCGCGGGCAGAATATGACAATGAATATCCACCATGGCTGACTTTCAGAATATCGGCCAGCCGCACAACTGTCAATGAAATGTCATCCAAGCAAAGAATTGAGGGGCCAGGAGTCCGAAGGGGAGAAACGAATTGCGTTTTCTTCTGACTCCTGACTTCCCCGGCCCGGCGGAGCGCCTGGCGCGGGGCCGTGGCTGGCTTCTGGCTCCAATCGTCCCTTGCAAGAAACTCTGGAACGCCGCGCAGGAATCTAGTATAGTAGTGTTTAATTGACCAAGACTGTGGTATCCCCCGGAGGGGCGGCTGGGCTTCGGGTCCCGGCAGCCGGAAAACGATGAGCACTGTGACAAAGCCTGAAGTCTTGGCCGGAAGCCGAAGAATCTACTGTCAAAAAGGCGAGGCCGCGGCATTTCTGGCTCGCCTGAATCCGCCGCTCGAAACCATCTCCCTGCCCCGAACCTTGCCGGCCGACGTAGCCAGCACTTTCGTGGTCATCGGCGAGAACCCCTCGGTCTTTACTTCGGAACTCCGGGAAGCAATCGCACAGAATCGGGCGCGGCTGATCTATCTCCTCCCAGGGGATTCGAGCCTCCCTCCGGAGGCGAGCGGCATCCCCGTGTTCAGTTTCCTGGCGCCACCGCTGCAGGCCGCCGTGGTGGAGAGTACGGTCAATGCGGCCTTTGAAAACCTGGCCCTGGCTCAGCGTCAGGCCCTCCTGGAACAGGAACTCCAAAGCGCCCGCTCCGAAATTGAAGAGCTGAACCAGATCGGCATCGCGCTCTCGACCCAGCGCGACACCGAATCGCTGCTCGATTTAATCCTCCTCAAAAGCCGCGAAATCACCACCAGCGACGCCGGGTCTCTCTACCTGGTCGAGGAAACCGAGCAGGGCGAGAAGCGCCTGCGGTTCAAGCTCACGCAGAACGACAGCTTGAAGCTCCCCTTCACCGAGTTCACGATGCCGATCAATGCTTCGAGCATTGCCGGCTACGTGGCCCTCACGGGGGAGTCTCTGCATCTGGAGGACGTTTATCAGATTCCTCCCGCGCTTCCCTTCCACTTCAACCCGAAATTCGACCAGGAAAGCGGCTACCGCACCAAATCCATGCTGGTGGTCCCGATGAAGAATCCCCAGGGGGAGATCATCGGGGTGGTGCAGTTGATCAATTGCAAACGCGCCGGGCACCTGCACGTGGAGCGCCAGTCAGCGGATGCGGTGGTCATTCCGTACCCGGAGTCGCGCCGCGCCCTGGTCAGCTCGCTGGCCAGCCAGGCGGCCGTCGCCATTGAAAACAACCGCCTCTATGAAAGCATTGAGAAGTTGTTTGAGGGCTTTGTGAAAGCCTCGGTCGTGGCCATCGAGGCGCGGGACCCGACCACTTCCGGTCATTCCTTCCGCGTCGCGGACCTGACCGTCGGCCTGGCCGAAGCCGTGGACCGCAACGACTCGCCCGCTTTCCGCGGGATCAATTTCACCCGCACGGAGATGAAGGAAATCCGGTACGCCTCGCTGCTGCACGACTTCGGCAAGGTCGGCGTCCGCGAAGAGGTTCTGGTCAAGGCCAAGAAGCTCTACCCGCTGCAAATTGATCTCGTGCGACAACGGTTCGACTTCATCCGCAAGGCGGTCCAGCAAGAGCACACGGAGCGCAAGCTGGCTTATCTGTTGGAGAAAGGGAGGGAGGAATTCCTCGCGTCGCAGGAGCAATTGGAACGCGACCTTGCGGAACGGCTGCGGGAGATGGACGAATTTCTGGAATTTGTCATGAAGTGCAACGAACCCACTGTCCTGCCCGAAGGCAACTTCCAGCGCCTGTTGGAATTGGGCGCCGCGCAATTCTTGGATTGGACCGGCCAGCCTCGCCCTTTGATTACTTCCGATGAGGTGCGCCTGCTCTCGGTCCCCAAAGGAAGCCTGGACGACAGCGAGCGAAGGCAGATCGAATCGCACGTCATCCATAGCTTCAATTTCTTGAGTCAAATCCCCTGGACGAAAGACATCAAGAACATTCCCACGATCGCCCGCGCCCACCACGAGAAGCTGAACGGAACCGGCTACCCGTACAAACTGGCGGCGGCGGAAATTCCCTTTCAGTCCAAAATGATGACGATTTCCGACATTTACGATGCGCTTTCGGCATCCGACCGGCCCTATAAGAAGGCGTTGCCGACCGAGCGCGCCCTGGATATCCTCAAGATGGAAGCCAACCAAACACTGCTTGACTCGGACCTGTTCCGCATCTTCCTGGAGGCCGAAATTTTTAAGCTCACCGCCAACTGGAAACACCCTGCTGGGTTTAATCTTTAGCCCCCGCTGCGCCCAGAGGGACCCCGAGCCAAGTAGGAGCCAAAATCGAAACTTCCGTGTCAATACATTCGTCTAAATGAAAATACACTGCTGTTATAGAGGACGAAATAATGCCAGCTCTCTTATCAGAATCGCGCAGCACGCCAACACCCCAGAACGCAAGGTACAGGACTGGGATGTTGTTTCTTCTCATCCTGTTGCTATCCCTTGGCAGCGCTCACGCGGCCCTTACGATAACGGGCCGTGTCCTGGATGCGGAGGGTGACGGCATCGCCGGAGCCGAAGTGACCGCCACTCTGCCGCCAGCCGACTTGGCGGCGACGGTCCTGACGGCACAGGATGGAACGTATACGTTGGAAGTGGATTCTCCAGGAATCTACACCATTACCGTAAAGAAATCCGGATACCTGGACTTGGTCCGGGAGGGCGTAGCCGCCGAGGGGGAAGGCAACGGCCTTCCGTTGGACCTCCGGCTGCGGCCCGGTCAGGAACCGACGGTGGTGCAAGGAGTGGAGGAACTCAATCCCAACGTCTTCGTCGTCAAGCTCGACACCAATGAGATCACACGAGAACTCGAGCGCCGAGGCACGGATACGCTGTTCCTCCGGGAGTTTCACGCCCGCGAAAACTACTTCGGGGCGATTCATGGCTTCCCCTTGCGGAGGCTGGCGGTCGTTCGACCCCAACCGCTCCTTGCCGACTTGCATGGGACTCTGTATGCAAACCATCAGAATAGCGCCCTGAATGCCCGCTCGTTCTTCACGGTAGGCGACTTGCTGCCCTCCCGCCGGAATGATTACGGCGCTACGATCGGCGGCCCGATTCACAAAGAATCCCTGTCGTTCCATTTCGCCTGGAGCCAGATCCGCGAGACCGGCTACGTGAACGGAAACATTCAAGCCCCGCTGGCGGAGGAGCGCTCGCCCCGTTCCGAAGATCCGGCCACAAACGCCGTGATCGCCGGGCTGCTGAAAGCATTCCCGGACGCACTTCCCAACTTGCCGCTTTCCAAAAGCCGCCGGCAGCTCAACACCAATGCATTGCGCTCCATTCGAAGCACGGCCTTCTCCACTCGGTTCGACTACCGCCCGCGGGAGGCGGATCAATTGGCCTTCGAGCAACGGTTTCTGGATTCCACCGAGGAGCCGTTCCAAATCGTGGTGGGACGGAATCCGGTAACCCTTTTGCAGCCCCAGAGCTTTCAGCTTACCCACCTCCACACGTTCTCCCCCCATACGCTTTCTCGCCTCTCCATCAACTTCGGCCGGCTCTCCGTCGGGTTGGACGTGACCAAAGAGTACCGAAACTTGCTGGCGCCCCTGGGAATCCAAGTAGTCCCGGAAGTTACTTTCGGGGGAGACTTGACCCAATTGGGTCCCGGTTCCAGCTACCCGCGACACCGCGTGGAAAACCGATTTTATCTCTCCCCCGAAATCAGCCAGATGCGCGGCAACCATTCCCTGGCAGCGGGATTCTATGTTGTGCGGCTGCAAACGAACGACTTGCAAAGCGACAACTCCCGCGGCAATTTCGCCTTCACACGAAACTTTGGCCGCTCCGCGGTCGAGAACTTCTTGTTGGGCCGTCCGACTTCCTTCACCATCACGGTGGGGAACCTCTACCGCGGCTTTCGGAACTGGGAAGGCGCTTTCTACTTCCATGACACCGTCCGCCTAAGCCCTCGCTGGACGCTTTCGCTGGGCCTGCGGTACGAATTGGTTACCGCGCCCACCGAGGTCAACAACCTCACGTCGGTCCCCTTCCGAACCGACGCCAATAACTTTGCTCCCCAGTTCGGTTTCGCCTGGAATCCGGGCGGGGGCAAGACCGTCGTGCGCGGCGGCTATGGGATCTCCTTCAGCTCCATCTTTCCGGTCCTGTACCAGCGGGCTCGCTTCAACCCGCCTGCCGTCAGCGTCATCTCCGTGGACAACCCGGACCTGCTCGATCCATTGCGAGGGATTGATCTGAGGGCTGCCGCCAGGCCCCGGTCTGCTTTGAACCTGCTCAGTCCGGACCTGGTGGCCCCCTATTCTCAGCTCTACAACTTTGGGATCGAGCGCACGGTGGCGGACAACTTCCTTGTAAGGATCGGCTATATTGGAAGCCGGACGATCAAGCTGCCTACCCGAAATGTCTCGAACCGGGCAAGACCGGTTCCTGGAATCTGCCAGGAACGGGCAGGGATCCCCTACCTTTGGTGCGAGACCTCGACCATCAATCTTCGTCGCCCGGACCCCAGGTACCTGGAAGTCATCACCGTTGCAAACAGAAGCATCGGATACTTCGACGCCCTGCAACTCTCCGTGGATCAGCGGCTGACGAAAGGGTTGGTCTGGAACGCCCGGTACACCTTCAGCAAAGCGATCGGCACGGGAGACACCTCCTTCAACCACATCGCGACAGGCTCCCATCTGAGCGGTATGGAAAACGACACCACAGGGGACCTCCGAGGTTTGGAGCGCTGGGACACTCCCCATGCACTGACCTTCGGGTACCGCTATGAGTTTCCCTGGTTCCGGCGCCGGGAGGGAATGAGATCGCTGCTCTTGGGGGGCTGGAGAATCTCCGGCACGACCACACTTCGATCCGCCACGCCCCAGCACATGCACACCGGGTCGGATGCGCCGGGCTTTGGGAATGTGGATGGAGTGGCCGGAGACAGGCCGAATTTGCTCAATCCCGCCATCCTATGGAAGAGCCTGGATCACCCGGATCGAGTGGGGAACATTTTCCGCCCAGAATACTTTGACACCAATATTCCACCCGGAGGGCGCGGGAACCTGGGGTACCAAACCTTCCGCAATGACGGGATGCACAACTGGAATTTCGCCGCGGAAAAGGAGTTTCCCGTTCGGGAAGCGGCGGAGGTCCAGTTCCGCGCCGAATTCATCAACTTTTCCAATCATCCGCATTTCGACGAAGTCAACCACGATATCGCCTCCGAGAACTTCGCGACCATCACCAACACCGCCAATCGAGGACGGTTGGTTCAGCTTCTGCTGCGGCTGCGGTGGTAGGGTTTGCCAGGACGCCGGAGGTTCTCCGTCTCCCGTCCCTACACCATTTTCAGGGTTGGTGTAGAGTACCTGGGGACGTCAGGGCACGACTTCAGTCGTGCCGGAGGGCGTGTCAAATCAACTCCTCTTCCTTACGGCTTCAGCCGCTGAGGGACGTCCCTCAGGGGCTAAAGCCCAGCGGAAACGACGCGGCTTTTCGGCATGGCTGAAGCCATGCCCTGACGACTTTCATCCCTTATATATCAACAATGAGAATGCCCCAGGACGCATCTCGCCGGAGGACACCCCTCCTCCACCGCGGTGATGGAGCCTCCTGCCCGGTCGGCCCGGTTGTCCTATCGCAAGGCTGACAGGCCGGCGCCCGCCACTTCCTCGTCTTGGGCTTCCGTTCCGGCGCTGATGCCGATCCCGCCGATCACGCTGCCTTCCCACTCGATCGGCAGGCCGCCGCGCACCGGAGTCAGCGC
>MEKR01000142.1:39822-51301 GCA_001767035.1 Acidobacteria bacterium RIFCSPLOWO2_02_FULL_61_28
CCAGAGAAAGCAGAACGCTGGTGTTTTCCGCATTCGGCAAAGGCCCTGTCGCGGCTCGGCGCAACGCGGCCGAAGTGGCCTTGGTAACGGCCACGCGCGCGGAGGAAGGCTTGGCGTCGTCAATGCGCGCGAACGCCAGCAGGTGCCCGCCCTCATCCGCCACTGCGATACAAATCGGCAGCTTCATTTCTTTGGCCTTTCGGGCCGCTGCTTCCAGGATTGCCCGCGCTCCTTCATACGTCAGCTTTGGCGCACTCGTTGTCAGCACGACAGATTCGCCTCCTCTTGGGGTATCCGACCTCGACCTACACTCACAGAGTCGCCGGTGGAACAACGTCCCTAGTCCGCATTTCTCACCAGCAACAGGCGTCGCGGATTCGTTCCGGTTGCCCTGAAAGGGCAAGACATGAATAGCCGGGGGCAACGCCCCCGGAACCAGGTGTAATTTCGATTCGACCCTGAAAGGGTCGGACGGCTTGCATTTTGTGAGACCCCTCCGGGGTCGGCATTCCACGGGGGAGGTCCGGTATCTGGGGGCGTTGCCCCCGGCTACTCGTGGGAATCCCCTTCGGGGATTTTATGACACAACTCGCTTCCGGACTCGGCTCGTGAGAAATCCGGGCTGGAGCATCGCTTCCAGTTCTTTCTCGCCGATCACCGCAACGCCCAGCGCCTTCGCCTTGTCGAGCTTGGAGCCTGGATCGCTGCCCGCCACCACGTAGTCGGTCTTTTTGCTGACCGAGCCGGTGACGTGCCCCCCTGCCTGTTCGATGCGGCGCTTGGCTTCGTCGCGGCTCCAATGATCGAGCGTGCCGGTCAGCACGAAGGTCTTCCCCGCGAGCGCCGTGGTCCGGCCCGCCTTCCTCTCCTGCGTAAACCGCAATCCCTCTTTGCGGAGCGCCTCTAACAGCTTGCCATTGCGCGGCTCCCGGAAGAAGCTGTGGATGCTCGCCGCCACTTTGGGGCCGACTTCAAACACCGCCTCCAGCTCCTCCGGCGATGCCTCCGCCAGCTTGTCGAGTGAGCCGAAGTGTTCCGCCAGCAGCGAAGCCGTGCGCTCGCCGACGAACCGGATGCCGAGCGCGAAGATCAACCGGTCCAAGCCATTCCCTTTGCTTTCCCGGATCTCCGTCAGCAGGTTCTGCGCCGACTTCTCGCCCATCCGCTCAAGCTGGACCAGGGTGGTTTCCGTCAGCGTGTAAATGTCGGACAGGCTGCCGACCAGACCTGTGTCCACCAATTGATTCACCAGGACTTCTCCCAATCCATCAATGTTCATCGCCTTGCGGGCGGCAAAATGCAGGATGGATTCCTTGAGCTTTGCCGGGCAATCCGTATTCACGCATCGCCAGGCCACTTCGCCTTCTTCGCGCACGACCCGGCCGCCGCAGACGGGGCAGTGTTGGGGCATGACGAATTCGCGCAGCGCGCGCCCGTGCTTGGATCGCTCCGAGGTCTGGACGCGCACGACCTTCGGAATCACATCCCCGCCCCGCTCGACCACTACCGCGTCGCCGATCTTGAGACCAAGACGGCGGATTTCATCCTCGTTGTGCAGCGTGGCGCGGCTGACCGTAACTCCGCCCAGGGCGACCGGCTCGAGAATCGCCACCGGAGTGAGCGCGCCCGTGCGCCCGACCTGCACCTGAATATCACGGACGTTCGTCATCGCCTGCCGCGCGGCATACTTGTACGCGACGGCCCATCGCGGGGCCTTCGCGGTCGCCCCCAGTTCTTCCTGCAAGGCCACCGAATTCACTTTGATTACGACCCCGTCAATCTCAAACGGCAGCGCATCGCGCTTGGACTCCCACTCCCGGCAGAACTCCAGGGCTTCCTCAATGTCGCGGCAAGACCGCCAGTTGGGGTTCACCTTAAAACCGAGCGCCGCGAGCGTTTCCAGCACGCGCCGATGCTCCGGGAATGGCACGCGCCCGTTGGCGAGCAGCGCATACGCGTAGTAATCGAGGCGGCGTTCGGCCACCACGCTCGGTTCGAGCATCCGAATGGATCCGGCGGCGGCATTGCGCGGATTCGCGAATTTCGGCTGGCCCGCTTCCTCCCGTTCCTGATTCAGCCGCTCGAAGGCGCTGCGGCCCAGGATGACTTCTCCGCGCGCCTCGAAGGGCGAGGGGAGCCTGGTTTTGGCCAGCGCAGACGGAGCGAGCGAAAGAGGAAGCGGCCGGATCGTGCGCGCATTTTCGGTCACGTCCTCGCCGACGGTTCCGTCGCCGCGCGTGACGGCCCGCGCGAGCATCCCTTTCTCGTAGAGGACCGTCATGCTCATCCCGTCCAGCTTGAGTTCGGCCACGTACTCGATAGTCTCTTTGCCCGAAACGACATCAATATGTCGTTTCGCCTCCCGCACCCGCCGGTCAAAGTCCCGGAGATCGTCTTCGGAATATGTGTTGTCGAGACTCATCATCGGGACGCTGTGGCGCGCCTGGACAACGCCCTCGCGCGGTTTCCCGCCCACCCGCTGCGTGGGCGAGTCGGGTGTGATGAGACTCGGGTTTTCGGCCTCGAGCTTCTTCAAACGCTCCATCAACTGGTCGAACTCCGCGTCAGAAATCTCCGGCGCGTCGAGCACGAAGTAGCGGTGCTCGTGGTGGCGAATCAGCTCGCGGAGTTCTTCGATTTGCTTCGGGAGTCTCTTTTCGGCAGCTTTCATCGGGGTGTGATGCGACGCAGGCTCCTCACTGCAATTGCTTCTGAACCTGAACTCATTATACAGTGTGGGATTCTAGGGCATTTTCAGAGTTACTTTAGAGTGAAGTGATCTCGTCAGGGCATGGCTTCAGCCGGATTATTCATGAGACTTCGAGCTTGGAACATCGGACGCTCCGTCTTTTCCGTAGCCCAGGCGTTTACGCCTGGGTTGGATGAGGCCTACACGCTGGGTAGCCCCCTTCCAGGGGGCTTCTCCGCTCGTCGGAGCACAAGCCCCCTGAAGGGGGCTGAAAAAACCATGGGATTCCCGGTTCCCAGGCGTGAACGCCTGGGCTAGAAAAAAACGAACGCTCACGGCGGCTGCTGAGGTTCATGAATAATCCAGGTTCAGCCATGCCGAAACGAAGCCTCCTTTCCGGTGGGCTTTAGCCCCTGAGGATGTCCCTCAACGGCTGAAGCCGCAAGGAAGAGAAGTTGATTGGACATGCTTTACGGCACGACTGAAGTCGTGCCCTGACGTCCCCACATACTCTACACCAAAACTGAAAATGCTCTAACATCCACAGCGCCTCGGACGGCCCAGAGCAGGTCATGGTGAGTCCTCCGCACACAAAGGCAGTCCTCATCTACAATCCGATTGCGGGCCGCCGCCGCAAGCAGCGGTTGCAGCAGCTCCAACGAGTCCAAGAGCAGTTCGAGCGGGCCGGCATTCGGGTCTCGATCCAGGCAACCACGGCTCCCGGGTCCGGCTCGGCCCTTTCCCGGGAAGCAGTCCAAGCGGGCGCGGACCTGATCGTCGTCTGCGGCGGCGACGGCACCATCAATGAAGTCATCGGCGGCATGGCTCATTCTGCGGTCCCACTGGCGGTGCTGCCCGGCGGAACGGCCAACGGGTTGGCTCGGGAATTGCGCCTCCCGCTCGACATTGAAGCTGCTGCCCGGCTGATCCCCTCGGCCACGCCGCGCCGCATTGCCCTGGGCCGCGTCGGGGAGCGGTACTTTCTCTCGATGGTGGGCGTGGGCTTCGATGCACAGGTCCTGACACAAATCGCGGGGAACTGGAAAGACCGGCTGGGAATGGTCCACTACGGCATCCAGGCCGCCCGGCAAGCAGCCTTCCAGCCATTCGCGCCGTTCACGGTTTCGGCGGGGGAGACGCCCCTGGAAGCGACCTTCGCCTGCATCAGCCGGACTCGATATTACGGGCCGTTCCGGATGATTCCCGAGGCCGACCTTTTCTCGGACCGATTCCACGTGTATTGTTTCCCATCCCGGAAATTGTTCCGGTATTTCATCTACACTCTGGCGCTGTTTGCCGGGAGGCTCCGTCGCCTGCCCGATGTGGTTTCCTTTTCGGCCAGCCGGATTCGTTGCGAGGATACAGCCGAAAGCGAAACTCCTGTCCTTTACCAAGTGGATGGGGAACTGGCCGGGCGGCTCCCGATTACCGTGGAGATCGTTCCCGATGCGCTCACGCTGCTGGCGCCCGCCCGAGCGGATGGGGGATCGGGATAGAGATTCCCTACTCCAGCAGCTTGCGGAAATCGGCGAACTGTTGCTTCAAGTCCGCGACCTCTTGCCGCAGGCCCGCGACTTCCTCCTCCAGGCGCGGTATCCGCGCGTCGTCGCCCGAGCTGCTTGCGGTTGCCTCGTTCTGCGGCGGCGGCGGCTCCCCTTCCGCGACGTCTCCCGAAAGCAAGTGCGCGTAGCGCGCCTCCTTTGTGCCGGGCTGCCGCGAGAGCATCTTAACCAGCGGCGGCTCGCGCTTCATCAGGCGCTCTAACGCCGAATGCACCTGGCCCAAATCATCAAACCGATACAGACGCTCGGAACGGCCGCGCAGCTCGCCGGGCGTCTGTGTACCTCGCAACAACAACACGCAAAGCACGGCATTCTCGGGGCGGCCCAGGTTGAAGGCTTCTCCGAGCCGGTGCTCAAACTTGGGCACGCGACTTTCCGCCGTGCTGGCGGTTCCGGCCAGACCCTTCTCATTCAAACTGTGGAGCGCGTCCCGCACAGCGTCTTCGTCGAGGTTCATCACCGGATCGCGGCTGGATTTCTGGTTGCACGCATTCAGGACCGCGTTCAGCGAGAGGGGATAATAGTCCGGCGTGGTGGACTGCTTCTCCACCAGCGAGCCGAGCACGCGCGCTTCCACGTCATTCAGAAGAATGTTCACGGCACGAAATCCTGGAGGCAGCAAGGACGGTTCCCAAATCGTGGGTCAATGGGATAGCGATTCCGGAAGGTGTCCCAAAAGAAATGGGATATGGCGAAAATAAAGCGAATGAAACGAGATTTGTGTTGCAAACAAAGAACTTGTTGGCTTCGTTTCGTAGTATTACGTATCTCGCCCCTCATCCTAATGACCTTCCGACCCGCTTCCTGATCCACCCGGACGAACCCGCTTCGGACGAACCCTTCCTTCCCACCGCACACTCCTTCCGTGGCCAGAATAGACAGTGATCGGAAACCACGTCAAGGACATTCTTCCAAATCTTCCGAAGGAAACGAATTCCGGTTGTGAACAACCAAGGTGGAGGACACTGCCCCAGTCCGCCTGGTGTTGCGCCAGGCTGGCAAGAGCGTTCGGCCTCCTCGCGTCTGTGAGAACGCGTTTTTCACAACGAATTATTGGAGAGTTCTTGGATTTGCGATGCTGAAATTGGTGTATAGTACTCCCTGTAGCGGGGATGGGCGCTGGGGATCGTAGGGCGGGTGATTGAACTCAATGGCATCACCTGGGGGGAACTGTTCCCCGAGAGGGACGGGGCGGGATTCTTTACGCCGGATTCTGCCGCCGCGTCACAACATTTTGAACCAAACCGGAGGAGACATTCAAATGGAGCGAAAGAAAGCGACCGATTTCCCGCAAGAATTGCTGGACCTGTTTGACCTGTACGTGCACGGCGACATCAACCGTCGCGCATTTCTGGACGGCGCGAAGAAGTTTGCCGTCGGCGGCTTAACCGCCGTGGGCATCTGGGAGAGCCTCCAACACAATTACGCCTGGGCGCAGCAAGTCCCCAAAGACGACCGGCGGATCAAGACCGAGTCCCTGACCATCCCCACGCCGCAGGGCCATGGAAGCATCAAGGGATACTTCGTGCGTCCCGCGAACGCCACGGGAAAACTGCCCGGCGTGCTGGTCGTGCATGAGAACCGGGGCCTGAATCCCTATGTCGAGGACGTGGCGCGGCGGTTAGGCACCTCGAATTTCATGGCCGTCGCTCCCGACGCGCTCACCACGGTTGGCGGCTATCCGGGCGATGAAGAGAAAGGCGTGGAGCTGTTTGGAAAGCTCGACCGGAACAAGCTGAACGAGGACTGGCTGGCGGTGGCGAACTGGCTGAAAGCACGCTCCGACTGCACCGGCAAGATCGGCGTGGTCGGCTTCTGCTACGGCGGGGGAGTCGCCAACTACCTGGCCACGCGGATGGGCGCGGACCTGGCGGCTTCGGTTCCTTTCTACGGCGGACAGCCCACGGCCGCGGATGCCGCCAAGATCAAAGCGCCTCTATTGATTCAATACGGCTCGCTCGACACGCGGATCAACGCCGGATGGCCCGCCTACGAGGAAGCGCTGAAAGCAAACCGCGCGACCTACACCATGCATATGTATGAGGGCGCCAATCACGGTTTCCATAACGATACGACGCCCCGCTATGACGAGGCCGCTGCCAAGTTGGCCTGGCAACGTACCCTCGACTTCTTCAACAAGTACCTGAGGGCCTGATCCGACCACCCTCTGGCGCGAAGGTTATCCCAATGTTGCGTTGGGGTAACCTGCCTCGCCTCCACCACGCTGCGGTCCCGAGGGCCGGTGCGTATTGCCGGCTCGCGGCTTGCCCTGACCGAAGTCGAAGGGAACTTGCGCGTCCGTCCGGCGCGCCGCGCTGCCGGTCAGCTCGACTCCGATCACCTCTCCTTGTAATTCCACCGCAGAACACAGCTTGGCAAAGCGCCGAGCCGTGCACAGGAATCATCTGCCCGGACTCGCGGGACGGGAAAGCTCTCAAGCGAAACGGTCTGGTGTATACTTTGAATGGCAATGAATCGAGAACGGAATTCCTGATGAAAACCAAAAACCCATCCTTTGTTTTGATCCTCGCAGTGTTGATTCTCTCGCCGGCGGCCACGGGTGGCGCTGCGCTGGCGGCCAGTCCCGAGAGTTCCGAAGTTCGCGCGAGCTTCCACAAACTGCTGGACCGCCCTAAAGTCCCTCTGGCGGCAATCACCATTCCCCAGGGTGGGGACGACGAGGTGATACTGGAGCAGGGAGCGTTTGACAGTGCGGCGAATCAGACCGTTCCCTTCCTGATCGTGAAGCCCGCTCGCGCCCAGGGGAGGCTGCCGGCCGTCATCGCTCTGCATGGGACCGGTGACGACAAGGACGGGATGCTGGACCTGTGCGCGGCGCTCGCCGAGCGGGGGATGCTGGCGATCGCCATTGATGCGCGCTATCACGGATCGCGTGTCCCCGGCGGCGCCAACGGCAGCGAACAATACCAGGACGCGATCCTTCGGGCCTGGCAGGAGAAAGACGCCGCGAAGCAGGAACACCCCTTGTATTACGATACCGTATACGACGTGTGGCGCGCCGTGGACTACCTGCAAAGCCGCGCGGACGTTGATCCGCAGCGCATCGGGATGATCGGCATCAGCATGGGCGGCATTGAAACCTGGCTGGCGGCGGCGACCGATGAACGAATCCAGGTCGCAGTCCCCATGATCTCGGTCCAGAGCTTCCGGTGGAGCCTGGAGCACGAGCAATGGCAGGGCCGGGCCGCCACCATCCAGCGCGCTCTCGAAGTTGCCGCGAAGGAGTTGGGCGAGACCGCCGTCAATGCCAAGGCGGTGCGTGCGTTCTGGAACAAGCTCCTGCCCGGAATCACCGAGGACTTCGACTGCCCCACCATGTTGCGGGCGATCGCTCCGCGACCCTTGCTGATTTTGAGCGGGGAAACCGATCCCGGCAATCCCCTGGAAGGCGCCAAGGTCGCCTTTGCTGCCGCGGAAGAGGCGTACAAAAGCGCCAACGCGGGCGACCGTTTGCAGATGGATGTAGCCGAGGGCGTCGGCCACAGCGTTACCGAGGAGCAGGTGCAACTGGCCTTGGACTGGTTGGACCGCTGGCTGAACCCGTAATCCGCGAGTGATTTGTACCACGCTGCCGCAGGCCGGAGCGCAGCGGGACGCGGAGCGACATCAATCCAATTTGCTCGTTCCGTTGTTTTCGAATGCTCTGCTTATTTAGCCGGAATTCAAAATGCGCTGCGGCGTTGCCTGCGCTTGGGCCTTCGGCAGAGCGGTACGAATCATGGACCGTCGCATTCCCACGGCTCACGCGGTTCGACTTCGCTCACGGTTCGACTGTCGCTCACCGTCCTGAGCAGTGCCGAATGGACCGTCCTGAGCCTGTCGAAGGGCCGTGGGCTATTGTCTTTCGCCCCGTTCGGGGCTGTCCGAGGGGACGTGGGTTCGTAAAATCCGCCGAAATGCCCACGGCGAGAAAAGGCGCTCGCCGTGGCTACCGGTTTTTGCCAATAGCCGCCATGTGCAAGCGCCTCCTAGATTCAGGGCGTTCTTGCATTCCGAAGAGTATAATCGGCTATCGTGAAACAAATCCTGGTTGCGCGGGGGCCTCTAAACCGTGATTTACGAAATCCCCAAAAGCGGTGAAAAAGCACCTCATCCTCTCAAGGTTTCTAGCCTGTCGGAACACGGCTGGCGTGAGAAGAAGCTCGAAGACTACTTGTTTCGGCACCTCCGGCAGTTGGTCAGCACTGATTTAATGGTAATCGGCCAGTCATCAGTGGGCGAGAAGGCAGACTTGGTTGCCCTCGACTCCGAAGGAGAATTGTGGCTGTTCGAGTTGAAGAAAGTCGGCGGTAAAGCAGAGCACCTGCTGCAAGTGATGCGCTATTCACAACTTTTCGGCTCGGGTGAGATTCGGGATTTAGACAAACTCTATCGGGAGAACCAAGAAGACCCGAAGGAGTCCCTTGCCGTAGCCTTCTGCGAATACTTCGGGTACGACCGTAACCGTGCGGTTACAGAGGGTGAAAAATTGGGGAAACGA
Source organism: Acidobacteria bacterium RIFCSPLOWO2_02_FULL_61_28 (assembly GCA_001767035.1). Classification (GTDB taxonomy): domain Bacteria; phylum Acidobacteriota; class Terriglobia; order 2-12-FULL-54-10; family 2-12-FULL-54-10; genus 2-02-FULL-61-28. The sequence goes on from MEKR01000142.1 coordinate 48,575, forward strand.
CACCATCTCGTCGTTATGACAGATGGCACGGACGATGAAACTCTCTCGGCCATAGCACACTGGCAGCGTCATGACTTGGACATTCAAGCGTGGCCATACCGCATATACAAGGGAACAACGCAATCATTCCACTTGGATTTGCCGGAACTGCTCATCAAAGGAAAGCGCATCAGCCAGAAACCAGCGCCCGTATTTTTCGTCAACACGTCCCGCAAGAAATTGAAAGCTGCCAGCGATATGGAGAACTACATGCTTGAGCATCAGTGTGCTCTTGCAACTGGTGAGCCGTGGATTCACAGAATCACTAGAATTCCAGCGGGAGCGAAGGTGATGTTGTATGCCAACCGAATTGGCATTATCGCGATAGGAATTGCGACCCACGCTCGATGGATTGATAACCCTCCTGAATTGAATCGCGAAATAACGCAGAACCTGAAGCTACGGGAATTTAGCCCTTTGAAGCCCCCTCTATCGGTTCAGGAGATTTTCCGGATTGCGGGGTACCACTTCAGGGTAACGACCGTCTGCGAACCAAAAGGCGATGCAGGTCAGCGTGTGTGGAAAGCCGCAATCGAGCGTCCGTAAACTCACTAGCGGGTAGCCACGGCAAATTCGCAGTTCCAATTTGCCGTGTGTTCGTAAACTCCGCTGAAATGCCCACGGCGAGAAAACCTCTCACTGTGGCTACGCCGCTCCAGCGCGGTCCGCTCCAACGCAGTGTTGGGAGGCCTTTGTTAGCTAGTTGCACCAACTGCGTTTGACTAGATTTACCGCAGGCCAATCGGCGCCCGCTGTTTTCAGATCACCTTTGAAGATACACAACACGTCCTCGATCTCATGCGGTTCCAATTGTCGAAACTCGAGCGGCAATGCCGAAACCTCAAGAGTTTTAGCTTTGTGATCGGCTCCCAACGTCTGGGCCCCCACCCTCGTGCCTGCATGTAGATAAACCTTTTCCGGCAGGAGGCCAAGCTTGGCACCGACGCGTAAGGATGTGTCATAAACGTAAAGCTCTCCAATGCCGCTTATTGGCCCAAGCATCTTGTCGATCAGAGCGAAGAGGTCGTCAAAGCTCCTGGACTGCGCGATAGCTTTTGAATTATGAAGGAGAACGTGTCGCGCTTTTTCAAGAGTTGCTTTCCTCAATCTGCGCTGGTGCGAGTATCTCTTGCCTCTACTGTTGGTCGCCAGGGCAGCATATTCGATCGCTGCGCTTAGCGTAGGCTGCTGCCGGAACCAACCAAGCTCGGCTTTGGCTTTCGGCCTGATTTTGTGGATATAACTACGGGCGATGGCTTTGAGACTCACGTCTGTCTTTCTCTCCCGGGAGTGTGTGGAATGTGGCGTCCACCCTACTCTTGTTTAGGCCGGCCCACCTCAACCGCCATGGCGGGCGGCCCCGGAAGGCCAAAGACGAGGCGCACCCCCACGATTGCGGTGCTCATTATAACGCCGCTTATGCTCGTTGTGGAGCAATGCAGCGAGGATTCGTCAGGGCATCCCGGCAAGCCGGAATGCCGAAACGGGCGGCAGTCATCTTTGGTACCACTCTGCCCCCTCGACTGCGCTCGGGACAGGCTCCGGCCGTCGCTTGTCCTGAGTGAAGTCGAAGGGCGTAGCGACTAGCGAAGCGACAGGAATAACATTTTCGGTTTGTGCCTTTGGAATCCTATCGCATTCAACATGACTTTCAAGCCGCGCTTCTGCGCGCTGCGCCTCCGCTTGTGCCTACGGCAGTATGGAAGGGATCATCGTCCGCTTATTTGTGGCACGGTTGAAACCGTGCCCTGACGAATGAAGATGCTCGTATCCAAAGCGATCCGGCGGTGACGCCGGAGATACGTGCGGAGGCGGTTTAGTCCCAACTCTGGCGTTCCTTTTGAAGATGGGTGCTGGAATATACGCCGCGAGCTAAGCCGCGTATCGCGGCATGATGGGATTTGGGTTTTTGGAGGACAATAACCCTTTCTCCACGAACAACCACGAGCAGCTTGTCCCCGGGCTTCACCTGCAAGGCTGCGCGAGCCTCCCGCGGGATCACAATCTGATTCTTCGTTGAAAGGATCGCTTCCGGCATCGCTTTACATCGTAGCATAAAGTAAAGGGCCAAAGCAGCAACTTCTTTTTGAGCCGCTCGGCCAAGTAGCCGGCTTCCCGGAAGCTGGCGCAATAGAGCCACATTTCCGAAAGCGGTTGCGCCCGTTCCTTCTCGCCGACACCGCGTTATCCGACCTTGGGGAATGTTTGAGCAGACGGGGTATAATGGCGTGTGGGGCGTTGCGACGGCCTCCTGCAGTTTTGTTCCACAACCCAGCCATGGCATTTCACGGCATCGTCATCCTGGATTTCGGCGCACAGTACTCGCAGCTCATTGCGCGGCGCATCCGCGAGCACCACGTTCACAGCGTGATTGTTCCTTACAACATCAGCGTGGAGGCGTTGCGGAAGCTCGAACCGGAAGGGATCATCCTTTCCGGCGGGCCAAGCTCGGTCTTCGATGACGGCGCGCCGCACTCCGACCCTGCGATTTTGGCGATGGGGGTTCCCGTCCTCGGGATTTGCTACGGGCTGCAACTGATCGCGCAGCAGATGGGAGGGCAAGTCCGCCCGGCCCCGAACCGGGAGTACGGGCGGGCGCTGCTCGAAATTGAGGACGGGTCGCGCCTGCTGCGCTCCTTGCCTTCGCCCTTGCCGGTCTGGAACAGCCACGGCGATGAGGTGGTCGAA
>MEKR01000143.1 GCA_001767035.1 Acidobacteria bacterium RIFCSPLOWO2_02_FULL_61_28
TGGCGTTGATCCACGAGCCGGGAACCACCCTCGGTAAGGGTTCGCCCGGACCGTGTCGTTGGAGCGCTTCCGCTACGGTGACGCACTCCAGTTGCGGGTCCTCCGAGAGCATTCCATAGAGAGCGCGCAGGAACGGCCGCCCGTTTTGCGGGTAATACTCCCAAGCGTTCTCGCCGTCCAGGATGACCGGGACTGTGGCCGGCTTGCCCTGGCGGACCACCGGGAGAGCGTTTTGCTTGATCCGTCGAACAAAGTCCGCCGCGGCCTCGTGCGGCGCCACGCGGGAGTAAACGAAGCCGATCTGGTCCGACAGGTCCTGGTCTCGAAAGAGCATCTGGATCGGGCCTGAAGGCGTTGCAAACGAGTAGGGACGATACAGGCGTTCCGCGTTGACCAGTGTTCCCGATGCATCCCGATAAACCCATTCGCCGATGGAGTTCCCGAGCACACGCTGGTCCGTCGCGGTCCACTGAAATCCGAAGGAGGCGGCGAGGCGCAGGACCTCTTCGGAGACCGACCCTTCCGAAGGCCACAGCCCAATGGGAACACGTCCAAACAGGCGCCGGTGGATTTCGAGGGCGCGTTCTAGTTGCAGGCTGGCATCCTCAGGATGGCGGAAACGGCGCTGCGGAAGGCGCACTCCGGGGTGCGCATCCGCGGCCACCTGTGTGTCGCACAGCAGCGGCAGGATGGGATGATAAAAGGGCGAAGTAGAAATTTCGATCTGCCCTCGCTCGGCTGCCGCCCGGTACGCGTCGAAGACAGCCCGGATGATCTCCTGTTGCTTTCGTTGGAGCATCTCCTGGTCGCTGTATTCGTAGCCCTGCCCCTTGGCCACGAGGCTTTGAATCTTCGGATCATCGGCCAGGAAGCGTTCGTCTATCCAAGCCAGTTGCGAGAGCACCTGCAAATCCGTCAAATCATTAGCCTGGAAAAACGGGAGGGCCCGCTCGGCATGGAAATCATTCGCGTGCATACGGTCGTAGAGTTGCCGGTAGCGCGGATAGCGGGAAATCAGTTGCTCGACGTTGGCCTGAAAGAAATAGCGCAGCAGGAACAAGCGCTCCTCCAGGGTCAGCTCGTCCGCGCGTTTCGCGGCAATCTCCTGCATCGGCTCTTGCGCGGTTCCCCTGGCGTAGTCCTCGAGTTGCGCCAACAGTGAAGGGACCAGATTGAACGTCAGGTGGACGCGGGGAAATTCTTCGATCATGGCCACCATGCCGTAGTAATCCTTGAGCGCGTGCAGCCGCGCCCACGGCAGCCGGTACACACCCGTCACCAAGTCCTTGTAGTAGGGTTGGTGCATGTGCCAAAGGAGAACGACCCGGATGGTGGGTTCAAGCATGGCTTCCGGCGCGGGAAAAGTGAGGGCAGATGCGGGACACCTGGAACCAGCCCTGGCGGCGCTGCGTCCCCTTGCGGATTTGCCCCTTGCGGATTTGGAAGACGTACTGCACGGAAAAAATCGCTGCGGACTGCCCCGCAGGCGGCGCGGGCCTACCGATTCGTAGGCGTAAGGAAGGTCTTCGAAATGCGGTCATGCCAGGAAAACCTCTCGTCGTCCACCGCGGCCCAAACGAATCCTAGCAAGAACGAGCCGGCGCTGGCAACGGCTCCCAGAAGCCGCCAGAGCCGTTCGGGACGGGATGCGGGTTGGCCATCGAAGTTGACCACGCGCAGGCCCACATAGCGCATGGCGGGAGTCGCCCCGCTCAGATACAGGAAAATCATGCCGTACAGGAGCGCCAACACCACGCCGGCGCCAAGGCCGCCCGCCAGCAGGAAGCGGTTGAAGACCACCTCTCCTACCAGAAGCTTGAGCGGAGCAAGAAACACCAGCCACGCGGCCAGAATCAAAGCGAAGTCCAGAGCATGGCCGATAGCCCGCAGGCAAATGGGCGCCACCGGCGCGATGGATGGTTCCGATCGCACAACCGGGCTCTCCTGCGCCAAACCTTCGGAGGACAGACCGGGAAAGTCCAACGGAGCTTGCAATTTTGGTGTGGGGTGAGAACGCCGGGGGCGACGGATCGTCGCCGAAGTTTCCCGCCTCTGACTGGGATGGGCAGCAGGCCCTGCGATGGGAATAACTTTCTCGATCTGGTGCACTTTCTCACTGCCCGGAAACGGGAGCGCAGGGCGGCGGCGGGTTCGGAACTCCCGGACCTGCGCGCTCAATTGCCGCCGCAAGGGATCGGGGAACGCAGGGCTTCGTTGACGGGCGTCGGTCTGGCCGTGGACGAGGATTCGCGGTGACCCCCCGCGCGACTGCGGGGGCGCCGTGCCAGCATCGAGGACACGCAGGTTGCCGGTGCCGCTCTCGCGCGGGTGAACTGCCGCAGTACTCCGGCGAGGATCGTCGAGACGGCGGCCGCATTTCTCGCAGCGGTGTTCCCCTTCCTCACACAAATGCCCGCAGGATGGGCACGTTGCAGGCTTACTTTCCGGAACCTTCTCTGCTCTCATAGGCATCGGCGTGACCGAGCTTTCTCCCTACCGACCTTGCAATGAAACTTCGGTCGTGTTACTTTGCCCGTTCAGAGGACCCAACTCTCTCGCCGCATGGCGGAACGGCAGGCCGCGCTGGACGGGGCATGAATTGCAAGGCACTTTTCCTTGTTAGCATATCCACGCTTGCTTGTCAGCTTGTTTTGCCCGGTTTCCTGTTGCTTGGTCAGGTACAACCGGACCCGCCCTCCAGTGCTTTTGCAGCGGAGGGCCAGCCCTCCTCCCTGCCGGTCCTGATCCGGGCCGACTCCCAACAGAAGACGGGTGATCTCTATCAGCTCTCGGGCCACGTAGAAGTCATTTACGGCTCCCTGCACCTGACAGCGGACCAAATGGACTACCATGCCGCCACGGGGCAGATTGTTGCCACGGACAACGTACACTTCTTCCACACGGCGGAACACGCCGACCTCCAGGCCACGCGGGCAGAATACAACCTCCACGCGGGCAGGGGCAGTTTCTTCGACGTCCAAGGGAGCGTCGGCGCGCAGGTCCGGGCAGGGGCCGCGCTGCTCACTACGACAAATCCGTTCTTCTTTACGGCCGAGCGGGTGGATCGGGAGGACGAAAATACGTATCAGGTTCATCAGGGAGAGTTGACCGTCTGCACCGTCCCCGATCCCACCTGGACCTTCTTCGCCCCGCGGGCCACCATCCAGCCGGGGATCAGCGCGCGCTTGTACAGCGGGAAGCTCCACCTGTGGAAAGTGCCGGTTTTTTATTTTCCTTTTCTGTATCGGTCGCTGCGCCGGATTCCGCGGAGCAGCGGCTTCTTGATGCCGACCATCGGAAACAATTCCCGGCTCGGAACGGTGATCGGCGACTCGTTTTTTTGGGCCATCAACCGCAGCGCGGACTTGGAGCTGGGCGGAGAGTTTTTGAGCGCGCGCGGGTGGTCCCAGCAGGCCATGTTTCGGGTTCGCCCGTCCGGGAGCAGCTATTTCAACGTGAGCTACTCCGGCGTCGTGGATCGAGGTTACGGCCCGCAGAAAATTGACCAAAGCGGGCGCACGGTCCGGGCCTACGGAGTGGCCTCTCTCCCGCGCGGCTTCCGCGGCGTCCTCGATTTCAACTATCTGAGTTCCCTGACCTTTCGGGAGGCGTTTACGCAGACTTATACGGAGGCGGTCAACTCGGGAGTGCATTCGACCGGTTTCCTGACCAAGAGCTTCGATTCCTTCCATCTCAATGTGCTCGTGTCGCGGTTTGAAAACTTCCAAAGCGTTCGCCCCGGCGACAAAGTGACCATCCGCCAGGTGCCGCAGGTGGAGTTCAACAGCCTGGAACGGCCGCTCTGGCGCGCGTCGCCTGTTTGGATCTCCTGGCAGAGTTCGCTCGGCGCGGTAAGCCGGAGTGACCCGCTCCGCAGTTCTGGGGCGGCGCTCCGAACTTCGACGCTGGAGCGGCTGGCGTTTTCGCCGCGCCTCACTCTGCCGCTCCAATGGCACGGTTTTCGCTTGACGCCGGCCGCAGGGGTTCGCGGCATTCGCTACGGACGCCGGCTGCGTCTCGGGCAGATTAGTGATGACGCGCTCAACCAGGGAGCCGGAGAAATTTCGGTTGAATTCGTGCCGCCCGCATTGGCGCGGGTGTTTTCTTCCGCCGGCGCTCTGTATCGCCAGCCGATCCAGCACGTCGTCGAGCCGAAGGTGACGTTCCGCGCCGTGAGCGGCGTCCGGGACTTCGCCGACCTGCTGAGCTTCGATGAACAGGACCGGCTGACCAATACCCGCGAGATCGTGTACTCATTGACCAACCGCTTGCTGGTCCGGCGCGGAAGGGAACAGGGAACCAAGGAGGTCCTCTCGTGGGAGTTGCGGCAGCAATACTATCTTGACCCCGATTTTGGAGGGGCGCTGGCGCCGGGCCGAAGAAACGTGTTTCTCTCCCCGCTCGATCTGACCAGCAATGCGTTTCTCGACAGGCCGCGGCGGTTTTCGCCCCTCGTTTCCGTCGTGCGCTTTCATCCCTCGGCCGGGTACGACATCGAGTTCCGGCAGGACTACGACACAATCCTTCGCCGGGTCACGCACGGGGGCCTGGTGGGAAATGCCCGCCGGGGGCAGGCCTTTGCTTCCGTGAGCCACTTCTTTGTCCGCAGCTCCCCGGTTCTTTCCCCCAACTTTAATCAGATCGGGTTCAGCATGGGATACGGGAATTTGACTCGGGTGGGTTGGAATGCGGTCTTCGTCGGCGCCTACGACATCCGCGCCGCGTACCTCCCCTTTACCGCGTTGCAAGCCAGCTACAACAATAACTGCTGCGGGATCAGCTTCGAGTACCGGCGCTTTGCCCTGGGCCCGGTGCGCACGGAGAACCAGTTTCGCATGGCCTTTTCGCTCGCCAATATCGGCACGTTTGGGAATTTGAAGAAGCAGGAGCGTCTGTTCTAGCAGTTTTTGTGAAATGGATTGAGCATAACAGGGTTTCCTTGACAGGGCAGTCCGAAATGCATATTCTGAAATACCGGGTATTACAGCACAACCGATGCGCACACGAAAACTAATCACGGTTTCTCTTCCGCCGCCGCTTCTGAAGATAACCGAGCAGGTGGCCGAAGAGGAGAACCGCACGAAATCCGAACTCGTTCGCGAGGCGCTCCGCTTTTACGTGGAAACGCGAGACATCCGTCGGATGGCTTCCCGCGAGAGACTGTTCGCGCTGATTGACCAGGTCCAGGGGCGAGCCAAGGGTACGCCATCGCGCCAAGTTCGGAAACTTGTGCACGAGGCTATCGCGACCGCCCGAACCAGGACCCGACGTTCCCGCCCATGAAAGTCGTGCTCGACACCAATGTCCTCATCTCGGCAACGCTCGTACAAGGCGGAAACGAAGACCGGCTCCTCCATGCTTGGCGGCGAGGAGCTTTTAAGCTCGTTCTCTCTCCTCCTACCCTCGAAGAGATCCTGCATGCACTCTCGTATCCAAAGATTCGGCAAGCACGATGGCTCCGCGACGAAGAAGTCAGCTTGTTGGTGGAGTCTTTGGCAGAGGAGAGCCTCGTTGTTCCCGGAAACATCACGGTGAATGTGTGCCGGGACCCTGAAGACGATAAGTTCCTTTCGGCGGCTCTCGAAGGCGGTGCGAAATACATAGTCACCGGCGATAAGGACCTCCTGACATTAAGGACATATCGAAACATCCAGATCGTCACGCCTGGCGCATTCCTGACGATTCTGCGGCAGAGTGAGCAAAGATAGCCCAGCGCTTCGGGACCGACTTTTCGTGCTATCATTTGGAGAATTATTGCGATTGGGATAGTGAATCATGTCTTTCCCGACCACACGACTTCGCCGCCTGCGCCGCAGCGAGCTGCTGCGCTCCTTTGTCCAGGAGACGCGCCTGTCGGCCAAGAATTTTATTTACCCGTTGTTTGTAGGTCCCGGTTCCGGGGTCAAGCGCGAGATCGCTTCGATGCCGGGAAACTATCAATTCTCGGTGGACCGGGTGGGGGAGGAGTGCCGCGAAGTGGCCGACCTCGGCGTCCCCGCGGTGCTCCTGTTTGGAATCCCGGAGACCAAAGACGAGCGCGGGTCCAGTGCCTATGGGGATGACTGCATAGTAGCGCAAGCCGTCCGCGCGATTCGCCAAGCGGTTGGCGAGAAGCTGCTCATTCTCTGCGATGTCTGTCTCTGCGAGTACACCAGCCACGGCCACTGCGGCGTGCTGAAAGGCCAAGAAGTGGACAACGATGCGACGCTCGATCTGCTGGCCGAGGAGTCGCTGAGCTACGCGCGCGCCGGAGCCGATATGGTGGCCCCCTCGGACATGATGGACGGGCGGGTGCGCGCCATTCGCCGCGCGCTCGACGGCGCGTCGCTGTCCCACGTTTCGATTCTGGCGTATTCGGCGAAGTATGCTTCCGTGTTCTACGGGCCGTTCCGCGAGGCCGCCGATTCGGCCCCGCAGTTTGGCGACCGGCGCTCGTACCAAATGGACCCGTCGAACCAGCGCGAGGCGCTGCGGGAGATCGCGCTCGACATCGAGGAGGGCGCCGACATGGTGATGATCAAGCCGGCCATGCCGTACCTCGACGTGATTTGCCGGGCGCGGCAGGAGTTCCCGATTCCGATTGCGGCCTACCAGGTGAGCGGAGAATACAGCATGATCGTGGCGGCGGCCCAGCGGGGCTGGATTGACCGCGAACGCGCCATGATGGAAACGCTCACGGCCATCCGCCGCGCCGGCGCCGACGTGATCCTGACCTACTTCGCCAAGGACGCCGCCCGGTTGCTCGCGTGCTGAACCGACCGACAATCAGAGTTGCGAGCCCGGCTCCCGCGCGGGCCGGGACCGCCAGGGAGCGGAGCCTGTTGCCGCGCCGCCACCTGCTCAGGGGATTCTCCACACGGGTGTTATTCCTCTCCTTCCTCCTCAGCTTTTTTGTTTTCCCCGCATCAGCCCAGCAGGTTTCTGCTCTGCAACGGGCGCCCCTGGAGCGGCGGATTCTCGCGATTGTGGGGGAACAGAAAGCGCAGGGGGCGCACTGGGGGGTCGAGGTGGTCTCGGTTCGCTCGGGGAGGCGGCTCGCCGCGGTGAATCCGAAAAAACGGTTTGTCCCGGCGTCCACGGCCAAACTCTTTCCCGCTGCAGCAGCTCTCGCTCGCCTCGGACCGGACTTCATCTACCGCACCACGGTTGAAACAACTGCCTTGGTCAGCAGTGATGGCCGGGTGCAGGGGGATCTCGTGCTGGTCGGACGCGGCGACCCGAACCTCTCCGGGCGCGTGCTGCCTTACAACGGGCGCACTGAGCGCGAGGAGCCGGCGACGCGGGTTTTTCAGGAACTGGCGGCGCAGGTTTTCCAGCGAGGCGTGCGGTCCGTCGAAGGAAACCTCGTTGCAGATGACAGCTACTTTGTCGCGCAGCCGTATGGGACGGGGTGGGAGGCGGACGATTTGCAGTGGGGCTACGGCGCTCCGGTGAGCGCGCTGGCGATCAACGACAATGTGGTGGTGGTCCGCGTCCTGCCGGGGGCGCGCGCGGGCGAGCCTGCGAGCGTGCGCATGGAACCGCTGGCCAATTACTACCAGCTCGAGAACCGGGTTGTAACTGTTCCGCGCGCGGAACCAATCCCCGGAGGCGGCGCTCCCGCAGCGGAACGTTTGCTGGGAATTGACCGGCGGCCCGGCTCGACGCTGCTCCGATTGTGGGGGCAGGTCCCGGAGAGAGGGCCAGAGTGGACGCGCGCGCTCGCCATCGAGGACCCGCCGCGATTTGCCGGCGAAGTCTTCCGGCAGGAGCTGGCCCGTCTGGGCATCGAAATCAAAGGGACGGTTTCGGTGCGTCGCCTGGAACCGTTCGAGGTCGCGGACTTGAAGGGGGCGCCTGTCACACCCACCACGCCAAGCCCCACGACGTTCGCGGCGCATGAATCGGTTCCGCTCGCGGCGAGTTTGAAAGTGATCCTCAAGGTCAGCCAGAACCTCCATGCGGAAATGTTATTGCGAACTCTGGGGCGCGAGCGCCGCAACGTTGGCAGCGCGGACGCGGGCCTGGAAGAAGTGAGTCAGTTCATGAAGGAGATTGGAGTCTCTGAAGACGACGTTCTGCTGCGGGATAGTTCCGGGCTATCGCGGCAGAACCTGGTCACGCCCTCGGCGACGACGGCGTTGCTGCGCTCCATGTACAATTCTCCCCGCCGCGACTTGTGGATGGACTCGCTGCCCGTTGCCGGAACCGACGGGTCGCTCCAGAACCGGCTGCGCGGGCGCGCCGTGGCGGGCCGTGTGCGAGCCAAGACCGGCGCCTTGGCCGGCGTCGCTGCTCTGGCCGGTTACGCCCCCAACGCGCGCGGCGAATTGCTGGCCTTCGCCATTTTCGTCAACCATCACGACCTGCCGAACGGCGAAGTCGTCGCGCTAATTGACCGGATCGTCCAAGAGATCGCGGCAAGCCAGTAGAAAGAAAGGTCTGTGGCTTGTGGCGGCCGATGTCGGACGACGAGTTCTGCTGGCCCGCGGCGTTCGTGCGCCGTTCGTTCACGGGCTGTGGTATATTCCGGTCTCGATGGAGGAAACTGAAATCCAATTCATGCGCGCAGCGCTGGCCGAGGCCGAGCGTGCCGCAGCAGAGGGCGAAGTGCCGGTCGGGGCAATTGTCGTCCGGGGAGGGGAGATTATCGGGCGCGGCGCCAATCGCATGATCGGCTCGAATGACCCCTCGGCCCACGCCGAGATCGTGGCCATGCGCGAGGCCGCCCAGCGGCTCGCCAACTACCGCCTCACCGGCTGCACCCTCTACGTGACGCTGGAGCCGTGCGCAATGTGCGCCGGAGCGGCCGTGCTCGCCCGCGTAGACCGCCTCGTGTACGGTTGCGATGACCCCAAGGCCGGGGCGGTGCGCACGCTCTTTCGCTTGGCCGACGACCTGCGGCTCAACCACCGGATCGAGATCGCCCGAGGGGTTCTGGCGGAGGAATGCGCGGCCTGTGTCCGGGAGTTCTTCCAGAGCAAGCGCGCGCCCTGAAGATGGTTCCGAAACCAGGACGAACAATTCCCGCCGCCGTCGAGTAAAATAGATCGGCTCGGGGTAGAAGAGGGGCGTGGGATGTGACGCCGCCGCCGGTGCTCGCCGCACGACGACCCACGGAGGGAGGAACGGTATGGAAGATCAGGCCGGACAGGGACGAATCCAGAATTCGATCGAAAACCTGAAGCGACGGCTCCAGCGGGAACGGGAGGAGTCGGAAACGCTGACGCACAACCTTTCCTTCCGCCGCGACCAAGCGCCTCCGGTGGAAGACTCCCGCATGAAGAAGCTCGAAGCCGAATTGGCCGCAGCCCAAAAAGAATTGGCGGAACAGAAAGCGATCGCCGAGCAATCCAAACAGCAACTGGCCAAACAACAGACATCTCCCCAGCGCAACGAAGAACTGGCGACCGCGCAAATCCGGTTGCAGGACCAGAAAACCGCAGCGGAGCAACTCATTCAGCAACTGGCCGCGGAGCGGGATGAAAGCCGCAGCCGCCTGCGGGAGATGGAAACCTGGACGCGAACGCTCGGAGATGAGCTGGCGGCGGCGCGGCGGCAGTTGGACGAGCAACAACAGGCTGCCGAGACGATCCAACAGCTCACCGCAGAGCGCGATCAGAGCCGCGCCCAGCTCATCGAGTTTGAATTCCGAATGCCGGCGCTAGAAAAGGAGTTGGCGGCGGCGCGGCAGCAGTTGAGCGACCAACAACAAGCCGCCGAGACGATCCGTCAACTCACCGCCGAGCGCGACGAGAGCCGTGCCCAGCTCAGCGACGTGGAGTCTCGGATACAGGTGCTGGGGGAGGAATTGGCTGCGGCCCAAGAACAGTCTCGGGAGCAGAGAGAGGCGGTCGGCAACTTCATTCAGAGCCTCGAAGCCGAACGCGACGAGAAGGGGGCTCGGTTGCGTGAGCAGGACGAGCGGGCGCAGAAGCTGGAAGAGGAACTGGCCGCCACCCGCCAGCAGCTTCAGGAACAGATCAACGTAGCTGCCGCCGCGGAGAAAGCGGCGGCGGAACGGCAGGCCCTCCTGAGTCAAGGCGTCGGAGGGCAGGTCTCCGCCCCGGACAGCTCCGCCAATGGCCAGCCCGACCTATGGCGAATGGCTGCTTCTCTAACCCTGGTGCTGATGTCGAGTGATTTGCTGGCACTGAATCGCGGGTCCTGCCCGGAAACCCAGGAGGCTATCCGGGAGATTCAACTGGGGAGCCAGAAGCTCCTTGAATTTCTGCGCAACTTTAACCTCCAGACTCCTGCCCCGCAGCCCACCAAATCGGATCAACCTGCGGAGACACCTCGGGCAACCACCGGGGCCTTCGGCACGATCACCCCGGCCTAGGCTGGTGCGGCTGCGCGCACGGCAATCCTAGAAGCATCCGCCCTGTCTGACGAACACCTGCCGCCCACCGACATGCTCGGAACATCAGTGCTGTTATCCACGTCCATAAACCGGATATTGATTCCCAACGTTGGCAAGGGAGATTAGAGCGGTTTCACCGTTGGTGTATAGCGCCGTTGCCGCCGATGACGTCATTCTGAGGACCGACGCTTTTGGTCGGCCCGAAGAATCTGCTTTTCCCGCAACGGATTACTGACCTCAAAGACAAGCAGATCCTTCTCCCGCTTCGCGGGATCAGGATGACAGCATCGCGTTTTGTTATATAGCAACCCCGAAACTGGTGTAGGTAGCTGGGGATTGGCTACAGTGAGAGGCGGTGGGAGCATGCGTTGGAGCCGGCACTGCGTTCCTCACCTCTTGAAACCTCGCCTTTGGAACCTGCGATGCGGAACAAGTTGGTTCGAAGCCTTGCATCCCAGCCACCCTCAACTGACGCATGCTTGACGCGACCGCTATGGGGATCAGAGCTTGACCCGGCAGGACGGCTGGGCATAGAATCCTGAGCAGGGCGGACCTTGAAAACAACAATTCCGGGTAAGGAGCAGGAGCAATGTCAAGGCGTGTCATTTGTGCAAAGCGGAATCGAGGGGCGTTGATTCTGCTGATGTCTGTGGCCATGATTGCTTCCAGCCGCTTCCCGGTACAAGCGCAGGACACCAGCATCACCGGGGTTGTGAGGAGCGCGGCGGGCGAACCGGTGGCTGGAGCATTGGTCAAAGTAAGAAGCGAAGCGCTGGGTCTTGGATTCATGGTAGTCAGCCAGACGCAAGGCCGGTATAGCACCCCGCATCTGCTTCCGGGGCTATATTCTATAAGGTCCAGGGTTTTGGAGGCACTCAACAGAGTGAGTCTAGAGGGCCAGTCGAGGTCCAGAGCGGCCAGCAGGGGAAGATGGATCTGGTATTGAGTGCTCCCTTGCAGATCCCTCCGCGAGTGAAACGGATGACCGACGCAGATTTCGAGAAGTTGTTGCCCGAGGGAGACGCCAAACGGGTCGTCGCGGGTAAATGTGGATACTGCCATAACTTGCTGCCGGTTCTTTCGGCCAGGAAGACCCGGGCGAAGTGGCAAGAGACTGTGGATCGGATGTACGACAACCTGCTGGGCATTCATAAACCTCTGATCTCACTGAGTGACGAGGAACGGGAGTATAACGTGGTCGTGCCGGATTATCTGGCGAAAAATTTCGCGCCGGATAGTCCACAGGATTCTCGGGTTGTCAGTCAATGGTTCCTCCGCCGGGAAGGACCATCGCACCTAAACAGAAACTTGCCAGGGACGTTGCTCCAAGGCGCGGCTGCCAAATACGTCGCGATGGAGTTCACTCTGCCGCCCGGCGCTGCGCCGCGGGACATCACAGTGGATTCCCAAGGGATCGTCTGGGTCAGTGAAACGAATACCGGCAAGTTGGGGCGGTTTGACCCCCATTCGCTCACATATCGCCACATTGCATCTCCGCCTGGAAATGATCCCAAAGTTCAGTTGAATGCAGTCACGGTTGACCCGCTAGACCAGGTATGGTTGGCGGATGACGGCCCCAACGCTCGCGTTCTCCGGTACGATCCCAAAAGCGGGGAATTTGATAGTTACCCGATGCCTGAATATCCTTACCCAGTTCCTGACAATATACCCTGGGCGCGTATCGGCACGCTCCGTTTCCTGGACGGGTATGTCTGGGCAACGGGGCTAATATCTCAGCGGATACTGAGACTGAACCCCAAGACCCGAAAGATCGTCCAGTATGCCGCTCCCAGAGGTTCGTCGCCTTTTGGACTGGCACTCGGCGGGGATAAGATGATTTGGTACTCTGCCAGAATTGGCAACGTAGTCGTCAGACTGAATCCCGGCACCGATAGACTGGAACCGCATCTGATCCCCGAGGAGAGATCTGACCTTCGAGGGTTGGCGGCCGACGCCGACGGGAACCTGTGGGTGGCCGCGCTGGAGACAGGCAAACTGCTGAAATTGGACTACCGCACCGGGAATTTCACGGAATACACGCCGCCCACGGAAGACTCCGGGCCGTTTGCAATTGACGTAGACACCAAACGCAACTTGATTTGGTTCAGCGAGATTTTCTCGGACAAGATCGGGCGGTTTGATCCGAGCACCAATACCTTTGTTGAGTTTCCGCACCCGCTTGCGGATTCGGACGTGCGGCGGATCGCGATCGACCGCACCAATCCCAATCGCGTGTGGTGGTCCAGCAATCGCGGTGATAAGATCGGCTACCTCGCAGTCGTGGAGTGAACAATTTACCAATCGGACAGGCCGTCATGATCCCAAGGGAGAGACGAGAATGGATATCAAAGGCAAATCCCTGAGCTGTTGGATGGCTGCTCTTGTGTCAGTGGGCAGTCTGGTGGCCGCCGACGGCGATCTGCGGTTGGTGCAGGCCGTCAAGAACAAAGACCAGGAGGCGGTGCGTTCCCTCTTGAAACAGAATGTGGATGTGAACGCGCGCCTGGGGGATGGCTCCACGGCGCTGGCTTGGGCGGCCCACTGGGATGACCTGGAAACGGCAGACCTGCTGATTCGCGCCGGCGCGGACGTGAACGGGACGAGCGACTATGGCGTGTCCCCTCTCTGGGAGGCCTGCAACAACGGAAGCGCCGCCATGGTCGAGAAGTTGGCGAACATCGCGGCAAATACCAACACCGTCCTGCGGGGCGGGGAGACGGCGCTGATGAGATGTGCGCGCACGGGGAACGGTGACGCGGTAAAAGCATTGCTGGCTCGCGGAGCGGACGTGAACGTGAAGGATACTCAGCGGGGGCAGACACCCCTGATGTGGGCCCTGGAGGAACGGCACCCGGACGTCGTGCGGGTGCTGATTGATCGTGAAGCGGACGTCCGGGCGCGAACGAGAGGAGGTTTCACGCCGTTGATGTTTGCCGCCCGACAGGGCGATATGGACTCGGCTCGGCTGTTGCTGGGAAAAGGAGCGGACGTGAATGAAGCCAGCCAAGCCGGTCTCAACGCGTTGCTGGTGGCGGCGGACAGCGGCCGCGAAGAATTCGCAATCTTTCTGTTGCAGCAGGGTGCGAACCCGGACGCGGCGGACGCCGATGGATTGACCGCCCTACACTACTCGCTGCGGAAGGGAATCTCTGGGATGCGCGGCTCGCAACACGACCCGGGCTCGTACGGAGAAGTATCCCTTTCCTATATGTTCCGGTCCAACATGTCGGCATTGGTGAGGACACTGCTGGAGCATGGCGCGAATCCGAACGCGCGAATCGTGAAGGGAGGAGGAAGACATCAGCCGGCCAGGGCCTCGGATCGGCCCAAGTTAGCGATGGCCGGCGCGACTCCGTATTTGCTGGCTGCCGCAACCGGCGACACCAACCTCATGCGGGCACTGGCCGCCAAAGGCGCCGATCCGAAGCTGGGAACCAATGACGGTGTGACGCCGCTGATGGCGGCGGCGGGGGTGGGGATGGCCGAGGACCGTGCGAAGGAGGAACAGCAGGGCGCTCTGGAAGCCGTCCAACTGCTGGTCGAGCTGGGCGCAGACGTCAATGCGGTCAGCAAAGACGGCTGGAGGGCAGTGCATGGCGCTGCCTACACCGGGGCGAACGAAATCATTCAATTCCTGGTGGAGAAGGGCGCCCGACTGGACGTGAGAAACAAGTACGGACACACGCCGCTGGCAATCGCGGACGGGGACCCCAATTACTTGACGGACGCCTTTGAACGGCGCCTCCACCCGGATACCGCGGAACTAATTCGCAAATTGGGCGGTGACCCTCTGGCGGGTGACCCCAGTCCGGTGGCAGTAAATTCGAATCCGTGACCATTCCGGGCGCGAAATGGGGAAATTGGCGAGCCCGCGAGGTGGCATCGGGATGGAGAAACAAGGGTTATGGGGTGTCCCGCCCGTCTATTGACATCCTCCCTTGAATCTGATATACAGATGGGCAGTTAGGTGAGAGGGCGTGGCGGAAGCGAGTACTCAAATTTTCTATTGATTCCCGCATAATATAGAGTCATTCCGGCCATAAAGAAGCCTGCTTCCAGAAGGCTGAGATGAGCCTGGGACGACGGCGCATGCGGCGAAGGGTACG